>CAZHMI010000078.1:0-8434 GCA_964533795.1 uncultured Candidatus Bathyarchaeia archaeon
GTCGGAGGTAGACTGGCTGGAAAGACTGTAGACGCGCTGGACCATGCCTTCGCGATCTTCAAACTCAAAGACGGAAAAGTATGGGAGATCACGTCAAGCTGGGTAAGGCCGATAGAGTGCCCGTTCATTCAAAGTTTGGAAGTTTATGGATCAGAAGGCTTCCTAACTCTTGACAATAGGATGTCTCCTCCGTTGACGCTCTACGCAAGAGACGGATCGACGTTGAGGATTGAGCCGCCAAAGACTGACGGATACTTCGAGGAAATAGAACACTTCGTGAAATGCATTCAGGAGAACAGGACTCCCTCGATAACTCCTGAAGACTCGAGAGCATCACTTGAAGCCAGTCTGGCTGTAGCGAAATCAATTCACACTATGAACCCAGTGACTCTGCCGCTAGCTGAATAATTTCCATCGAAATGCAACAATACTTAAGTTAGATCTGCGCAGAGAAACTGAGAAGGAGGTCTATGAATGCGTGTGCTGGTTTTTGCGGCCCATCAGGACGATGAGTCGATAGGTATGGCAGGAACAATCTACAAGCACACTCAAAGAGGCGACGAAGTCAAAGTTGTGTTCTTGACCGATGGAAGTGGCGGAGCGCTTGATGTCGACCCGAAGGAGCTTTCGAGAACCAGAGAGAAAGAGGCTATAGACGCCTGCAAGGTGCTTGGCGTGGCTGACGTAGAGTTCTTTCGTTTCAAAGATGGTTTCCTTCTATATAACTATGATACGCTGGTCAGAACAGGACAAGCCATAAGGTCTTTCAGGCCTGACAGAGTCTACGTTCATCATGGGGAGGCTCCGAGAGGAGAGGACAACCTAGATCACATCAATACATACTATCTTGTTAGAGAGGCTGTTTTCAAGACGCAGTATGGAAACTACCCCGAATTTGGGAAGGAGATCTGGAGGGCATCTGAGCTATACGCATACGAAGTTCTCTATCCTCTCCCCGAACCTAACGCTTTCGTTGATATAACAGACATTATCGAAGTGAAGAAGAAAGCGATAAGAGAGCATAGATCCCAAATGGTTGCTCAACCCTATTGGGAGCAGACAGGATTAGCTCTAAACAGATGGAGAGGCTTATTCACAGGTTTAGGTGAATACGTGGAGGCCTTCAAAGCCGTTAAGACGAAACTATTCTAGTCAGGTATTGTTCAAAGATACGAGGCCGGTGGACTCGGTTGGGGGTTAAGCATTCAGAACAAAGATTCTACAATCCGGACTGGGAACGTCCTGATGTCGTTTATGGAGATGATCTTATTGACGAGATAGTTGAGCCGGGGGAGAGGTTTGCTATCGTCACTATGGAGATTCCCTGGAATCTAGTTAGGAACAAACTTTCCGCCAAGCCGGAGGTTGTCGTCTTTGTTCGAGACATGCAGCTTGAGACATTGAAGAGTCTGGAGAAGACTGTGCCGCCTGTTGATATGGTTGCGGGCATCGGAGGAGGATCTTCTCATGATCTGGCGAAATACATCGCATTGAAGAAGAAGGCAAGGCTCGTACAAGTTCCTACGATCTTGTCGGGCGATGCCTCAGTGACCGACACGATTGGAATTAGAGAGAAAGGCAAGGTCAGATACATTGGGCATGTAGAAATAGACCGAATAATAGTAGATTTCTCTTTGATCAGGCAAGCTCCGAAAGAACTTGTCCGCTATGGAGCCGGGGACATACTTTCATCCCATACCGCTATCTACGACTGGAAGCTCGCATCAAGCCGAGGCAGAGAGAAATTCGACGAAAGATACTATGATAAGGCCAAAGCGATTCTCGCTAGACTCGTACAAAGACGCTTCGACATAAGAGATGTAACCGACGAAGGGGTCAGAACGATCGTTGAACTTTATCTTGCGTATGCCGAGATAGCCAATAAACTTCAAACCGATAGAGCTCAAGAGGGGTCGGAACACTTCTTTGCCTACAACGTAGAGTACCTCACTAGAAAACAGTATCTACACGGAAAGCTTCTCGCGGTAGGAATAGTTACAATGTCCTACATTCAGAATAACGACTTCGAAGAAATACTCGCGCTAACGAACGATCTAGGTTGGGAAGCAAAGTTAAGGACGATCGGTCTGGGAAGACGAGATTTCTGGAAGGCCTTAACGACGTTAAGAAGCTTCGCTGAGGATGGAGGATATTACTACTCTATAATAAACGAGACAAAGTTCCACAAATCAACAATTCAGAAACTCATCAGAACACTTTCATAGAAATGAACTAGCGTCTCGTTAATGGTTTAGAATTGGGTACGAAAGCTTGGTCTATTAGAAAAAGAAGACATAATTTCGCATGTAAGAATAGAGAGTTCAGAAAGGGAAAATTTGCGTAGGGCAGGCGACGATCGTTCTTTTTCTCTATCGCGGTATTCCTGTCTGCTCTGATGGTGCTGTTGGCACGGCCGGTGCTGCAGTAGGTAGCTCTGGGAATCTCTCTTTCATCCTCTGTTCAGCTATGGTGTTCGCTTCGGTCATTATCCGTTGAGCCTCTTCGCCGGACGTTGAAATATCGTAGCCCGCTCCAGTGGCTTCACCGACCTCGACCACCATGCCGTTCAAGGTTTCACCGATCATGCCGAGTTCATACGAGACTTGAGGCATGATGCCTTGTATCTGACTCTTTATAGCTTGGACTACGCCGACAACGGGTCCCATTGTAACAGCCAGATCGCCGAACTCTTCGACTGTCTCCAGCCTTAGAGTTATCTGTTCGAGAGCTAGCTCGCAGCGTAAGGTTGTTTTTGCCATCTTTCTGACTTCTGCGCATTCATTCGCGTACATGGCTGCTCGCGCGGAATCCTTGGCCATCTGAGCCGCAACACACTTGTTGAAGTAGTCTCTGTCGCGTTGCTGCATCCTTGCACTTGATTCAGCTATCTTGGTCTTCTGAGTTTTCAAGCGGTAGATGCACATTGCGATTTTCTCCTTCAAAGGCGTTCTATGACCGATCATCCCACTGATCTTCTCTCTTAGAGGTTCTTTAGGCTCTCTTTCCCAATTCTTGATCATCTTGTACGCCAAACGACTCACCTCCTACCTAGCTAGCAGAGTTTAATCGTGAAGATGGAGGGCGCTGATTCCGCATCGACGCGGATCAGAATCTTCCATCTTCGGGTTGTCATCGTCTCTGGCGTTTCGGTGATAAAACCTTTTCAAGAGTTTTCAGCCATCGAGATAGGCAGTTTCTCAATTCGCGAATGCGATGTGGAGAAGAGTGGTTTCAGGTTCTTGTCAATCTCTAGCTAGGCTTCGCTACCAATTTTAAACGAAGGTTTCAGGAAAATCGCGATGTTTTCCGAGAATGATGCTAATTCTCCGGATGCGACGCAGCACAGCTTTCAACAAGATTCTCTGCGATGATCGAGTTCTAAACAATTATAAACTGTTAGAGCTACATACAGAGGAGCCTTGAAAATGAGTGATCGCGATATGCCAAGATGTGCCGAACTGGCCTTCGGTAATGGAAATATCGTCACTATGAATCCGTTGAAGCCTAGGGTCGAGTCCTTATCGACCATGAACGGGAGATTCCTAAGCGTTGGAAGCAATCGTGACGTAACAAGAACCGTTGGAAAAGATACACTAGTGCTGGACCTGAAAGGAAATACAGTATTGCCAGGACTCATAGATTGCCATGTCCACTTCGTGAAGTATGGGCTCCAGAAGACATGGATTGACCTAAGGAATGCCAAGTCCATAAGCGAGTTGAAGAGGAGACTCGAAAGGAGAGTTGCGGCATCAACCAAAGGTTCTTGGATCATAGGCCGCGGCTGGGACCAAGAGAGATTCGAAGAGAAGAGGTATCCGACGAGATTCGACCTTGACGAGGTTGCTAAAGAAAACCCGGTGGTTCTAACCCGTGTATGCTGGCACATATGTCTAGTTAATACCGCAGCTCTAAGAATCGCGAATATCAGTAAGGACACAGGCCCTATACAGGGAGGGCAAATAGATAGGGATCCTGAAACTGGGGAGCCCACTGGAATCTTAAGGGAATCCGCCCAAGACCTAGTATGGAAAGCTGTTCCTGCACCTACCCTGAAAGAGCTGGAGGACGCAATCCTAGCGGCATGTAGAGATGCCGTGAGGGTCGGCTTAACCTCGATTCATTGCTTGGTCGACTCCTCAAGTGAGATAACAGCGTTACATACCTTGAGAAAAAGGGGCAGGTTGCCTCTTAGGCTTAACATTCTTCCTCCAAGAGAGCTTCTGGGGAGTTTAAGAGCTCTAGGCGTTACGACAGGGTTCGGAGACGACTGCTTAAGGATAGGCCCTGTCAAGATATTCGCCGACGGATCGTTGGGCGCTCGGACCGCGGCGCTTGCTCAGGATTACAGCGACGATCCGGGAAACAAGGGGATAATGATCTTCAGCCAAGATGAATTGAACAGTATCGTCGAGAAAGCTCATGGATCAGGTCTTCAAGTTGCTATCCACGCGATCGGCGATAGAGCTTTAGAATCCGCATTAATTGCTCTGGAAAATGCATTGAATCAATTTCCAAGAAAAAATCACAGGCATAGGATCGAGCATGCCTCTGTCCTAAATAGGTCTCTAATCAAGCGGATGAAAGACCTCGATGTTATAGCTTCTATTCAACCGACTTTCACTATCTCGGATTTCTGGATCCCTCAAAGAGTCGGCGCGGAAAGAGCGAGGCTGGTCTATCCTTTCAAAACGTTGATGAAAAGCGGCGTAGTGATCGCGGGAAGTTCAGATTGCCCAACCGAGATCTTGAACCCTATTCTGGGGATCCATGCTGCTGTAACGAGGGGAGGGTTAGTGCCTGAAGAAAGTCTTGATGTCGATGAGGCTATACGAGCTTTCACGATCAATGCAGCGTACGCTAGCTTCGAAGAACGGAGCAAAGGCTCGATTGAAGAAGGGAAACTCGCGGATTTCGTAGTTCTTTCTGAAGATATTACTCGAATACCTCCGAAGAGAATCAAGGATGTTCGCGTTGAGATGACCGTGGTCGGGGGGAGAATAGTCTATTCGCGGAGAGGATTCTCAGCTTCGATGTGCTAGACCCACAAGTTCATCGAGTTTTCGAAAATCTTCATCCCGCATGTAATCTGCTATTCCGCTTTCAATCTCCTTGAATACAGCAAGATCTTTATGCATAATGGCAGTTCCGATTTGAACTGCGACCGCTCCTGCAAGAAGAAATTCAACAGCATCTTGCCACCCCGTAACCCCGCCGCAGCCTATGATCGGGATTTTAACCGCTTCGTAAAGTTCAAAGACGCATCTAACAGCGATAGGCTTGATGGCGGGTCCTGAGAGACCACCTATCTTCGCGCCGAGAATCGGCTTCTTGACATTTATATCGATAGCCATCGCTCTAACAGTGTTTATCGCGCATAAGGCATCAGCCCCGCTTCTCTCAGCCGCGACGCCGATGGCGACGATGTTAGAGACGTTCGGCGATAGTTTCACTATCACTGGTATATGAACTTTCGATTTGACGCTCGATGCCACATCAGCCACAAGATCCTCTTTTTGACCGATCTCTACGCCAACCTCTTTCACATGGGGGCAGGAGACATTCAGCTCAACAGCGTCAGCTCCAGCTTCTTCCGCGATCCTAGTAGCTTCTACATAGTCGTCTTTGGAGAATCCGTAGACGCTTGCTATCACAGGGATCTTCGCTGCCTTTGCTTCCTTGATCTCTTCACATATCGCTTGGGCGCCAGGGTTCGGGAGACCCAAGGCGTTCAGCAGACCGCACGGGACCTCGACAACCGTCGGGTTTGGGAACCCCTCTCTCGCATCGATCCCAGAAGACTTGGTTACTACCGCGCCGGCTCCTGAATCGGCAACGCGTTTGAGAGTCTTTCCGGAGATTCCTAGAATACCTGAAGCCAGTATAGTCGGGTTCTTCAACTTTAATCCAGCGATATCAACGGAAAGATCGGGTTTCAATCGTCACGCCGCTCAAAGGAAACCTTTATTGTGCATTGGGAAATTAATGTTAGTGGTCGCTGAAGCCCCGTTACCATGGGGTTGATGATTGGCTTGAGGTAAAAAGGAATGAAATCGTATGTTGTAGATTCTCCGCTAGGCATCTTGGCTCTAAGCAAGTCTGGAAAGGTTGTGGAGAAAGTCGTATTCGGGTCAGACCCGATTAGAGCGGCGGAGAAACTGAGTAAACTCCAATCTGGGGAGATCATAGAAGACCTCTCGAACCTCTTGAAGACATTGATGAAGATGGACTACGACATCTTCGTTTTCGAGAATGAGACTATCGCTAGGGCAGTTAGAGAGAAAACAGGTTTCGAGGTTGAGGTTGAGAGACCTTCAAAAGTGGTTGAGAAGTTCAGACCGAAGCTTTCCACTCTAGCTGTTGAGCTGAAGATCTTTAGAAGTAAAGAGGATTTCAGCAAGTTTCTACGAGACGTCACTGTGCAATTGACAAGGATGGCAATAACCGTAGCTGTCGCGAAGCGGGACCTATACGCGGTACAAGCTGTAAGGGCGATAGACGACCTAGACAAGACTTTGAACCTCTTCGCTGGTCGGATGCGCGAATGGTATGGGCTCCATCTCCCAGAGCTTGACCGGTTGATAGACAAACATGAGACATACTGCAGACTGGTAGCAGATCTGGGTAACAGGAGAAACTTCACAGTGGAAAGCTTGGAGAAGGAGGGGCTGCCGAAGGACAAGGTGAGGGCAGTTGCTGAAGCTGCGAGTCGATCGAAAGGCGCTGAGATAAGCGACGAAGATCTGGAGTGGATCCGGTCTTTCTGTAGAGACGTATTGGAACTCTTCAAGTTTAGGGAGAAAGCTGAGGCGTATGTCGACTCTGTTATGAAGCAGGTAGCTCCTAATATGAGTGCGATCCTCGGATCTGTACTTGCCGCTAGATTGATATCCATCGCCGGCGGGCTGGAAAACCTAGCTAAAATGCCTGCGAGTACGCTCCAAGTGTTGGGAGCGGAAAAAGCATTGTTCAGAGCCTTGAAGACAGGCGCTAGACCACCGAAGCATGGAATAATCTTTCAATACGCAGCGATCCATCAAGCTCCTCGTTGGCAGAGGGGAAAGATTGCTAGAGCACTTTCCGGGAAACTCGCGATCGCTTCGAGGATCGATGCTTTCGGAGGCGAGTTCATAGGAGACAACCTTAGAAAGGACTTGGAGAAGAAATTCGGGGAGATCAAGGAGAAGTACAAGGCTCCTCCAGTGATGATAAGGCATGAGAAGAAGAGAGGCTAGGTCTCATGAGAAGTTCGAAGGAGTCTACTGGATAGTCCTTGAAGATGGCGTGAGAAGGTTATCGACTAAGAATCTGAGTCCTGGAAACGCTGTTTACGGCGAGAGGCTCGTAAAGGCCGGAAAGACGGAATATAGGATTTGGGACCCTTATAGAAGTAAGCTAGCCGCAGCTATACTGAAAACCCTTGATTTCCTTCCAATCTTTCCTGGAGGAAAGATTCTCTACTTGGGTGCGGCAAGTGGGACGACGGCGAGCCATGTCTCAGACATAGTTGGTGAGAAAGGCGTTATTTACTGCGTTGAGTTTGCTCAAAGGTCCATTAGAGAGCTTATCGATAATGTGTGTGAGAATAGGTCCAATGTCTACCCGATCCTAGCGGACGCTAGGTTTCCAGAAAAGTACCGCTCAATCGTGGGACAGGTAGACTCTATCTACTGCGATATCGCGCAGCCGGAGCAGGCGAGGGTCCTAGCTGATAATGCTGATATGTACTTAAATTCTGGAGGAGGAGCTATGCTGGCTGTGAAATCTAGGAGCATAGATGTTACAATGGCACCGTCTAGAGTCTTCAGGCAAGAGATTGATGAGATGAGGAAAAGGAAGTTTGAGATTCGAGACACTGTTCGATTAGAGCCATACGATAAAGATCATGCAATGGTATCAGCCATATTCAAGAAGAGATAGAGCTTCATGTCTCAGGACCGATTGGAGAGAGCTTTCCATACCGTTCTGAAGGAAGAGATAAGGAAACTCAACACACATCTTCCGCGCGAACGAAAGACCTTGGAAAAGCTGCTCGAAGAGGACAAGCCTCGCGTAGAGGCAATAGATGGAAGCCCAATCCCATTCAAGAAGAAGGAACTGATGGAACTCGCAAAGATCGTTCCAAAAGAGTTTCACAAGAAGATCCATTTGCCCTTCCTAATACTAAGGAGGATGGACCTGGGAAAATCGGTCTACGTTGTCTCAGGAAGCAAAATCGAAGAATTCACAGTCAAGAAAATGTTGGATTTGACGACCTTACCGTTTGAGGACCTTGAAAAAGATAAGGAACCTCTGCACTTATACAGGCCTTACGTGAGCCAATTAGTAAGGGAATTTCATTCCTTAGTAGTCATCGGATTCGGCATTCCAGAAGAACTTAGATCTCAAATTTAGAAATTTGATTTTTGATCCATTTTCTGCTAGATGGAATTTGTCA
>CAZHMI010000079.1:0-1611 GCA_964533795.1 uncultured Candidatus Bathyarchaeia archaeon
GTTATCATCGATGCTTAGATGACGCCTTCTCGTCGATTTAGAATTCGAACAGTAAGAGTGATTGTTGGAATATATTCGGTTTTTCAAACTTCTCATAAGATGAATCATACTCCCCTTAAAATAGCTTGACATCTAACCTATTTTCGAATAACTGATCCTCCTAGAAAGCAATTGAACCGATGTAGTGAAGAGAACCGAATCTGGATGATGAATGTATTTCCATCCACGCCAGCAAAACAATTTCCCTTTGCTTACGGTTGTTAAGACTCTTGATCGATCAGACCCGGAGAAATGGTTCTGCAATCGCTCCTTGGCGTTGAGTCAAAGCCCAGAATTAGCGATCTCGTAAATCGCATAAGATCTCTCATCCAACTTGGACTAAACGATGAACTTGTTCGAAAGATCGAGTTAATATTGAAGTCAATCGAGCTACGGTTCAGAACGTATGATGCGCAAGCAGAACTATTAAGTCTCAAGGGAATAGCTTGGATTCCTACGAACAAAGGCCTGAAAAAGCCGGATGAGCCTTATGTCAATCTTCCAGAACTGACAAAATTGGTCGGAGATGTCGCAGCTTACGTTAGTTACAGCAACAGATATGGAAACATCGAAACATACTTGGGCATCAGGACAACTGCCAAGCCAGATGATGTTGCCTTATATCTTCTCAATTTGTGTCAACAGAAGACTGTTCTCGACCCGAAAGTCTACGAAGATTTGTACGCATATCTAGCAAGGAATTTCTACCAAATCAGCTGGGAAATTAGAAAGAGACTTCAGCAGACTGAAGTGGTTCTACTTCCTGATAAGAAAGTGTTCGTCAAAGCTGAGAATGCCTATCTTACGGACCGGTCACGAATATTCGGCGACTATCGTGGATATGTCAAATTCATTAGGACATTTAAAGTACCTCAACAGCGTCTCTATCTTATTGGTGAATTAATTTGCCGGTGGTTCAGGTTTCCGTTTGGGCAGGCATGAGCAATGAGAGTAAACGGAGAATTGTTGAAGGAATTACCAAGGTGTTTGAGGAGATAGGGATCCCAAAAGAAGGCGTAGAGATAATTATCTATGAAGCGCCTAAAACAAACTGGGCAACAGGCGGAGAACTACATTCAGAGTCGGAAAGATTTGCAAAGATAAAAGTGCCGTAACTTCGCTCGCGTTCAGGAGAGCCAGCCGTCTTCATCAAACATCAAAGCGAAGAGCATTGACCCCTCACATAAACATACTAGGATGTTTCGTCAAGTATGTGTCCATGCTTGAGAAGGGTTGATCCATTCTGACAGTCAGGGAGGGCACAGCGAAGAGTGTCAAGGAGGCGGCTCACGCGAACGGATTGACTTTAGACGAGTTTGTAAACGAACTCATGAATCCCACTCGGAAGGCAGACTACAGTTCTACGGATGAGACAGTAGAGGTCCCCCATGCTCTGCGTCGGGGCTTTCTTCACCCATACCCGAAAGAAATCTCTCTTTAGATCTTTCTAATCGTCCATCGAGATTGTAAGCTCCTACAGCCTCTTATCCTGCTCATCTACAACCATACTGGACGCCAAACACTCTGTCTTGGCGCCGCTTAAAAGGGTAAAGGAGAATTACACGCTCCAAA
>CAZHMI010000079.1:1711-8349 GCA_964533795.1 uncultured Candidatus Bathyarchaeia archaeon
AAACACTCTGTCTTGGCGCCGCTTAAAAGGGTAAAGGAGAATTACACGCTCCAAAATTTAAGTTGTGGAGCCGGGTGTGGGAGTTGAACCCACATACTGCGGGTGTCCACAGGTTTTTCTGCAGCCCGCCGCCTGAACCGTTCGGCCTTCGGTGGCGTCTAAGCCAACCCCGGCCTGATTCCCGGCTACTATTGTTCGATTGAATCGCTTAGATTTCGAATCTTAAATTGATAATGGGGGAATATGACTGTTACGGAAGGTAGGCTATTTCTCGGGCTTGAGGCATATGCTGCAGCTTAAGGGAACCGATGACAAATCTCTATGGTGGCTGCAGATAGATTCTTCCGTTCTCATGAGCGCGCATAGCTTACAGAATGTTACGATGGCTTCTATCGGGGAGAACTTGTCAGTCGCAATCCATTCCGCCATCTTGCTTGCTGTCGATTCTATCTTGGGCATGGATTCAAGTTCTTTCAGCATTCTATCTCCACGTTTCGAGCCTAGGTATTGACTTATCGCGGCTTGCGTCGTGCTGAGCTTCTTGGCTGCTGCGACTTGAGATAGGTTATGTTGAGCAATCAGTTTCTTCGCGACGAGTGATCTGAACGCGGGCAGGATGTCTCGAACTACGAGTTCGCATGGTGGGCGCATGGCTTATCTGCAGTTCTATAACACTGTTAATCGCTTAATAAGCATGTATTCCCAGGGTCCTTAGTGTTTCCTTGTAGACGTGCAACGCGTTCTCCTCGCTCTTGACATTCTTTACAAGCATTCTCCCAGACTTGAATAGGCTGACCTCTATGTTGCCTTGATACTTGAATACGACTACGATCGAGGACTTCAGAACGATCGTGAAATGTTTACTCAGCACATCTCCCGCTCTTTCGAGGTCGACGTCGATTGGGGAGGGAGGATTGACGTTGACTGTGTTGCTTCCGCAGAGCCAAGTGAGCTTTTCTTCCGGCTTGACCGGTTTGGAAGCTTGACCTCCGCATATGTTGCAGTCTGGTCTCCGATAGATCTCGACCGCGGCAATATACATGTCTTTGAAGTCACAGACCAGTAGCTTGTTCTTCAGTGTTTCACCGATCTTGGCTAAGAGTTTAACGGCCTCCATCGCTTGGATCGTTCCCACTATTCCGGGGGTCGCGCCTAGGACTCCTCTGACATCGCAGGTTGGCATATTTTGATCATTCAAGTTAGGAAGGACGCACTCAAGGCAAGGTGTCTCGGGAGGGTGGAAGACTGAGATGTTTCCTTCGAAGCCGATCGCGCCGCCGAAGATGAATGGCACATTATTTCTAACGCATGCTCTACTCACAATGTATCTTGTTCGCATATTGTCTAAGCCGTCGACGACGCAATCCATACCGCGAACAATTTCATCCACATTATCTTCTCTCAGGTTCTCGGGACGTGGGTCCACCTCGACTTCCGGATTGGTCTCTCGAATCCTCTCCGCTGCCGCTTCAACTTTCGGATACTTCAAGTCTCTCAAAGTGTAGAGTATCTGCCTATGCAGATTGTTCATCTCAACGGTATCTTGATCCAAGAGGCGTATGTAGCCCACCCCAGCAAGCGCTAGGTAAAGCGTTGAAGCGCTTCCTAGCCCTCCTAAACCTATGACCGCAACCTTCGATCGCCTAAGCCTGTTCTGCCCTTCGATCCCTAACTCCGCTAGGACGGTCTGCCTCAGATAGAACTCTTCTGCATTGAAGCTATGTCCGGTTTCCAGCGATATTCTCCTCATGGAAATACGAGTGGGAACAGATTATAAATTCAACAGTGTCTGCCAGCTATGCACTTTTCGAGCGTCATGTAGCGCGCTAATTCTTTGCCGTTCGAGCGATCTCTTCAACCAATTCTATCAGTTTATCGACTTCGTGCATAGTGTTGTAGAGGTATACTGAGGCTCTGACTGTTCCTTCTCTCAGACCCAGCACCTCTTTCATGAGAGGTCTACAGCAGTGGTGCCCTGATCTAACCATGATATTGCCTGAGATGTCAAGTGCCAATGCTACATCGTGAGGGTTAACTTGCTCGATATTGAATGAGACTATCCCAGCTCTATGGCTAGGGTTTGTTGGGCCGTAGACTTCAACTCTATCTACGGTTTGAAGCTCCCTGTAGATTCTGTTTGCAAGACCTTCTTCATGCGTCTCTATGTTCTCAAGCCCTTTCTGACGGAGGTATTCAGCTGCTTCTCCAAGTCCGATGGCTTCAGCTATAGGCGGTGTCCCAGACTCGAAGCGCGCTGGACTCTCAGCGAGCATATACTCTTCTCGAGTCACTTCTTTGATCCCGCCTCCTCCTATCGATTGCGGCTGCACCTCGCCCTCCAGTTCTTCCCGAATGTAGAGTACGCCTATCCCGGTTGGTCCAAGCATCTTATGTGATGAGAAAGCTAGAAAATCGCATCCGATTCTTCTCACGTCAACAGCGAGGTGCGGGACCGATTGCGCACCGTCAACGAGCAAGAGGCTCCCGTGGCTACGAGCTATTTGAGCAACCTTCTCGACTGGCGTAATAACGCCTAGGACATTGGAAACATGGGTTAGAGCCACCAGCCGGGTCCTATCGTCTATAACCGATTCGAATTCTGAAAGGTTGAGATTCCCCTCTCTATCAGGCTTTACAAGGGCTAAGTCGATTCCTTCTCGTTGATTCAACCTCTGCCACGGTATCAAGTTGGAGTGATGCTCCATCAAAGTCGTTACTATCTTGTCGCCTTTTCTCCATTCGATTCCGTTCGCGATCAGGTTTATGCTATCAGTCGTGTTCTTCGTGAAGATTATCTCGTTATCCCTTTTCGCGTTTATCAGTTTCGCTACCTTGGATCTTGCCCTTCCGTATTCTTCACTGGCTCTCTGTGAGAGCCTGTGTATTCCTCTCTCCACGTTAGCTCGATACTCATGGTAGTACTCCAATATCTTCTGGATGACAGGTTCCGGTGTAAGGCTGGTCGCCGCATTATCGAGATAGATTACACCAGAGTTTAAGATGAGAAAGTCACTTCGAACCTCTTCCACGTTTAGCATTGCGCCGGTTCCCTTATTCCCCGTGTATACCTAGTGAATATGAGGCTCCCTTTCTAACTCTTTCTTCCATTTCTGTATCTCTATCGGTTTGCCCCACAGCGGAGATATCGCTCTCAACTTCTTCACCGTCTCAGGTAGAACTTGGAGTACGTACTCTACGTCCTCCTTCGTGTTCTCTCTTCCTAATGTTAAACGCAGAGAACCGTGCGCTTGCACTTCGTCAAGCGCTATAGCCATCAAGACGTGCGAAGGGAGGAGCTTCTTTGAGCTGCATGCTGAGCCTGTTGATGCTGCTATCCCCCTCTCGTCTAGGTTGAGGATTAGGGCTTCACCTTCAATTCCCGTGAACCTGAAGTGCGCGTTGTTGGGAAGCCGCTTCGTCGGATGGCCATTCAAATACGATTCTTCTATGTCGCTCAAAGTTGCTTTTATGAGTCGGTCGCGAAGGTTAGTCAAATGCGCGGTATCTTCACTCATCCTTCCCTTTGCCAGTTCCGCCGCTTTACCCAAGCCAACTATCCCAGGAATATTCTCAGTGCTGGACCTAAGGCCTTTCTCATGGCCTCCACCATGTATTATCGGTTCAATGCGTGTACCTTTCTTTATGTATAGAGCGCCTACTCCTTTCGGCCCGTAGATCTTATGGGCTGAGATTGAGAGAAGATCTAGACCTATCGCTTTGACGTCTATAGGAATCTTCCCAGCGGATTGGACCGCATCTGAGTGGAAGATTATGCTCTTCGCTTCAGCGATCTCCGCGATCTCATCTATCGGTTCTACCGTCCCTATCTCGTTATTCGCATGCATTATCGTAATCAGAATTGTTCTCTCAGTGACCGCTCTACGCAAGACCTCTAGGTCCACCAGCCCGCTCTTGTCGACCGGTATGTATGAAACTTTGAACCCTTGCTTCTCGAGACTTGTACACGTTTCTAGGACTGCTGGATGCTCAATCGTGCTTGTTATTATATGGTCTCCTCTGCTCCTACTCGCGTAAGCTACGCCTTTGATGGCTATGTTGTCGGACTCCGTTCCTCCAGCTGTGAAGATCACCTCTTCAGGATGCGCATTAATGAGTTCTGCAACCTTTCTTCGAGATTCCTCCATTGCATTGTGAGCTTCTCTACCGAAGCTGTGGAGGCTGGACGCATTCCCATAGATCTCCGTGAAGCAAGGCATCATCGCCTCTACGACTTCTGGATCGACTGGGGTTGTGGCTGCATGGTCCATGTAGACTCTTCGCTGGAGCGTCACGGCTTCTTTATCCCTTCCTTGCTTTCTACTCGGTTTAGTAGTTATAACACAGTTATATCTTCTTTCCTTTCCAATTGAACTTCATCCTAAAGAAGGATGCATAGACCGTCTAGCCATCAACGGCTTCACGAAGCCGTCAAAAATATAATTACCCACTTCACTAGATACTGGAAGATCATTCAGGGATTGCGAATGAAGAGAGTATATGCGTCGATCGCTCTAATGTTCGGTCTAACTATGCTTTCTATCAGCATCTATCTCGGCGAGTTCACTTCGGTCTTGAAGTTGCTCTCGTCTTTCACATATACTTTTCCTTGAGGTGCCTCTTTGACTAGAATGAAGATTTGGCCTTTCAGGTTCGCTGTTCAATTCCTGTTCTTTCTACTGTTCAACGCTTTGATCTTCACGTTGGTCTATCCTTACCTTGATCTTGACCGCGTTGCATACAGTTGGCCCGTGCTCTCGAGCTTGAATTCTCCATTCAGCTTCATGGTAGGCTCTTTCGATGTCGTTCAATTCATGTTTTCGAGGTCCTCGTTTCCTTGGTTCGCTTTAGCTTCCATATTCATCATCGGCGCTCTCCTCGGGAGGCTCTTCTGCGGCTGGGTCTGTCCTTTCGGCTTTATTCAGTATCTCGTATCCACTTTTAGGAGTCGCCACGTTCAAGTTTCACCTAAGACGCATGACCAGTTCAAGTCTTTGAAGCTCTTCATTCTGGCTTTGACCTTCTTCATTAGCGGCTCCTTGTTTTTGGCGCTTGAGTTTGGGATTGGCACGGACTACAGCAAGGCTCTGGGCGTCTTTGCGAAAGGGCCCTTCTTGGCGGTGTCGCCGGACGGAGCATTGTTCGGAACCATTCCGATGTTGCTGATGGAAGGAGGCAGTTTGCTGTTGAAAGCCTCCGAGATCTTCTCGAGCTACGACGCCTTCGTTAGTTGGATCTGGAATGTACCTGGCAACCTTGTTTTGAGCTTGTTTCTTCTAGCCGTCTCTTTCTATGGCGCTTACATGATTCCTCTCTTCTGGTGCCGCTACCTATGCCCTGTAGGCGGCTTCCTAGGGATCTTCGGTCGCTTCAGCTTCCTCGGTTTGAAGCGTGACCCTGTGAAGTGCACCAAGAAATGCCCTGACTGCGTTAGAGTCTGCCCTACTCAAGTCAGGATACTTGAGCTTCCTTGGGAGAAGTTCAATGATCAAGAGTGTATCCTATGTCTAGACTGCGTCGATGCTTGCCCGCACGGCGCATTGCGTTTGAAGTTTCCTTAAGGTTTCCGAAAGCCGACAGAAACCGGTCTGAACCAAAGGCGTCACTTTACGACTTCGATGTCCTCCATAGCAGTTTTATTACTGATGTGGACACGTTAATACGATAATGTCGGTATTGCGTCGACAATCTAGGACCTGTTGAATCGAGTGAATTGCGTTGACTGATGTGAGACCGGCAGTTCATGTTGCTCGTGGCGCCTCATTCCTTTTCATTCAGAATTTCGTAACCTCAGTAGTTGGAGCTGTCGGTTTCGGCATTATAGCGCGCTTGATGACGAAAACTGAGATGGGCGTTTACGTTACGTTGAGCTTAGTATTCGCTCTTGTGCAAATAGGGGCTAGCTTCGCTCTTCCAATTGCTGCAGTCAAGTTTATCGCTGAGTTGAGGGGCCGGAATGAAGAGAAAAATGCGACTGGGGTCGCTTTACAAATCTTACGTTTGACATTCATTGCATCGATCATTTCGGGATCTTTGGCATTCTTTTTCTCGACTCAAATCTGCTATTTGTTGACCAAGACGACGGAGTATGTCGAGGTTTTTAAGATCTTGTCTCTTGACTTGGTCTTCGGCGGAGTTCTTCCGAGTTTGAATGGTATCATGATTGGTTTGCAAAAAATGAAAGCGTTGGCTGGATTGAATATCGTAGCGTACGTTATCCGCAAGAGTCTTTCGATCACTTTTCTGTTGGCAAAGTTCGGGATTTGGGGGGTTACGCTCGGCTGGTTGATCGGTGACTTGTGTGGCTTCATGCTGCTTACCGGTCATATACTACGGGGCTTTGGGATTCTGAGTTTCGGTTTCAGTTTGAAACGTCTACTGGGTTTCTCTTGGCCTATCTACATCTCCTCTTGGGCGGGTTTCGGCTATAGCTGGTTTGACCGGGCGCTCCTCGTAGCTTACGTACCTCTCTCCGAAGTCGGCGTCTACAATGTGGCGGCTACTGCTTTTGCAGTAATGTACTCTATTCCCGGCGCCATCTCGACAGCTTTGTTTCCTCAATATTCTGAGCTGCAGGGTAGAGACGGGATGCGAAGTTTGGAGAAAGTGGTTAGGACAGCTTCAAGGTATGTATGTTACAT
>CAZHMI010000080.1:0-8166 GCA_964533795.1 uncultured Candidatus Bathyarchaeia archaeon
GCTTATCCGACGACTGAGAGAGCCTCTAAAGCTATGCACGGACTTACCGAGTATGGGAGATTCCTGAGAAGAAGAGGAGTCTACGAAAGATACTTGAGTAGGTTCAATTCACAGAAAACCTAAGCGGACGAAGGCTTAAATCGAAAACCGTCACGACTTAAATCTATAAGCCGCCTCAGATACCCCAGGTTTCACTCACATCTGTAGTCGTTACTAGTGACTTTCGTCATCGGCGTGAAATTATTCTGGTTGAAGAATAGGAAAAAGCTTCCGGTTTGGAGATCAGTCATGTTGGCACTTCCACGCCAAGTCATTAGCAAGAGACAGAAATTCGAAGTACGGGATCATTTTGATTCGTTTTGAGAAATATGTCTCGAACGATTCCGTAGACAGTTGGAAACGCCAATTATCTTCGGGCGCGGGAAAACGTCAAAGAGGTCAAGCATGCCGGGAGCAATTAATCAACGAAAAGTGACATATTTTCGTCACAACTGCATATATTGTTGAAGCAAGAACGTTTTGAACAATACCGGCTATATTCCAGCAGCAACTTACAACAAGGCTTTAAGGAGAGTTTTGTAAGAATAGGCGTCAAAAAATTAAAAGCAGAAGTGTGAGCCAGTGCCTGCCGCGATTCTTAATAAAGAGGATCTGAAATCATGGATCAGCAGCCTCAAAGATGCATACAAGGTCTGTGGTCCGAAACCTAGAGGAAAAGGCTTCGCTTTCGAGAGAATTGATTCCCCTGAGGAAATAGTCCTAGACTATCCTACGACCATACTACCCCTTAAGAAATTCCTTGTTCCTCCTTCTGAGGCAATAATCCGATTTGAGGACGGCCGTGCCAGCGCTCTACCCGAAGCGAGGGGGGCTTCGAAGACGCTGCTCTTCGGAATTCACTCTTGCGACGCAAGCTCATTTTCAGTCCTGGATAAAGTGTTCATAGGCGAGTATAAGGACGACAGGTATACGAAGCGAAGAGAGAACATCGCAACTGTCGTGCTCACATGTACTGAGCCTGAAGAGACTTGTTTCTGCTCGTCTATGGGTACAGGCCCGTCTTTGGAGCAGGGATATGACGTGCTTCTGACGGATCTGGGCGATCGCTACTTGGCTGAGTCAGGAACCCTTGAAGGAGAAAAGCTTCTGCAAATGATTTCCGGAGCGTTGCCACCGAAGCCGACAGATTTTGAGGTGAAAAAGAGATTGATAGAGGATGCGCTTAAGAAGTTTAAGAGAAAGGTGATTACGGACAGGCTGCCTGAACTTTTTCAAAAGAATCTGGACAGCCCAATGTGGAATCACATAAGAGACGTCGACTTGGCATGCGGACAATGCGTGCTCGTGTGCCCAACATGCTACTGCTTCGACATACGCGATACAAGCGAGGTAACCTCTGGCAAAGGAGAGAGAGTTAGAGAATGGGATTGCTGCGTCCTCCTAGAGTTCGCTGAAGTAGCCATGGGAGGGAACTTTCGGAGAGATCGAGGGGCTAGGATCAGGCAGTTCATGGGCCACAATTTGAGTTACTGTATTGAACAGTTTGGCCGCTTCAAATGCGTAGGATGCGGAAGATGCATACAAGCCTGTCCTGTTCATATCGACATTACGGAAGTTGCCAGCAAGGTCAGAGGCGGCTGAGATGAAAGACCCATACCTTCCTCAGAAAGCGGTGATAGAGAAGATTAGGAAGGAAACCATCGATACGAAGACGTACAGTCTTCGCTTGCTCGATGAGGATAGGATAGCAGGGTTTTCAGTGGAGCCCGGACAATTCATAATGATCTCATTGTTCGGGATAGGTGAAGCGCCTTTCTCCCTAAGCTCAACCCCCAATTCCGATGGAAGTTTCAACACGACGATTAGGGCTGTTGGAAATATTACGAGTGCTCTAGATAGATTGCATGAAGGAGCGATCATAGGAGTTAGGGGCCCTTACGGCCACGGTTGGCCCATCCAATCGGCTCGAGGAAAGGATGTCCTCATTATCGCAGGAGGCATAGGACTACCTCCTCTCCGCCCAGTAATAACCAAGATCGCTAAAGAGAGAAGAGACTACGGCAGGCTTGAAATACTGTATGGAGCTCGAATGCCAGACCAGATGATATTCCCTTATGAGTATGATGATTGGAGGAAGATCAAGGAGACGAGGTTGGAGCTTACGGTAGACTCAGTGCCTCCGGGCAGTATTTGGCAATACAATGTCGGAGTCGTAACGACGCTATTCAATGAGATGAAAACTCTCCCTGAGAACTCGCTAGTTATGACGTGCGGGCCGGAGATAATGATGAGATTCGTTGTAAGAGGACTGCTAGCGAAGAAGTTCACTCCAGACCAGATCTATGTTTCACTTGAGAGGAGAATGAAATGCGGTATCGCCCAATGCGGCCACTGCCAGATAGGGTCAAAGTACGTCTGCAAGGATGGCCCTGTATTCAGGTTGTCTGAGATTCAAGGTCTTCCTGACCTAGCGCTTTGAGGAGAGATTCTTCTATGGGTATGAAACCGACGGTTGCTGTTTGGAAATTCACTGGGTGCGCAGGATGCCAGATGGAAATCCTACGCCTTGAAGATGAAATCCCAAGCATTTTCGAAACTATTGACATAACCTATTTTATGATGGTGAAACGAGACAATTCAAGCGGCCCGTATGACGTAAGCTTCGTTGAAGGCTCAGTCTCAACGCCTAGAGAGATCGAAGAGATCAAGAAGGTTAGGTTGAACTCAAAATTGGTAGTCGCGTTAGGTGACTGCGCAGTGTATGGCTGTGTCCCTTCAATCAAGAACTGGTTTCCAGAGAGATCGATGGAAGAACGAGTATACGAGAACCCATCGCTGATTCATTCAACGAAAGTTCATGGAATCGACGAGTATATCCCAGTGGACATTTACCTTGGCGGATGCCCGCCAGACAGGGAAATGTTCATGGAAACGGTTCGAGCGCTCTTGATGAATATTCGGCCAAACATAAGGAGACACGCTGTATGCATGGAGTGCAAGTTCAGGGAAAATGAGTGCCTCTTAATCAGTAGAAAGAGACCTTGCATGGGACCTGTTACTCTCGCCGGGTGCGGAGCTATTTGCCCATCCTTCAATAGAGATTGCGAGGGCTGTTATGGACCTATGAGCGACGCTAACGCCGCAAGCCTTGCGGAAGAGTTCAAGGCTATCGGGCTTTCAAGCGATGAAATCCTTAGGAAATTCAGAAAATACGCGGGAACATCTCCGAAATACGCTAAGGAGGCGGGAACAGAATGAACCGGGATGCATCCATATCAGTCGACTATATCGCCAGAGTTGAAGGGGCAGGCGCACTTGACATCAAGGTCTCAGCCGGCAAAGTTGAGCATGCTAAATTCAGCATCTACGAGTCTCCGAAATTCTTTGAAGCATTCCTGGTTGGCAGAAGGTGCGATGAAGTACATGAGTTGACTTCCAGAATCTGCGGCATCTGCCCTGTTGCGCATCAAATAACCGCTTTGAGAGCTGTGGAGAACGCTCTTGGAATAGAGGTCAGCCAGCAGACAAGAGATTTGAGGCGGCTTTTCGCTCTCAGCGCGCATATCTCCAGTCATGTCCTTAACCTATACTTCCTAGCTGCTCCAGATTACTTTGGTTGTGAAAGCATCATACCGATGGCGCGCCGTCACCCAGACTTCTTCAAGAGAGCTCTAGCTCTGAAAAAAGTTGGAAACGATCTCACGGAAATCATTGGTGGAAGGTCTGTACATCCGATATCGGCAGTGGTAGGAGGGTTCACAGCACCACCTGATAAAGACAGTTTAATGAGGATTAGAGCTCACCTTGTTGAAGCGAAAGAATATGCTTTGAGAGACGTCGAGCTCTTCAGAAACCTGAGCATTCCCTCATTTGAGAGAAGATGCGAACATGTAGCACTCCGCAACGATAGTGAATACGCCGTCAATGAAGGGAGGCTCATCTCAAGCGATGGCCTTAACATAACCGAAAGCGAGTATAGGAAACACATATTGGAAAAACAGGTTCCCCACTCAACCGCTAAGCACTCCGTTGTAAGGAACAGAAGCTCCATAATGGTCGGCCCGCTACCGCGAGTTAACCTCAATTTTGATAAGCTGTCTTCGGATGCCCGGAACGCTGCGAAGAAGATAGGCTTTCAGCCGCCAGTTTTCAAACCCTACATGAGCATCGTGGCTCGGGCTCTGGAAGTTGTTAATGCGATCGATGAGAGCATCGCTATAATTGACCGTCTCAAACTGAAGCAGGAAGACCTATCGTTTGAGATAAAAGCCGGAGAAGGAGCGGCGATAACCGAAGCGCCTAGAGGCATACTCTACCATTATTATAAGTTTGATAGGGAAGGGAAGGTTGAGAAAGCGGATATAGTAACCCCGACAGCCCATTACGCTTACAACGTCGAGAGAGACCTGCGTGAACTCGTACCGAACCTGCTCGATCAGCCCCTCGAGGAGGCCACATTGAAGTGTGAGATGCTCGTAAGAGCTTACGACCCGTGCATATCCTGCTCCACGCACCTCGTCAAGTTGAGGATAGAGGATAAGCCATCACGCAGGCCCGAAATGAGAAAGCGATAGACGATACCCACTTAAATCCTTGAGTGAGAGAAAAACACCGCGGTGACCTTTGAAGGTTTGAATGGGGCTTTCGGCAGTAGATCCCTTCGTCTATTGGATTTCTTAACCGATATTATGAAGGGACCGGGCGGAGAACGACTTGGCTACCTAGGAACCTTGCCAAGCATCAACGTTTACAATTCTGCCGTCTTTCTCTTCGAACAAGCACAATCTACCTCGAAGCCTCTTCGCTTTATCGATCACCCTTTCTTCCTCCTCCGAGATCTCACGACCGGCGACTGAAAGATTGCAGAGCACCCTACCCCACTCTTCAGTCTTCACCTCAACGATCCAGAGTCCCCCTGCATCTCGATAGATCCCCCTGATCCGACCTATGAAACTGCGTCGCTCAACGGCCAAGCTACGCATCACGCAAGCCTACTCTATAGAAAACATTCCGTATTAAGCATGGCTTTACACTGATTGGAAGGCAAGCTTTATTCGCCGTCGAACAAAGCAATTGGTAGCCAGAGAAGACTTGATCGACGGGATGGTTAGCGATGCCGCGTGAACGAGTGATTTCGAAGATAAAGAAGAGAGACGGGTCGATAGTCGAATTCGATCAGAACAAGATCGCGATCGCAATCGGTAAGGCGATGGCAGCTGCCAAGGCAAAGGATGGACGAGCAGCCGCGAAACTTTCGGCTGAAGTTGTTGAGATTCTCGAGAGAAGATTCGTAGGAAAGGTTCCGGGGGTGGAAGATGTTCAAAACATCGTCGAAGAAGTCTTGATCAAGAACGGATATACTGACGTCGCTAGAGCGTACATACTGTATCGACAGAAACGTGCGGAGATAAGAGAAGCGAAGCGATTCTTAGGGGTGACCGACGACCTCAAGCTCGGAGTAAACGCCGTACAAGTCCTGAAGAGAAGATACTTGCTGAAAGATGAAGAGGGAAGAGTCATCGAAACGCCTAGCCAAATGTTTCGTAGGGTTGCAAAAGCAGTTGCTGAAGTTGATTCAAAATATGATGGAAAAGCGGATGTCACGAGAACTGAAAATGAGTTCTATCGGCTCATGGCTGACCTAGAGTTTCTTCCAAACTCTCCAACATTGATGAACGCGGGAACGGATATCGGTCAGCTTTCAGCTTGCTTTGTATTGCCGGTCGGGGACTCTATTGAAGGAATCTTCGATGCAGTGAAGTACATGGCTATTATCCACAAGTCAGGCGGAGGAACAGGATTCTCCTTCTCGAATCTACGGCCTGAAGGAGATCTCGTTAGAAAGACTAAGGGCACAGCCTCTGGACCGGTCTCCTTCATGCGGGTCTTCGATACAGCTACGGATGTTATTAAGCAGGGAGGAAGGCGGCGAGGAGCGAACATCGGAATATTACGGGTTGACCATCCAGATATTCTGAATTTCATTACGGCTAAGGGGAAGGAGGGGTTTCTGAGTAATTTCAACATATCAGTAGCCGTGACTGACAGTTTCATGAGAGCTGTTGAAGGCGACAAAGAGTATGAACTTAAGAATCCTGCGACTGGGAAGGTTGTGAAGAGGCTTAAGGCTAAGGATGTTTTCGATCTAATTGTAACTATGGCTTGGAAGACCGGCGACCCTGGACTAGTATTCATAGATGAAATAAACAGAAAAAATCCTACTCCTCACATTGGAGAGGTAGAGAGCACAAACCCTTGTGGCGAACAACCACTTCTTCCATTCGAATCGTGCAACCTGGGCTCGATAAATCTAGCGAGGATGGTTGAAGATCGAAAGATTGACTGGAAGAAATTGGGAAAGATTGTTGGAGTGGCTATTCACTTTCTAGACAATGTAATCGACGCGAATCAGTATCCACTTCCTCAGATAGAGGAGATGACAAAGAATAACAGAAAGATCGGTCTAGGCGTTATGGGGTTCGCAGAAGCATTGATCAAAATGAGGATACCGTACGATTCTGAGAAGGCTCTCGAAACTGCGGAGAAGATAATGAAGTTCATCAGAGTCGAGGCCGAAAAGGAATCCATGGAGATCGCAAGAAAGAGAGGGTCTTTTCCCAACTTTAAGGGAAGCGTTTGGGAAAAGAAAGGGTATAAGCTGATGAGAAACGCATCTCTAACGACTATAGCGCCTACGGGAACCATAAGTGTTATCGCAGGAACGACGAGCGGTATAGAACCGCTGTTCGCGGTCTCCTTCGTTCGGAATGTAATGGAAGGCACCAGATTGCTTGAAGTGAACGCCGATTTTGAAGAGATAGCCAAGCAGAGAGGATTCTACAGTCGAGAACTCATGATGAGCGTCGCGAAGAAGGGGTCCGCTCGAAGCTTTACGGAAATTCCCGAAGACGTCCGCAGGCTTTTTGGAACCGCCCTTGACATAGATCCTAAATGGCACGTAAAAGTTCAAGCAGCATTCCAAAAGTATGTTGATAACGCTGTAGCAAAGACCATCAACCTTCCTCAAGATGCAACGCCAGAAGATGTGAGAAAAGCCTTCCTACTAGCTTACAAGTTGAGATGCAAAGGCATAACTGTCTATAGATACGGTAGCAAAAAGGAACAAGTCCTCTACATCGGTCCCGCTCTAGGAGAGAGGCCTGAGGAGGCGCATGTAAGTGTTGATTCAGAGTACTCTGGCGGTTGCCCAGCTATGACTTGCCCATTCTAATTCAACACCATCCAATCTCGCTTGATTATTTTCGTTTCTCTCTCTTGATTATAAATTCGAATCCGCTTGCTATCCGATAGTGGAGAAGAGTGCACTCGAAAGATTGTGACTACTGCAACCGAATTCTAGATATTCTGTCCAAGAATTCTCTTTTATGGTGCAGCGCTATAGCAAAGCATGTTGAGTCAAACTCATCCACAGTGCAGCGACACCTTTCAGCCCTCATTGAAAAGGGCCTTGTTAAGGAGAACATCTACGCTGGAATAAAATTCTATGGAAGAACGAAGAGCTATCTGACACGAAGCAAAAGCAAGAACGATCAAGGCTAGTTATCCTGAAAACTTTAGAATTCCGAAACGCCAAAACTATCGCTCTATCACACTCTATCGCTCAACCTCTTTTATAGAGAAGCGAGGCCTTACTTCCAGTCAAAGCGAAAATCGTACATAGAACCTTCACTTACACTAGCTAACATAATACGGCCGCAGCAGAAGTTTGCGTTGCCTCTTTGAGGTGTTACGAATCGTGATGTTTGAAATCGGAGCAGCGACGCTTGCAGGAGCATTCATTCTGGGCCTCGCTCACACTCTAGAGCCTTGCGAAGACAAAGCGGTCGTCTCACTCTATGCGCTTTGGGCAAGTGAGAGGTGGGGGGAAGGGATACTGATGGTTATCCTTTACGGATTCGGGATGGCTATGATCGACACATCCTTAGGATTCCTATTTGCTCTCGTTGGAGTGAGCCTTCTCAAATCCTTCGAAACGATTCTCGAGTTGATCGCCGGATTGATAACCATCGTCTTCGGCTTTTTCATGTTGACTGGCTGGTCAATAGTTCACTTAGCTCATCATCACAACGGCGTGTCCTCCGGTCAAGTCAAGATGAGCGGACGGTTGAGGATGTCAACGGCACTACTCTTTGGCCTCGTTAGAGG
>CAZHMI010000081.1:0-8130 GCA_964533795.1 uncultured Candidatus Bathyarchaeia archaeon
GTGCGAAGGTTGCCCATATAGTGGTGAAATATGCACTAGGCTGGAAAGACCTGTTGGACATAGATGGGTTGACTCGCTGGTGAAATTGGCTAAAGCATGCGCTTGGGTCGATGGCAAACCAGAAGTAGACTTTCATGACGTGCAATGGGGCATAGAGCGGGCCTTAGCGCATAGAATAGAACTCAAACAGAACCTCTTCCTAAAGTATGCCAACGAGACGGAATGGATCAACCAAGAGTTGATGGAAACTGTTCGAGCTAAGCAACCACTATGGGATGAAGCAATAGTTGTCTTCAATGAGGCGAGAAAAGGAAGCATTGAAGCTCTACAGAAGCTCTCTAAGCTGGCTGAGAAATGTTTAGCAGTTAGAGATCTCTACGATTGGGCGGAAGCTGGATTAAAGAAGCCTGTCAAAGAGGAAAGGCTGGTCGCAAGGATAGGATGAACGAGACTCAGATAACAGAGCTTTTTGAGAACCTCACGTTCGAACGCCAAGTGGAGCTTCAACTCGAGATCGGCAGAAGACTTCCCGCTCACACGGACTACGACAAGATATATGTGCCTAGAGAAGTTCTGAAAAAGGAGAAGGCTTGGGTTGAAGGATGGTTACTCCATGAGATTGAGCATAGAGCCTCGATCCCTGGAAGCCTTGAGAGACAACTCCTCTGGGAGTACATAGCTTTAGATGAGGGAGTTCCGAGAACCGCGAGCCTTGTTCATTTCTTTTCAGATATCCTCATCGACCGCAAGATCTTGTCGAGAACGCCGACAAGATACATGAATTATTTTCAGAATGGAGAACTCTCACTAAGATATCTTACAGGACTCCAGCGTCGACTCTACAGCCAGATCCTCGATCTTTACAGCAATGAAGAAGCTGATGTTGAAAGGAAGATTCGTGAGATCTATCAAGCATTGTTCAGTGGAGCGATTGAGCTTGAAGCTCGTTTGAGAAAATTCTCGAAAATCCTTAGGACAGACTTTGTCGAGACCCCCGATTCCTCACCTGATTTGACCTTTCCGATCGGAATTTCTTTCAAGCAACGCGATAGGCTGATACGTTCGCTTCTGTACACCGGAGCTACACCGGCAAGGGTTGAAGACTTCTTCAACAAGATCCATGCTCGGATGTCTCAACCAGAGAGGAGACAGATACTAGCAGCAACGAGGAAACTTTACTTATACAATATCCTCCAAACGATCTCTCCGATACTCAGAGCCTTCAGGACAGCTGACTACCCAGTCATGGAGATCTGGAACCCAGGGGACCATCCCAGCGAACTCTCAATCGTGGACACGTACAGGATCTACGGCATTCTAATTCCCGGCGTTTTCGCTATAAAGAGGAGAGAGCTGGTCTCTGGGAAGAGAGCAAAGAGCGTATCCATATTGATGGATTGTTCAGCGTCAACAGGGTTAAGTATGAGCATTGGCCGGGAAAGGGAAGCAGCTTTTGGGCTTGTGGAAGCGGCTAAAGAGCTCAATGACATGGTATCATTCGTTCCTTTCAGCACAAACGTTCTCTACGACGATACAGTCTTCTTCTCGAAGGACTACGAAGGGATAGAGGACGCAATTGTTCGAGTTGAGCCTTCCGGGTATACAAATGTTTCGCCGCCACTTTCTCTAGCTTTGAAGGCGGCTGAAATGGCTGGAAGGCAGACTACATTCATAATGACCGACGGAGGGATGTGGGACTCAGAGCAAGCTCTTGGGATGCTGAATAGGCTTACGGAATTCGGCAAGGTTGTATTCTTCATATTTGGAGCAGGTGTCTCCGGGATGCAGAAAGAAGCTAAGGAGTTCATTAGAGGCGTAAACGTCTACGAATGTGACCCAAAGGAGCCGATTATGGAAGAAGCCTTAAAAGAATATCTCGCGTAAAACCTGAGAGGGATTGCAAAAAAATAGGAGAGGGTTTAACCGCTGCTTCCGGCGATGCACGTGAATGAGAAGACGCCTCCAGTCTCCGTAACTAGTTTCACGACATAAGCTGTCCCGGCCGTATATGGTCCGTTAAGCAAACCTGTCGTCGCACCTGCTTTAACTGCGATATCGATTGCTACAGTGTTTTGAGTTCCACCTACATAGATCGCGACTACCTTGACAGGAGACGAGCCTACGTTCCTCAGATAGAGCTTAAGCGAAGCCGAACCTGGCCAATCATATGCTTCAAGTATCACTTGTTCTTTCACTTGCGCTCCTCCTCCGCCCATCAGTGTACCCAGCAGACCGGCGCTCCACACATAGACTATCACCGATGCTGCAACCGCGACGGCTATCATCAGTAGCGTAGCGATAACGGGAGAAACCGCCCTCTTGCTAACCCTAAACTTGCCGATTTTCAACTCTCTCTACCTTTTTTACTACATATCATAGGATAGGGGTTTAAACCTTGCGCCGCCCTTCCTTGTTAGGTTATACACTCGTGCACATATTTAAGCTTAGACGCATATTCAGACATATACGAGCATACAAACGCGACAAACTCGCCAAAGCTTTTTCTTTTTTGGCTCTCTTTGTGTCATATCAAAGCATACGCGCGCATAGCTACGGAAACTACTCAAAAAGGTTGTTACAGTCGTTAACGGCTACGCTCGATCACTTCAAGCACCATTGGGGATGTTGTTATTCTTGGTTCCAGGGAGCATCCTAGGATGCCTTCTAGGAATCCTAGGAGCACCTGAAGATTCCCTATAAAAGGATTCTTAGCTATGATGAATTTGTCTCGATAGATCACATCTCCGTACCCGAAGACTCTAAGCCTCTTCAACACTTCCGACCAGTTTTCTCTCTTTGTAGGATCTATATTGAAACTTGCTTGAATTGAGAGTCTCATCGCATCGCCTACCTTGCGGCCAGTCTCACGCAACTTCTCTTTCGGTAGCAGATCGACGAGAGTGTTGAGATTCTCTTGGCTAAAGAAGGCTATTCTACTGACCCCGCAGTAGTACTCGCCGGGGAACTTCCAGTCGTAGATGGCCATGCTCCGATAAACATCGAACATCTTTGATATCAGCGGTTTTATTCCTGGCTCCTTCCCTTCCTTAATGAGCTGCTCTAGATATTGACGGTCTTTCTCGTCAAAGATTATTGTAGTCCTCTTCGTCGTCTGTTTCCTTTCCATTCTAGCACCCACAGCATATCTAGGTTGACTTATACATATAGATATGCTGGGTAAATAACATTCCGCACAACACGAGCGAACATCGAAAGTCCTATCGTGTTGGTTGCTTTGCTTCCATAAGATACTGGGCTAGCGTAATTATATTGCCAACCGGATCTTCATCAAGTAGTCTACTGCCTTTGCTGAAAATTTCGTTATAGAGCTTTACGGCTTCCCTTATGTAGAAGAAAGCCTCAGCCGACTCAAGTTCCTTTGAGACTTTGACCATGAAATAAAGCCTAAGAATGTTTCTGACCCTGTACGTGTCCAAAACTCTCCTTTGGAAACCAGTGAAAACAGCATCGTACAGATCACTAGCCCTCTTAAGTCGTTCTCTTACCTTCTCCACCTTCGGAACACCAGAAATATGGTTAATGCTCATATGCATAATTTAGAGCTTACGTTAGACTGACCAGTACCGATGCTTTTAATGATCAGACCCCTACGCTCTATCCAGAAGAACATTGGCCGTGAGGAATTTCCGTTTAGAATGCGGGCCGAGGAATTATATTCGTTGCTATTGCGATTTGATGATTATTTCATCTTCGCCAGTCGAAACAAAGGTAACTCTGGTCGTCTTCATCGACCTGTCGTCGAAGAACCTCCAGTAGCTAGAGCTGCATGAGACCGTCGGCTGATATTCTGTTTGAAAATTGATCGTGATATTTAGTCCTGAGGAACCTCGTACTACAAGTCTCAGTTCCCTTGGCTTATTGTTAATATTCGCTTGAATCGGGTTGTGAAGAGAAGGGAAGATTGCTGTTACGTTCTGAAGCTTGAATGGCTCGGACGGGTACGATGATTGGAAAGTTAGGTTTCCCGTAATGAACTTCGGTGAGAACGGGATTCTACCGAGTGAAGTTCTGTCTTTGAAGAAAGTGTAGGCTAGAAGGTATTTTCCGCTTACCCAAACAGGGTCTTTACCTTCATAGCCATCGGTCTCAGTTAGATACCATGGATCGTTGGATAGTCCGGCTTTAGCGTATGCTTCGAGGATGTCGTATGCCATCTGAGAGTATTTTGGGGCTAGTCCTATTGCTGCGTAGACTGATCGGCTGCTCGCTGTTTTGTCTTCTTTCCTCCATTTTATTAGCCATGAGTTCTCGTTCTCGCGAAGGTTTTTGACTAGGTATTCTTTCAGCTGGTCCACTTTCTCATCTCCATCGATGAATGGAAGCGTCATTCCTAACTGGAGCGCTATCCCGTAGGCTTCCTCAGTGTTGCTCCCGAATATTCTCGTTGGGAACCAGTTCCATGTTTGATTGTAGAAGTGAGCTATGAGGTCGTTCGCGTAGAGTGTGTAGCGTTCGTAGCTCTCCATATCTTTCGCCAGAATCCTGGCGACTTCTGCTGCCGCTATTAGGGCTGCGTATTCGAACGCGCTGTCTACGCTAGCGGTCAGGTCTTTGATTTCGACGATTTGGATTCCATCTTCTGTTCCGGATGCGTCTATGTATGCGCATGGTTGATGGCGTTCTGGAAGCCACATTTTCGTGAGGGAGTCCGCGACGTTTTTCAGTATCTGGTAGTTTCTCATTCCCCACTCTTTATCGAAGCATGAGAGTGTGTAGTATTCCAGGATGAATGCTGCTACGTGAACCGGTTTGTAGTCGTTCCAGTAGTCTTCCCAAGCTCCATCTGCTCTCAGATATTGGATCAGACTTTCGAACGGCATTTTAGGACGGTTCTTTACGTTTGGATACCAGGCGCGATTATAGTAGGTGACTAGCAGATCCTTCATCGCGCCAACAATCAAGGTATCGCCTTGATCTATTCTCCAGAGTGTGTAAGTGAGTACGGTCCACCGGAGGAAGCGATCACCGTAGATGATTTTGCTGCTATCATTTTTCTTCAAAGCTTCCGTGACCGCTCTTAGTTCTTCGGCTTGAATTCTCTCAGCCTTCAAGGCAGCTTTTTCAATTGCGCTAAGACCCGCCGGATAGCTGACTTCTGGCTGTCTGGAAGTCATGTACCAAGAGCTGAAAACTACGATTAGGATCAGTGCTGAAGCGATAATTGTCAGTTTCCTTCTCAACGATTCAACCTCAAAGTAATCTAGAAACATACGCATTCTTGGATTTTTCGAAACATTGTGCGGAAAAGCACGTTGTTCTACTGCGATGCTTTAACTGTCGGAGCGCGGTCAAGGACGTAGTTGTAGGACAAGAACCAGAATAGGACTAGATAGAGTAGAGTCAAGATTGTTCCGGCGTAGTCGTGGAATACGACTGCCGGAAGATAGCCCACATAGAAGGCGAGTAGGACGACGAAGACGATTCTGAAAAGGTTCAACAGGAAAATTCCCTCCGCACCTAGGATTACGGATAGGGCTTTGCTTCTTCTCGTAAACGGCCCTTGCAAACCTGTAAGCAATGTGAACACGAAGAGGATTAGCGATTGCCATCCCACACAGTTCCATGCAATGTAGACAGTTAGCGCTCGACCCGCAGACTGTATGTGTAGGTACTCGCTTGAGACGAGTGTTTGGATTCCGAAGAGGTATTGGAGTATCGCTGCGACCATCTTCACTTCTATCGGAACTACAACATCGTGGATAAAAGTGTACAATTGGATTCTCATCACTATTGCAGTTAAGAGTTCGTTGAAGCTACTGACGAATGGTAGAACCATGAAGAGCATAGCCGCTATGACTATTATGTACTGATAGGTCCTCCGAGCGATCAACGGTTCTCTCTCAGCTACCAATAGAATCAATCCCCAGCGAGGAATCTATGGCTATATAGTAAAGACGCTCCCTCTTTTAGATTTCAGAAGCTTCCAAGCCAACCCTCATCTCTACCTTCCTGGTCGAGAACCGATACGAAAGTGATTGATCGTCTCTTCTTCCCATTCTCGACAGCATACAAGTTTCTAAGTCGAATAGTGAAGGTTGGACTGCATTTCTTGCAGATAATCTTATAGTCCACAATTTCCTGATCTCCGCCGCGAACAACCTCAACCTTCTTTTCTATCAGTTCGAGTTCTTCGAGATTCTGATTCGAGCAACGAAAGCATTGTTTGAGCTTGATAGGTTGAAGACCTTCGATTGAGTCACCTTTCATCCATCAAACCTTCAGTTCTTGCAGGATCTGTAGCGGCTATGATCGATGTTGCAACAGTAGCTCTACCAAGATTCAAATGGCTACAACCAGCCGATACCTAGGAGGACCCAATAATGTCGTATACCCTCCTCACTACGTCTGCGCGACCGATTATCCGATGAAGCCATACCATACATGGCGCATCATTGAAGGCCTGAAAAGCCATCCTTTGTTCTAATCAATCAGCAGCGGTAGCTAACATCAAATCCCTTTCAGTCGCGATCGAATAGCTAGGAGAATACCTTTAATTTCTGCTAATATTTCTAGAGAGGTATCTGGGGCCTTCACCGTGCACAGCTATCGTCACGAAGATTTGAGCATTCCCTTAAAGAAACTATTGTGGTTCTTAGGAAAGCCGAGGATGACCCTGATCTTGTTATTCATTCTAGGCTTGTACATTTATAATGTTCAAAACGCGCTTTTCGCCAATAAGTTAGATGAATCATGGTACGCCAATGTTCAAAGCAAGCTTTCATCGATGGAAAGGGAGGAAGCCCCCAGTGTAGAAAATCTCGTTTTTGATGCGGAGCTCTATGCCTTGGCGGGGTGGCTATACATTCACGGCGTCCCGCCGAGCGAGTTTAACTTTGAGCATCCCCCGCTTGCAAAGTTTTTCATAGGGGTCTCGGAAGTCTTGTTTCAGAGCCCAACCTCGATGAACGCTTTCTTCGGTTTAGCCACCTTACTCGTGGTTTACTTGCTTTCCATTAGGCTTTTTGGCAAGACTTTTTTCGCGTTGATACCCGTCTATATGCTCAGTTTGGAGAAGCTTTTTCTTGGCGCGGCTCGAACCTCAACATTGGAGATCTATTCCGCGTTTTTCATTTCCTTGTCCGTTCTAATGTTTTTCTATGCCGCTAGAAATCCTAGGTTCTTCCCAGCACTGTCTGCGGTGATTGGCCTTGGAATAGCTTGCAAATGGGAGGTAACCTTCATAATATTGACCTTCACAATCTTTCTTCTGTTGGATAGAGCGTGGATGAAGTTGGGGTACTTTGTGGCTAGCCTACCCTTGGCGTTTTTGACATACGCGATGGCGTATACAACCTATTTTCTTAGCGGACATGGCTTTCTTGAGTTCATTGCTTTGCAAATGTCCATTTACAAATTTCATTCAATAGGCGCGCCTACTCAAGGCGCCCTAACGATATGGCAACTTCTTCTGACGGGGGTTTTAGGCCCAGAGACCCGTACCATATTCTTCATCGATGAGAAGACTGGTGAGATAATCAAGACTGTGACGATAAAGGGTTTAGCATTAGCTTACTCGTTTAATCCATTAACTTGGTCCATCTCGGCCTGGGCGATCCTTACATGTTTTCTGAAAACTCTTGGAGAAAAAATAGAGCATCGCTTGTTACCGCTCTGGTTCATAAGTTTCATGGCTCCTATGTCATATGCCTTAGTCTTAGAGCATCATCTCATAACTCTTATGCCAAGCTTTATTCTAAGCATCACCTACGTCCTCAAAGACGGATACATCAAAGGAGAAGGGCGTGGAAAAAGCATACTCTTGGCGTCGATAGTTGCATACTTATGCGCTCTAGCGGTTTGGCACCACATTATTAGAGTTCCAGACTTCATCGCCATATGAATAAAGAGCGAAGAAAAACACAGAAAGTGAAAAACTGTTGAATCACATGGTATGAGCTGACAGGACCACAGGAAGACTGCGGATGAATTCTACGCGCGTCTACAATAAGTTGTATTTTGAGCGTAAGTATGGATACTCTAGAAAGAAGAGCTCAATCCAACGATATTATCTTGATTTACTTCTATCGGCGAACAAACTCGCACCTTGGAATATTTGTAGCGGACACGGAAGGAGAGCCTTGGATGTAGGCTGCGCGTATGGGTTTGTTG
>CAZHMI010000082.1:0-8092 GCA_964533795.1 uncultured Candidatus Bathyarchaeia archaeon
TCTAGAAATCTGATCTATAGGTGGCACGGCGCTAATTACAAACGGAGGCTTTACCTCCATCTCTATACCAAACTTTATGAACTTCGGAATTGTTGACCTGGGGAATTTCTTTGTCCTCTTCTTCATTCTAACATCTTGGCCTAAAGCCATTGCGTATGAAGTTTCGGTTTCACACGCGTGAAAACAGAGTGTTTCTTTTACTTCAGAGATGACGTCGCCGACCAATTCGCCCAGATTCACTAGTGCTAGGAATGATTTTGGGCGTTCGTATTGCAATTTGTCGATTACCATGCGAATGTATGGCGTATTGGAATAATGTTGATTTACGAAGACTATCTTTTTGAATCCTTGATGAATCAAGCTTTCGCATACTTCGCGCAAGAGGTTAACGAATGTTTCTCCTTGAATCGTTATGCTTCCTGGAAAACCCATCATATACGGCGAAATTCCAAATTGGATTGAGGGACCAACGACCGCTTTCACATCGTGAGCTACTTTCTCAGCCGTTCTTTTTGATATTTCGAAGGCGATAAATGTATCAGTGTCAACCGGAAGATGTAGCCGTGTTGTTTAAAAGCGCCGATAGGTAGTAAAACTATATCTGTTTCTCTTAGCCTCTCTTTTGCCTCGAACCAAGTCATTTTAGACAAGAGAACATTTGTTTTCACATGAGACACCGCTTTGCGTGTGGTATGAGGATCGTGTTACATCCGTATATAAGTTTCATTATACCGCCACGGATCGCGTAGTGGTGTATCGAGGCTTTGGAGTACCTCTTTCCTCGTAGCCTTACAGCGGTTCTTTCCTTTAGCCTTGCCTATCGTCGCCGCTGTGGAGTTCTTCGTTGTCGGTTTAACTTTGGGGCGTTGAAGGCTAGCTGAAGTCGTTCTCAAGCATTGTAAGCGCCAATGAATTCCCTCTGAAGCGCAGCTCAAGATTCAAGACAAGTGTTAAACATCTCTAGCGATCGATTACAAATCAATATGTAACCGGAGCAGATGATTCGGCTTATATTTGAAACGTATTCGCCCTGAATCACTGCAGGGGCATTTTCGCTAAGGGCAAAAAGCTTTTAATTGAATCCTCTTTTGAGATATGGCATCGGGGAAATGTCAATGAGTGAAGAAAAAGTTTCTAGGAGAAGCTACGTCAAGTATGTCGGCGGTATTGTCGTTGTCGCTGTTGTAGCTGCCGCGGGCTACGGTATATACGAAGCCACCAAGCCCACAGCCACTCCAACACCTAGTCCTACCCCAACGCCGACGCCTACTCCAACTCCAACGCCCACTCCTACCCCTCCGGAAAAGAAACTTGTGCGAATCATAACTTTCGGCGAAGGATTCTATTGGGCCGATCTTTGGAAGGACGGGAAGAAGACCCAGAGATGTCTCGACTTTGAAAGAGAAGCTGGCATAGAACTTGAATTCACGTGGGGAGGAGAGGATGTGTGCAGATCGAAGGTTGCTATGGATCTTGCTTCGCACACTGGAGTCTATGATATCTTAATGGTCGGCTACGAGATGCTTGCACCATACGTAGAGCCAGGCTACTTAGAACCGCTAGATAACTGGATTACAGACTATCCAACACCATACTGGAATATACTGGACGTAATGCCCGCGTACATGGATATGCAGCGCTATAAAGGACACTACTGGTCGCTTCCATACATGGCGTTTCCGGCGGCGTTGACCTACCGGAAAGATCTTTTCGAAAAAGCTGGGTTGAAGCCTCCGATAAACACGGTGGAGCTAGAAGAATGCGCGAAGAAGCTCACAAAGCCTCCTGACCAATATGGTGTTTCAATGCGTTGCGCAGCTGGAGAAGAACCTACGATGGATCTAGTCGGATTCACTTGGGCTTACGGCGGCACATGGTTCGAAGAAAACGCAAGCACGCCAGACGAGATCCGAAATCTGAAAGCGAAACCTGCTTTCGACAGCCCAGAGTGGATGGCCGGGTTCAAGTATCATGCAGACCTCAACAGAAAGTATGGGCCGCCCGAGTGTGTTAACTGGTCTTGGTATGAACAAGACACAGCCTTCGCGATAGGCAAGTGCGCGATGTCCATGCCAAACAGCTCTGGTGGATGGAGCGCTAGAATGCAAGCGAAGCCAGAGATTTATACGAAATGGAGCCAAATTCCTGCACCTTATGGCCCTGGAGGTCGTAGGATACAGGCTTGCTGGACGATGTCGATGGGAATCAACAAGGACTCAAAGCACAAGAAAGAAGCATGGACAGTGCTCTCGATGCTGTGTGGGAAGGAAAGCCTCGAGAACTTCGCTTTTGGGGTTCCCGCGTATTCGGTCCCAATCAGATCGATCATTGAAGACCCAAGGATGGCAGAGATATTCGGAAAAGACTTCGTAGATGCTCAGCTTGAAGCAATAAGAGACATCAATCCGAAGTATCAACCGGCGATTCCGGAGTACGGAGAACTATGCGAGATCATTGGCACAGCATGTTCAAAGACAGTAGCTGGAATGATATCTGCCGAAGAGGCGTGCAAAGACATACAAAGTCGCGCACTAAAGATTATGACCGACGCAGGATACTACAAATAGGACGGCTGCCGACAAAAAGACCGCGGTCGATAAAAACGTGCGACGACGGGATTGGATCTATCTCCTACCATCCATTCTCGTCCTAGCAGGAATTACCATATACCCCCTACTTTTTTCCTTATATCTGAGCTTCCACAACTGGATTTGGGTCAGACCTGAACCCATGAGTTGGGCAGGGCTTTCAAATTATTTCACGCTACTGACAGACCAAAGATTTTGGAATTCTGCTACGCGCACAATGATCTTCACAGCTACAGGCATCGCTTTGTCATTTCTTATCGGGATGGGATTGGCTCTGGCTTTGAGAGGGAATGTAAGGGGCAAATCAGTCTTTCGGACTTTGTATACTCTTCCCTTATTTGTGGCACCGGTTATTGTCGGATTTGGCTGGAGATTTATGTATAATTCTTACGTTGGTGTAATAGGTGCTTATCTTCTGCCGAAAGTCTTCGGTCTTCCAGTGGAAACAGTACTCGGAGACCCGTCAATAGCTCTCTTCGCTACAGTGGTAGCTGACGTTTGGAATAGAACTCCTCTTATCTTCTTGATCTTGCTGGCTGGACTTGAAGCAATTTCGCCTGAATATTATGAATCAGCAATGATAGATGGAGCGTCTTCGTGGCAGACGTTCAGGCATGTTTCATTGCCGCAACTAAGATTTCCCATTCTCGTCGCTCTTCTCTTTAGATTCATTGGAGCGGTCAATATGTTCGATACTATCTATATTATGACTTACGGAGGACCAGGAGACTCTACTGAGACTCTGATCATCTACGGACAAAAAGTTGCTTTCTACTACTTCCGCATGGGGTTAGGCTCAGCTTTCGCGATCCTTGTTCTCTTCTTTGTTATCGCATTAAGCACTCTATTCATACGCTACCTTACGAAGTGAACATCCTTGACGAGAACCACAGGAATAGTCAGATATGGCTTCCTAACCCTTGCATTAATCTTCTTCGTATTTCCATTATTCTGGATATTTCTGTCGTCCTTCAAGACTGAAGAAATGATGTTCGAGATTCCTCCAGTATGGTTCTTCCAACCAAACTTCGACAACTATTGGTCTCTGATTACAGGTGGGTTCAGACAGAATCTTTTGAACAGCTTAATCGTAGCATCATCAAGCGTTGCCATATCCATTTGCCTCGCTATTCCAGCTGCATACGCTCTTGCAAGATTTGACTTCAAGGCTAAGCCAAACGTTACCTTCTATGTGGCTTCAGTTCAAATGGCTCCGGCTTTCGGATTCATCGTTCCCTACTATATCTTGGTCAGAACACTAGGCTTTCTTGACACATTGGCCGCTGTGGCGACAATCTATCTTACATTCAATCTAGGTTTCGCCATCTGGATGCTAAAAGGCCATATCGAGTCAGTGCCTAACGATCTTGAGGAGTCAGCGATGATAGACGGATGTTCGAGACTCAGCGCTATTATACGTGTTGTGCTACCGGTCATCAAGCCAGGTTTAGCCGCTACAATCATGTTGATGTTCGCTTTCTCTTGGAACGAGTTCATCTACGCATTCATACTTACTTCACGTGAGGCTACCACGGTGACGGCTGCAATCGCGGCTCAGCTGGGGACCTTCAAAATCCTGTGGACGTACATGTGTGCAATGTCAGTCATATCGATTATTCCCCCACTCATCGTCATGTATGTCGCAGGGAAATACATCGTCGCAGGTCTGACACTAGGGGGCGTTAAGGGTTAACTGAACTCAATTCTCGAGCGGCGTCTGGTCACTCGTTCTTTGGAAGTGGTTTGTAGACTACGGGTTGTTTAGCTCCCACGACTTGTGATTCAAGAAACTCTTTCCATGTGGCATTAGTCCAATAGGAGCTTGCGTAGACTGTTTGAAGGTTTGCTTCGGCTATGTTCTTCGACTTGTATTGGCGCAGCGCTTCATCCAAATGTACCTTAGCTTTCTTCAAGAGTTCAATAGCCTCTTTGTTCTTGAACGTCTTCTTTATTCCGTATTCAACCATAGAGTCATCGGATTCGAGACTGCCTCGCGTTAGATTCTCAAGGTATACGTCAAGATGATTCCACGGTTTATTCAGATAACATGTCCAGCGAGTCGCATCATCCATCTTCTGTCTTCCCAAATTCAAATCCGTGATCGCGGCTTCTGCCAGCTTCATCCCAAGATTCTTCGCCTCATCGATAGCTTCATCATAAAAAGCAAGGTGAACAGGGAGCCCACCAATGTATTTCATTCCGTATTCGAAAGCAAACTTGCAAAGGGTGCGATTCGCCTCCATATGCATGCCTTGATTTGATGCGCATGAAATCGAAGCGAATGGAATCCCATTCAGAGTATCCTTCCATACGAAGGGATAGAGTCTCTCGAAGAAGAGGTGGCATTGAGCCGAAATATCCCACATATAGACAGGATGGGATACAATAAGGGCGTTCGCATCCGCTACTTTCTGAAAGAGAACTCCTTTTCCATTCCTGCCAAAATCATCATTTAGAATGCATGTGTGTTCGGGATCTCTGATGCAAGAGAAGCAGCTCGTGCAAGGATTAATCTCATAATCACTCAAATGAATCGCTTCAACAGTCGCGCCCTCTACGGATCTCGCTCCGTCGAGAGCGGCGAGCAGCAAAGAAGCACTGTATCCCTTCTTTCTGTGGCTACACGAGACTCCCAATATCTTTGGGCTCTTCATAATTTTTCTCTCCTTGTCGCATCATATTTCTGTACAAAACTAGAACAGCGGATGCTGGTGCGACCACGACGGTGGAACCCAAGCCAGCTTAAGGCTCTGTATCGCTCTGTCCAAGTGCTCTTGTCCTCCCTCCAATGTCCAGAGGAAGTGCCCTGGTAGTAATGCGTCAATCCGGAGATCCCCCAGTCTCTCAATATTCTGGCGATAGTCCTCCAAGTTTGAACCTGGCCAGTTTCCAAGACCTATTGTTCCTCCGAAGAACACTATATCCGAAGAGAAAAGTATTCTGCAACCTTCTTGCTCCAAGACGTAACACGTTGAACCTTTACTGTGACCTGGAACCATTATCGCGGTCACCTCATATTTTCCGACAGGGATCTTTTCCCGATGTCTGATAATTCTATCAACTTGACATCTCGGAAAAACGTAGTCAGGCGGATATATTCCAGTTCTTTTGCATATGTTGATCGATTCTTCAATGTCGATCTTTCCTTCCAGTACTTTGTCCTCATACTCTGGAGCAACTATTGAGCAACCTGTCCTTGCTTGTATGTTCCTGCATCCGCCTGCATGATCCGGATGACCGTGAGTTACCAAAACTGATTTGAGTCGTTTAGGATCGAAACCTTCTTTTCGAACGTTTTCCAGTATGCGTTCGCTCTCGACTCCTACCCCGGCGTCGATCAAAGCCAGCTCGCCTTCACCGTCGATCAGATAAACGTGAGAATCCATTCTGTTTGATAAACGGATTTGTCCGCTCCCAACCATGTAGATGTCCCGAGCAATTTTCAAAATTATCCCTCTAGGCATGAAGATTTGTATCGCGTTGCTCTCTCATCGCGAGAGTCTTTTCAGAATATCGAATATCTCCGATAGCTTGCTTATCTCATACTTTGCCGCTAGCTTTGGCGGTGAGGGTTCTTCAATCCCATACTCACCCTTTCTAATCCGCACGGAAGTTACCCCAATCTCGTTTGCACTCGTTATTTCCGTATCCAGTCTGTTGCCGACGTAGATCGTTTCTGAAGGCTGGACATACAATTCATTGATCGCTGATCTGAAAAGATCTGTTTCTATTGGGCTTGTGCCAGTTTGCTCTGAAAAGGTTGCGAAGTGAAATAGATGTTGAACCCCTAGTTGGATGAGCTTCTGCCATTGCTTCACAGGCTTTCCACATGCAACCGCTCCAAGTTTGTATCCCTCATCTCTAAGTTTCACTAGAGTCGGCAACGTGTCCGGGAAGGGTTTCAAGTAAGCTAGACTCGTTTCTCGGTACGCGAGAACTCCAGCGGCTATAACTCGAGGGTTCCATTTCAATCCTAATTGCTCCAGCAGTCTATCGAAATGCTGGTTATAGTGCGGTCCATACTCCTTTACGATACTCTTCAAAGTGTTGAAGCTACTTTCGATATCTGAAGGCAAACCCGCTTCGATCATCGCCTTAATTGCATTAAGTCTAGCGGCTTCCATCTGTACGGACGCATCATATAGCGTATCGTCCAAACCAAAGAGGAGACACTTTATCATCTTCTATCTTACAACCTTAGAAAGCTTCTCAGGTTTATCTGGATTTAAACCTCTCGAAACAGAGAGATAGTATGCAAGAAGCTGGAGAGGAACAACACTAAGTATCGGGGAAAAGACCTCGGGAGCGCCCTTTGGAACAGGAAGTAACCTCTCACAAGCTTTCTCTATTTCCCCCTCTTCTTCTGAAACAGCAATGAGCGGTGCTTTAAATCTTCTAAGATCCTTGATCAAACTTACGGATTCGCCCTGTAATTCATGTGGAGGAACAATCAAAACTATCGGTGTCCTTTCGTTCACCAGCTGCATCGGTCCATGTAGAAATTCTCTACTCGCAAAACCTTCTGCGAAGAGGTTGCATGCTTCCTTAAGTTTGAGAGCGCCCTCGAGAGCAGTCACGTAATTCGGTCCGCTTCCTAGAATAAAGAAGATACTCTTATCCTTATGTTTCCCAGCGAGTTCTTCAGTCAGCTTGGCGTTCAGCTTGATCGTTTTCCCTATGAGGTCTGGAACGTCAAGAAGCCATGTTCTCCATCGCTCGACCTCAGATGACTTCATGCCCAGTTCCAACGATAAGAGATAGACCGCCGCCAGTTGAGATATGAACGTCTTGGTAGCGGTCACAGCTAACTCATTTCCAGCTTTCGTCAACAAGACGTATCGCGCCATCTTGGAGAGCGAGCTTTTAGACGTGTTCGTTATTGCTAGTATACTTGCGTCCCTCTCAAGAGCTAGACGAACAGCATCTAGGACATCCACGCTCTCCCCGGATTGGGAAAAGGCCAGAAGCAGAAATTCTCTCGCCAACATCGGAAGCCACCGCCTGAATTCTGATGCTGGAATCGAACTTGCCTTTCTCCCGCTCAATGTTCCTATCGCGTATTGCCCTGCAAGTCCTGCGTGGTAGCTTGTTCCACTTCCAGTCATGTAGATCATGTCGTACCTCCCGTAAGAAAGAAAAGATCTGATGTCGCTGCTTTGCTTCACGATGTCGTTTAAAGTATCTGATGCAGCTTTGGGTTCTTCGTGAATTTCTCTCAGCATGTGGTGAGGATAGCTATCCGACTGCATGCCAGTCTAGACTCCGGATCGATTGCCGACGATACGATGGTCAAAAGCAATTCGCATCTGCTGCGCTTCCTGTTCTAGTCTCCCAGGCATGTGCCAAACTCTAGTTGTTTCTAATACAGGATCCGACTTATATTAGAAGCGCCCTCGAATACAGGGTCTGCAGAACGGATTCTAACTTCTTCGATATGTACAAGCATAATGCGGCAAGTGTTTTCGGGCTTTGTTCTCTTTCAATCAGTAACTTTCTCTTGGATG
>CAZHMI010000083.1:0-7866 GCA_964533795.1 uncultured Candidatus Bathyarchaeia archaeon
TAGGAATTGCGTCCAGAAGACCTTTTGTGTAAGGGTGTTTAGGTTCTTTGAAGACGGCGCGTATCGTTCCAGCTTCCACCAAGTTTCCAGCATACATAACCGCGACTCTATCGCATGTTTGAGCTACCACGGATAAGTCATGAGTGATTAGGAGTATCGATGTGTTGATCTTCTCCTTAAGTTCATTCATTAACTTCAAGATTTGAGCTTGGATTGTAACATCAAGCGCTGTTGTAGGCTCATCCCCTATTAGGAGATCAGGATTGCATGATAACGCCATAGCTATCATCGCCCGTTGACACATACCTCCACTAAGTTCATGAGGATAGCTCTTCATTATCTTCCTTGGGTCCGGCAGCCGCACAAGCTCGAACATCTCGACCGCTTTCTTCTCAGCCTCAGCCTTCCCTAGATTCTGATGCAGCCGGATCACACTGACGATTTGATCGCCGATGGTGAAGACCGGGTTTAGAGATGAAACTGGGCTCTGAAAGATCATCGAGATCTGTTTTCCAACTATCCGCCTCATCTCTTCTTTACTCTTCTTGAGTAGGTCTTCTCCTTTGAAGATTATCTCGCCGCTCTCGATTCTCCCAGTGGTCGGAATCAATCCTAGAATCGCGAGGGACGTCACGGTCTTGCCGCAGCCGGTCTCTCCGACCAAGCCGACGCTCTCCCGCGTATAGATCGTAAATCTTTCGATGTCGACAGCATGGACAACTCCTTGGTAGGTGTAGAATCGCACTTTGAGATCTCGAATATCGAGAAGGGTTTCCTCGCTCTTTCCCATCGTTCACGCACCTACCTACAGGCGTCTCAGCCTCGGGCTCAAAGCCTCCCTTAACCCGTCGCTCAAGAGGTTCAGCGCAAGCACGGTGCTGAAGATGGCTAGCCCAGGGAAAGTTGCTAGATGCCAGTGATCTAGGAAGTAGTAGCGTCCGATGCTGATCATTAAGCCCCATTCAGGCGTAGGAGGTTGAGCTCCTAGCCCTAGGAAGCTCAATGAAGCGGCAGTAAGGATGACGGAGCCGAAGTCTAATGATGCTTGAACCACTATCGGCGTGAGCGAGTTCGGCAAGATGTGGCGGAACATTATCTTCCAGCGGTTCACTCCAATCGCCCGCGCGGCCTCGACGAACGGTCTCTCCTTCAGCGAGATCACTTGACCTCTCGCTAGCCTAGTGTACCAAGGCCACCATGCTACCGCGATAGCGATCATAGAGTTGCTCAACGATGGGCCCAGTACAGCTGAGATAGCTAACGCTAAGAGCAGCGGAGGAAAGCTTAGAAACATATCTGTTACTCGCATAATAAACTCGTCAGGTATGCCGCCGATGTATCCAGCTATTACACCGAGCGGCAAACCGATCAATAGAGTCAGACATATCACGAGGATCCCGATCTCAAGAGAGATCCTTGTTCCGAAGAGCACCCTACTGAATATGTCCCGACCTGCCTCGTCCGTTCCAAATAGATGACTTGTGCTCGGAGGAATGAATGCTCGAGCAGGATTGACAGCTCCCATAGCGTCTTGAGGGTAGGGAGCAAGATAGGGAGCGAAAATCGCTACGACGAGAAGGCCGATTACGAAAAGGAAGCTCCCGAATGTCAGAGTATTCCTCCTTATCACAATGAAACTGTACTTCAACTCCCTTAACTGAGGAGCTATCACCAACTTGCTCTGTCCAAGAAACCGCGCCATTCTCGAGGTCATCCCTACTCAAGCCTAATTCGAGGGTCGAGATACGCTTGAAAAAGGTCGACGACAAGGTTGAGCACAACATAGACTATTGCTACGACGATTGTGACGCCCATAATAGCCGGGTAATCAAGCGATATTATTGATAGAGCCGCGTATCTCCCTAGACCTGGCCAATTAAAGACTGTCTCAATCAAGAAGGTCTCGACCAGTGAGTAGGCGAAAGAGAGAGCCAAAACCGTGATCGTCGGGCCTATCGCATTCTTCAGTGCATATCTGTAAGCGATCGTTCTTTCACGCAACCCATAGGCTCTTGCAGTCCTTACGTAGTCTTCCTCGAGAATATCAACCATAGTTGACCTCGTCATTCTAGTGACGAGACCTATCGGATACGCAGCCAGCGTAAGAGCGGGCAGTATAGTGTGCGATAAAACGTTTTGAAAAGCGATCCAATTCCCAGTCAACAAAGAATCAACCAAATAGAATCCCGTCATCTTGCTAACCGGATGAGTTAGCGAGATAACCGTATCAATCCTATCTCCAACAGGAAGCACCCCCAACCATCGGAAGAATACCAGTTGACCCATCATCCCCAACCAAGGGGTGAAGAGGGAGACACCAGCGATAGAGGAGAACCTGCTGAAATGGTCCATGAACATATCTTTCCTCGTCGCAGAGAACACCCCTAGAGGAACACCTACAACCACTGAGATCGCCATTCCAGTTAGGATAAGTTCGAGAGATGCTGGAAGAAACGCGCCGATATCATCTATCACCCGGTCATGGGTCCTTATCGAGACACCTAGATCTCCTTGAACCAATCCTTCGAGGTATCGAATGTATTGAACATACAACGGTTTGTCGAGACCGAGTTCCTCTCGAGCTCTCGCTATCTGCTCAGCCGTTGGATGCGATCCAACCCACATTGCAGCTGGATTTGCAGGAACAACTCTTGCGATTGTGAATGTGATCACGGAGACGCCGAAAAGTACGAGAAGAGAAAGCAACAGCCTTCTGGCGATGTAATGTCTCATCTTCAAGCCGTTCACACCGAGATCTTGCGGCCATTGACGTTGATCATTTCGAGTGCCGTGTACATATTAATGGTAATGGCCGACTGTTTAAGATTCGTTGTCCCAGTTGATTTTCCAGTCTCTTCGAAAAGCATCCGGTCAGGATTGTTGCGACCTTGAATATAAGGATAAAAAGAGGGGGATTTAGGTTATATTCGCTATTCTCTGTAACAGTTGTACCAGAAAACCACATGCGCATAGGCAGGGTTATCTACGTAGCCCCGCAATGAGGCTCTCTTAGCTCGTGCATACTGCTGATCGAAGAAGAATATGGCGGGCGCATCCTCGACTAGCATTTGTTGCGCTTCAACATACATGTCAAGCGCTTTCTCTCTGTCTGTTCCAGCGATAGCAGACCCATCGTCTATCAGTTTATCGTATTCGGGGTTGCTGTAGTAGCCGAAGTTGAAGACGATAGTCTCTTCGGAATGGAACATGGGTCCCAGGAAAGTGTACGGGTCTGGGTAGTCGGGCCACCAGTACATCACAAAAATATCCTGCCTATCCTTAGGCTTCTCGGCTTGCGCTAAGGCCCACTGCTCCTCCCATGGCATTCCCCTTAACTCCAGTTTTATCCCCAGCTTCTCCAACTCAGCCTTGAACAGCTCTCCGCTTCTTCTTTCATACTCGTCGCCGGCGTTATACGTGTATAGAAGAGAGAAGCCTCCTTTCGGGTGACCCGCTTTAGTGAGCAGCTCCTTAGCCTTCGTCAAGTCGTGTGTGTACTGGAATACTTCTTCGCCGTGCCCCCACATGCCATAAGGCACCGGTCCCTTCGATTGGCGAGCGTTCCCACGCATAACATAGTTCACAATATCTTGATACGGGACAGCGTATGAAATAGCTTGTCTCACCAGTTTGTTGTCGAGCGGAGGCTTCTTGGTGTTGAAGAAGCCAAACATATTTTGATATGCGGGCGTTCGAACTATCTCGATTCCTTGAACCTTTTCAAGCGCTTCAATATCCTCGAAGGGTAGCCGATCTACAATATCGGCGTCTCCGGCTTCAAGCTGCAATCTCGCTGTCGCCCATTCAGGCACCGACTTGATAACAACCCTGTCAAAATGTTTTCCCGTAAAGCCACCCCAATAATCTTCAAACTTCGCCAATGTTACTTGATCCAGTTCCTTATCCCATTTTTCCACCCTGTATGGCCCTGATCCAAGATCATTCCCTTCATAGAACCAGTCATGCCCATATTGTTCTGTGTGCTTCGGACAATACATGTGAGCGCAATACGCGGCAGATGCAACGTTAAGGAGGGCCGCCGGGTAATTCAACATAAAACGTACAGTATAGTTGTCTATGACGTTGATCTCCTTGACAGGGCCCCAAACGTATGATGCTCCTTTCGGGCCGCCTTCGTCCCAGCCTTTGAGGTTTCGTTCGATCGAGTATTTCACAGCATCTGCATTAAATTCATCCCCGCAATGGAACTTCACTCCTTTCCTTAGACTGAAGTCGTAGGTCAAACCGTCCTCAGAGGCTTTCCAATCGGTTGATAGAACTGGCAGATACTTGTCTTCAAAAGGGTCGTACCTGACTAGTTGCTCATAGACATTGTTCATTACTACGACTTCATTCGAGTAGGTTTCAGACGGGTCCCAGAACACGACGACGTCCGTCGTTGCGTAAGCGTAGACCGCGATCGAAGGCTTGGTCGGTGTAGGCGTGGGTGTAGGCGTCGGCGTTGGCGTGGGTGTCGGGGTCAGTGTCGGTGTTACCGTAGGAGTGCTTATCTGATAGATTCCGTAGCCAGCCGCCGCTACAACTCCAACAACTACCACGGCGCCAGCGTATTTCAAGTAGCCACGTCTAGATACTTTCTCAGTAGCCATCTGCAAACTCCTCAAATAATTTCTCCAATATTTTCATCAAACGCTTCGAGAGTTTTCTTCTCCCAAAGCCTCACTTCAAGTTCAAGACTTGATACCATATATAAGATTTATTCCGAGATTTCTGTTCGAAAATAGGGAAACAGCGGAACATTCGTCTAAGAATTGAGACTCTTCGTTTTTCTAAGGCAAGCTTTTTACATCGATGCAAGAAGCTTACTTCTTTCCAGGAGATGACAACATGAGAACATTGACTGAGAGAGATCTACGAAATCTAGTTTCCGGCGCTACTATATTAGGAACAGGAGGCGGTGGAGAACCCGATTCAGGACTTAGGGCACTGATTTCCGACTTAAGGTCAGGCGGAAGATTCAACCTAGCTGAAGTCGAAGAGCTGGACCCGCAATCGGTCGTCGCCTGCGCGTACTTCTGCGGGTCGATAAGAGCCCCTGGCAGAAGGAAGAGGCGGCCGGAAAAACCCGTGTTGAAGCAGGAGACTTGCATGCGTCTAGCTCTAGATTCTCTTGAGAAAAGGCTTCAAATGAGGGTCTCAGCGATAATTCCCACAGAGATAGGCGGCGGCAATACAGCTGCAGCGTTACACCTCGCCAGCATCTCAAGATTGCCGGTTGTCGATGCTGATCAAACCGGGAGATCTGCACCTGAGCTTATTCATTCCTCATATCAGATACATCAGGTTCGAGCGACGCCTTCTGTTGTCGTTGACGGGTTTGGAAACGTTATCATCGTGGACAAGTATGTTAATGCAGCCCAATACGAGAAGATGGTTCGCAACTTCGCCGTCTTGGCAGGAGGATCAGCATTCGTCCTAGATAGCCCGGTCGAGGCGAGGCGGGTTCAGCGAATCGCGATTATGAAAAGCATATCGAGAGCTATCGGCTTAGGGGACTCCGTGGAAAAAGCGAGAGAGAAGGGCGGTGACCCTGTACAGGCTGCGTTAGAATTCCTGTCGGGATTCAGACTATTCCATGGGTATATACAGGACTTCGAGTTGCGTGAAAGCGAAGGCTTCCTAATTGGCGATACTAGGTTGAAAGGCGACGGTGACTGGAAAGGCCACTCGCTCCGAATTTGGATTAAGAATGAAAATATTGTTTGTTGGAGAGACAATCGAGTTGTCGCGACAGCTCCTGACTTAATCTGCGTCTTGGACGAAAATGGGTACGGCATTACGAATAGTCAGCTACGCCGAGGCATGAAGATCACGGTAATCGGTGTTCAAGCTGAAAGGATTTGGAGAACAGCGCGGGGCATCAAATTGTTCGGCCCAAGACACTTCGGTTTTGACTTTGATTACGTGCCGATCGAGAAGTTATTCAGATAACCGATGTTAAGAGGATGTGCTGATACCATAGCGTTGGGAAGCACAGGTCTGGCAGGACTAGGCTTAAAATTCAAGATGAATTGAACTTGTCAATCATAGATCCGGCGATCGCGGCTCTAAGAGTTGCTGAAACATTAATCCTAACTGGAATCTTTCCAAAGAAGCTGGTATTTCGCCGACCGCCTAGAAAGCGATCGAAGCTTCCGTTTTAGCTTTCTACGCTACTCGATTTTTCCTTCTTTCTTCAGCCTTTCAATTGAAGCTTTCAGCCCATCTATAGAGATTTCAAGCTCTTCGGATGCTTGACTTAATGAGATGACACCTTCATGCTCAACGATGTAATGAAAGACTTTATCATCAATCGAAGTAGTTTCTAAGGGGATTATTCTAACAGTGGGTCGAGGTTTCTCCTCCGCCCTTGTCAACATCTCTCGGATGCGCTTTCTAGTCGGCGTTGAAGGTCTTCTAAAACTTCGCCAGCCGATCGCGATTCTATTTCTGAGCGTGGCGGCGCCGCCTAACGCCAGTAGCCCTAATCCAAGGAGAAAAGCTGTGTAGCCGTAATAGATCCTTCCATAGTCATAGATCGTCTCAACCTCAGTCTTATACTCAGTGCCGTATCGAGTTTCAACGGTAGTCACCGTCCAAAATTCCCTACCGCTGTCTGAAACTGACTTACTTGTTCTCGGATCAGCCGAAGAGAAGTTGTCATATATCAAATAGTAAGTTCCTGACGATCTTGGGATGAATTCCAAACTACCCTGTTGAGCATCATCTAAACTCGCCTCAGCTACACAAGGAAGCCCGCTCGACCACGATGTGTAGTTTTCGCTATTGAGGACATATACATCGATGCTTCCTTCCTCGACTCTAAATGAGTATACAATCCGATCGCTGTTCGGGTCCTTATTTCTCAAGTCTACGACAAGCTTTCTTGTCTTGTAGCTGTCAGTTCCGAGAACAAACTCACCGGATTCAAGTTCTGTTGTACCATTCTCGACTTTGGAAACCGAATACTGTGTTTGAATTGGGATCTCTCGGGAGATTGTAGAAGTTGCCGGACCCTTTGAGATTTCAGTTGCGCCCGCTGTCATCAAGAGGACCCCGAGGATAAGGATGAAATAGGCATATTTCGCTGTACTAATCAATACAGTTCACTCTACGCTGGCTATTTCTTTTCAGCCTATGGAACGGAAAGTTCTCTCCTCAGCGCGATCCAGATCGTGCCTATCAAGATTAGACTTATCGTTACGGCTAGTTGCAGTCCAGCGCCTGTAACGTTCGTTACATAGGTTGTTCCTACGAATACTGGATTCCAGTTCAACCAAGGGAGAAGACTTGGAACGGCCTCGCTGAAAAGTAGGAAGTAGACGTAGTCCTCAAGCCCCAAGTTGATCGCTATAAGACCCTCGAAAAAGACGCCTAACGATATCTTCCAGCTTCCTCGAGCGAGATAGTAGATAGCTCCGAGGGAAGCGAAGACTACCGTTGACATTACGTTGAAGAATGCAAAGTGAAATACCTTGATTTGATTCAGGGCGTTCGCGGGTTTCAGGACCGTCTCCACTACGACGCGGTCAGCAAAAACTATTGACAAGAATACGGCTGCGATTATGCATTGGAGAGCTACGAACCGCCACGTCCAGACCTGCTTGGCAGCGAGGCTCTTGAAGTAGGATTTCACGCGGCTAAGTTCAGCCTTCACCGTTACGATTCCTCCCCAGGAAGAAACCCCAGTTTTCATACCTAACGATCGGCACTTTCACATCAGAGCCTTAACTCATTCCCACAGATCTCTCGTAGATCCTTCTCAGTGTCCAGCGTATAGCGTTCTTCAACTCGAGAAGTCTTTTATCGTCTCCGTAGTTGTTGACAACGATCGTTTTCAAGAAGTTTCCGTCCTGCTCAATTCTG
>CAZHMI010000084.1:0-7863 GCA_964533795.1 uncultured Candidatus Bathyarchaeia archaeon
CAATGGGACGTAGAAGAAGCTCAGTCCTCTTGTACCTCGTTCAGGCGCAGTTTTCGCGAGCGTCAAGAATCCTCCGCCTTCCTCCATTTGTTTCACGACTTCTCTAACCCCACTAATGTACATCTTCTCCCCGTTCAGAACGTACTCTTCTCCAACGCGCTTGGCAATTGTCCGTATGTTTCCTAAGTCGGACCCGGCGTCAGGTTCCGTCGTTGCTATTCCAAGGAAGGCCTTGCCCTTTGTGACCTTCGGGAGAATCTGCTCTTTCAAATCTTCCTTCCCGTATCTGTCGAGTATGTATCCCCAAGAGGCTTGGACGAGAAAGAATACGGCTGTTGCACATGTAACATCTGCTCTTGCGATTTCTTCTCCAGCAATGCCCGCCATCGTTGGATCCGCTCCCGCACCACCGTATTCAGGCGAGACTGTCATGCCTAGTAAGCCGAGGTCTGCCATCCCCTTTATCACCTCGTCCGGTATCCTTTGGTTATTCTCTATATCTCTTGCTTTGGGAGCCAGTTTCTTTTGGCAGAAGTCTCTAACCGCTGACCTGAACAGCTCTTGTTCCTCTGTGAATGTAAAATCCAATTAACCCACCGGTGCGTGAACTCTCAGATCCGTGGCTATTTAAAGCTTGTAGGACATGTGCTTACCGCTCCGGGTTTGCAGCTTCTATAGAGCGTTTAGCGTCAGGTTTTGGCTTCTATGCACTTCAAGGGTTCCGGTTCGAAAGGTAAGAGATCAATCCATGATGAATGATTCTCCGCGCAGGGCCATGCAAGGACCTTGGTGAAATCTTCTTACGGACAGCTAGTCCTTTTTGGCTGTCGCTTTTCGAAGCGATTCTGTGATTGCCGGAACCAGTTGGAAGAGGTCTCCAACTATTCCGAATGTTGCAACTCTGAAGATAGGGGCTTCAGGATCCTTGTTAATCGCAATGATGATGTCTGAGGTTTGCATTCCCACAAGATGCTGGATTGCGCCTGAGATGCCGATTGCCATATACAGTTTTGGTGCAACCGTCTTTCCCGTTTGGCCGATCTGTTGGTGATGAGGCAACCATCCTGCGTCGACTATGGCTCGTGATCCTCCTACGGCTGCTCCAAGGACCTGCGCTAGATCATCTATCATCTTCAGGTTCTCGGGTGACCCGAGGCCTCTGCCTCCAGAGACTATTATTCTCGCTTCTTCAACTTTGATCGTTTCAGGGTTGACTTCCTTCACTATGTCCAGAATCTTGGTTCTTATGGCTTCAGGAGCTACGTTGACATCTACTCGTTCGATCTTGGGTTTCCTAGACCAGTCTGGGTCAGTCTTCTTCATGACATTCGGACGCACAGATGCCATTTGCGGACGCTTGTGCGGACAGACTATCATGGCCATAAGTTTGCCTCCGAATGCTGGTCTTATCTGCACAAGACGACCTACCTCATCTATATCAAGTCCTGTACAGTCTGCGGTCAGTCCGGTTTGAACTCTAGCGGCAACGCGGGGAGCGAACTCGCGTCCGTTTATCGTCGCTCCGAATAGCACGATGGAAGGTTTCTTGTTCAGTATGAGTTCGCTCAATGCCTTCGTGTATCCATCGGGCGTGTAGCGCCTGAGCAGTTCATTCTCCAAGAGATAGACCTTGTCTGCGCCGTAAGCAGTAAGTGGTTTAGCGAGATCGGATACGTTGTTCCCCATAAGAACGGCCGCTAGTTCTTCGCCGAGCTTTTCTGAAAGTTTCTTGCCTATTCCGAGGAGCTCGAGGGATACCGGTCTCAGTTTCCCCTCGTCCTGTTCTGAAATTGCCCAGACTTCCTTCGTCGTTTCTTGACTCACTGAGGTTCCATCTCCTTTTCGAGGCTAATGATCCTCAGCGAGGTAAGAAGCTCTAAGAGTTGACGAGCGGCTTCATTAGGATCCTTGGACTGGATCACGACGCCTCGGGTGCGTGGTTCAGGGGTGAAGACTTTCAAGACTTGCGTCGGTGAACCTTTTAATCCGAAGACAGACGTGTCATTGGAGAGATCGGCTGCCGCTATTACCTTTATCTCTTTCCTCTTTGCTGAGAGGATACCCATTATGGATGGGATCCTCGGCTCGTTAAGACCTTTTATAGCGGTGAGAAGGACTGGGAGGTTTGATTCAACTATCTCATAGCCTTCGTCAGTTTCCCTATGCGCGATTACTTTTCTGTTTTGAGGGTCGACCTCGACTTTCTTAACGCCGGCTATCTGGGGAATCCTCAAGTGTTCTGCTAGTTCTGGTCCGACTTGAGCTGTATCTCCGTCGATCGCCTGCTTTCCACAGAAAATTATGTCATACTCCAACCTCTTTATGGCCTGAGCTAGCGCGTAGGAAGTAGCCCAAGTATCCGCCCCGGCGAAAGCTCTATCGGTTAGGTGCATAGCTCTGTCAGCTCCCATAGCCAGACATTTCAAAAGGGCTTCTCTAGCTTGCTGAGGGCCCATCGTTACGACTACGACCTCGCCACCGTGCTTCTCCTTTATTCTAATCGCTTCCTCAACAGCAAATTCATCGAAAGGATTCAGAATGCTTGGAACGCCTTCACGTATCAAAGTGTGCGTTACCGGATCGATCTTCAGTTCTAGGACATCAGGCACCTGTTTCACGCAGACGACGATCTTCATAAACGGTTCCCGCGGATCATCAGCTGCGCTACTATGCGATCGAGATTAATAAAATCTATCGGATATGATACATCGGGTGATATCTCTTTCTTCGAGAGAAAATCTTTACGAGAACTACTCCAGCTGCAAAGCCTCCTATGTGAGCCCAGTATGCGACGCCGGTTTCCACGGCGAGCAAGGCCAGCAGAAACTGATATGCGAACCACATTCCAATCATTACATAGGCTGGGACGTAGATCAATCTGATGAACCAGCCTAGAGTCACCGCTGTCCTGATTCTCACTTTCGGGAAGAGCACTATATAGCCTCCCAACACGCCAGATATCGCGCCTGAAGCGCCTACAGCAGGAGCAGTCGAACCCCAAGCAGTGAGCGCGAAGATTAAAGATGCGAGGGTTCCGGAGAGCATATAGAAGACGAAGAACGAGAAGTGGCCACACATATCCTCGATGTTGTCTCCGAAAATATATAGGTAGAGCATATTGCCGAAAAGGTGAAGTAGTCCTCCGTGAAGAAACATCGAAGTGATCAAGGTATAGTATCCTTCTCCTATCACGATCCTTGCCGGAGTAAACCCGTACTCGAAGATTATTGTGTCAAAGTCGCCCGTTATCTGCCAAACAAAGACTAAAACGCATGCGGCAATGAGAAGCCATGTTACAACCGGCGTTATCGATGACGGGTTCTCGTCCTTAACTGGAAGCAAGCTGCACCACTGGCGTTAGAAATCTATGTTATCCAGAGGCGTCAATATAGATGTTGCTCGATTCAAGGCATCGAACCGTCGCTATTTGCGTTGTGTCTTAACTCGCAATGAACTCATGCGCGGTTCATCCATGATAGACAGGTCTAAGTATAAAACGTTATAATGCATGTGGCTTCAGATACTAATCGACTGGTGTGCAGATTGGTCAGCAAAGCTGCGATAGTTCTCGTTTGTGATGGCATGGCTGACCGGCCGGTCCAAGACTACAAGTTCAAGACACCTCTTGAAGTGGCGAATACCCCCCATATTAGTAGACTAACCAAAGCAGGCTCAGCTGGCTTGATGGACCCGGTTAGACCTGGTGTAAGGCCGGGAAGCGATGTAGCTCATTTCGCTTTGTTGGGCTACGATCCTTACCAGTACTATACTGGTCGAGGATCACTTGAGGCTGAAGGAGCTGGGATAACTCTAAGCCTTGGAGACGTCGCTTTCCGCTGTAACTTTGCGACGGTTGATGAAAACATGAAGGTCTTGGATAGGCGGGCTGGAAGGATCAAGGTTGGAACGGGTAAACTAGCGAAGGTTCTCAATAAGATGCGACTTGAAACAGCTCCAGACGTGAAAGTGCGGTTTCAAGGGACTGTTGAGCATCGAGGAGTACTCGTCTTCAGTGGTGGGGGTACCTCTCGAATGGTTTCAGATGTTGATCCGCATTCTACCGGTGTTCGAATTTTGAAGTCGAAGCCTCTGGACGCTAGTGAAGAAGCTGTGAAGACCGCTGAGGCGTTGAATGAATTTGTGAGGAGATCCTACGAATTGCTCAAAGACCATCCGGTCAATGTCGAGAGAGTGAAGAAGGGTCAGAACCCTGCGAACATAATTCTTCCACGAGGCGCTGGAACCCTTCCGTCGATAAAACCTCTTCCGGAACTTTACAATGTGAAAGCCGCTTGTATAGCCGCGGTCGCTATGGTTCGAGGGATCTGCAAGATCGCTGGAATGTCTCTTCTCGACGTGAAAGGTGCTACAGGCGGCCTAAACACGGATTTCCTCGCGAAGGCGAGAGCAGCGGTGGAAGCGAGCAAAGAGAATGATCTCGTCTTCGTTAACGTGAAAGCTTGCGACGTAGCTTCACATGACGGAGACTTCAAGGCGAAGGTCAAGGCAATTGAGAAGATCGATGAGATGATCGGCTTGATAATCGACAGAGTTGGCCTAAGCGCTAACTACTTTGCAGTAACCTGCGATCATACCACCCCAGTGAACGTTCGCGATCACACCTCAGATCCAGTTCCTCTAGTCATAGCAGGTCCTGACGTTTCTTCAAGTAGAATACCGAAGTTCACCGAGAATCATGCTGCTGCAGGAAATGTCGGTAGGATTCCGGCTTCCAGTCTCATGCCGATCCTCATGGACTACCTTGGAAAGGCGGAGAAATTCGGATATTAGACTGCGTGAACGCCTCTGAAAAAGACTTTTCTTTGAGCATATTCAGGGTACCGCGTAGCAGCAACTCGGTCCTTGCAGGTCCAGGGTCTAACTGGGAAAGATTTTGATGCTTAAGTTCTCATACTAATAAAGTTGGTGTTCATAATGGATGTCTTCGAAGCTATCTATGGAAGACGCAGCATACGCGCATTCTCCAAGCAAGACGTAACTCGAATGCAGTTGAGAGAGATTCTCGATGCTGGGAGGCAAGCGCCGTCCGCTGGAAACATCCAACCTTGGGAGATAGTAGTCGTTCGCGGTAGCAAGAGAAAGATGGCATTAGCTGAAGCTGCTTACAGGCAATACTTTATCGCGGAGGCTCCGGTCGTTATAGTCGTCTGTGCGCACGCGGCGAGATCAGCTAGACGCTATGGGAACCGAGGATCGAATCTGTACTGTCTTCAGGACACTGCGGCATTTGTGCAGAATATCTTGCTGGCATCACACGCGATTGGTCTAGGTTCATGTTGGGTTGGAGCTTTCGATGAAGCAAGAGTAGCTGAAGCGATTGAAGCACCAGATACCATCAGGCCGGTGGCGATCGTTCCGGTCGGGTCTCCAGCCGAATCCCCTTCCGTTCCATCTAGAAGAAGCTTGGAGGAGATCGTTCATGAGGAAAGATTTTGACGGCCGCTCATAAACTCGATTGAATAGTAAGATCTAGGCTTTTGCTCAAGGGAAGCGGTATCCAGACTGTGTTGGGGTGAGGCTTGGAGGAGCAAGCTTGTTCCAATGGCTTCTCTTCGCTGAGGCGGTTTAACACGCTTTCGGTAAGCTTATCCTGTAATAGCGCTGTATTACGCGCAGTTCATTTTAATACCGGTTTGGGAAATCTAGTAGACGAGGAAATCCGATGCTGGATGTCCTATTCAGGCCGTCGACGGCAGCTGTCGTAGGTGCGGCTAGAGAGCCTGGAAAAGTTGGGTACGAAATCCTTCGAAATATTGTTAAATCCGGATTTCCTGGGAAACTGTTCCCGGTCAACCCTAAAGCGGAAGAGATTCAAGGATTGAAGTGCTATCCCTCAGCTCTTGAGGTCCCTTCCGAGAACGAGCTCGGCGTGATAACAGTTCCTGCGCCGATCGTTTCAAGGGTTGCTGAGGAATGTGGAAAGGGATTAAGATTCTCGTAGTGATCTCCGCGGGATTTAGAGAGGTAGGGCCGGAAGGCCTTAAGCTCGAGATGGAGCTGATCCGGATACGCGCCGAATACGGTGTGAAGCTTGTGGGCCCGAACTGTCTCGGAGTTATTGATACATCAACTCCTTTGAACGCATCTTTCTCAGCATCGATGCCGATTCGAGGTAACGTGGCGTTCATCTCCCAGAGTGGGCGATCTGCACAGCTGTACTGGATTGGGCTTTGATGGAGGGATTCGGCTTTAGCAAGTTCATAAGTCTCGGCAATAAAGCTGGGCTTGATACTGGCGCCTCGCTTTTGGTCTTGACAGGCGGAATCTACCCTGATGTGCAAGTTCTTAACAAGGCTGAGGTAACTGGAACTCCTATTCTACTGGTTCCTCATGATACCTTCACTACGGTGAGAGAGTTCGAGAAGGCCTCCGGGCACATAAAGCCGCAGAATAAGAAGATAGAAGTCGCTGGGAGACTTGTTGAGGAGAATGTGCGATGGAAGGCTATTCTCGACATGGCTGCAAGATATCAAGGCTAGCTGCTAGGACTAGATCGTGAAATATCGACATTCCTCTGAAATGTTTCCGCGCTGAGGAAAGGCTTGGAAGAGATTTCTCATAAGGGAAGGTCTTGACCGGTGCTCGTAAGCTTAATTGGATGATGAAGCCTAGGCTATTACTGGGATAGATGCTTGAAGTACAATCTCATCGTCGATGTTTACGAGAAGATCGAGGGGACGACGAAGAGGCTTGAGATGACCGATCTCCTAGTGAATCTTCTCAAGGAGACTCCGAAAGAAGCCATAGATAAGGTGGTTTACCTAACTCAAGGCAAGCTTTATCCAGACTATGTTGGCATCGAGCTTGGCGTGGCGGAGAAGTTAGCTTTGAAGGCGATGGCTATCGTGGCCGGGCAACCGGAGGAGCAGGTTGAGATGCATTACAAGAAGACCGGAGACCTCGGCGAGACGGCTGAGAAACTGCTAGCTAGAAAGGCTCAGCTAACCCTATTCCAGAAGCCTCTCACCGTTGAAGCAGTTTACGATGCTTTCGATAGGATAGCTCATGCATCTGGCCCTGGCTCGATAGATGCGAAGGTCAAGCTGTTATGCAGTCTTCTTAACGATGCTACGCCGAAGGAAGCTAAGTACATTCTCAGGATGGCTTTGGGTAAACTGAGACTCGGCGTAGCTGACATGACAATCCTAGACTCCTTAGCGGTCGCCTATGCTGGAGGAAAGGAGGCTCGAGGGGATCTTGAGAGAGCTTATAACCTCTCATCCGATCTTGGACACGTCGCGAAGACTGTAGCTTACGAAGGTATAGAAGGAATAAAGAGATTCAAGATAACCGTTGGAAAGCCTATCAGGCCGATGCTTGCGGAACGTCTTTCAACCGCGGCTGAGATACTGGAGAAGCTTGGAGGCAGAGGCTCAGCAGAGTATAAATATGACGGCTTGCGACTGCAAGCGCATATATCAAAGAATGAGATCTCCCTCTTCTCCAGAAGGCTCGAGAACATCACAAGCCAATTTCCAGATGCTGCTGAACTGATAAGGCAGGGTACGAATGTGAAAGACGCTATTATTGAGGGAGAATGTGTTGCCTTAGACCCTGACACCGGTGATATGCAACCTTTCCAGATGATCTCTCAGAGGAGAGGGCGAAAGTATGAGATAGAGAAGATGGCTGAGGAGGTACCGATCGGGCTCTTCCTCTTCGACCTCCTCTACGTCAAAGGTAAAGACTACACTCTCAAGCCTTACTTGGAAAGAAGAAAGATACTGTCGAGAATAATCTCCGAGAGTGAAAGGCTGAGAACAGCTCAACATGTGATCGCTGAAAGTCCTGAAGAGCTCGATCGCTACATGGATCAAGCTATCTCTGAAGGCTGTGAAGGAC
>CAZHMI010000085.1:0-7551 GCA_964533795.1 uncultured Candidatus Bathyarchaeia archaeon
TCGGAAGAATCTTCAACAGAGAAAGAGGCATTTTCGGGCAAGTCGCCATTTCTGTTCAAGATATATGTCTTTGTTAGCATTCTTGCGAATTTCTAGCAATTTTGATTTCCAAGTGAAGACTAGTATATATGTGGGAATTATTGTGGGACCCGTTAAGAACCTTGAAGAGACAAGTGCAGCGATTGCAGCGTGCCAGAGATGTGAACTTGCAAAGACTAGGACTAAGGTTGTTCCAGGTGAAGGTTCATATAAAGCCGAGGTGATGTTCATCGGTGAAGCGCCCGGCAAAGATGAAGATGTGCAAGGAAGGCCTTTCGTTGGGAGAGCTGGGAAGCTTCTTGATAGGCTTCTAGCTGAGATCGGGGTCGGAAGGAACGAAGTCTTCGTTGGAAATGTACTGAAATGTAGACCCACCTCTCCTGAAGGCAAAGATCGGAAGCCGACTGAACAAGAGATCTTAGCTTGCTCTCATTTTCTCGACAGCCAAATCGAGAAGATCAAGCCCAAAGTTATCTGTACCCTCGGGGATACTGCAACACAGTATATCCTTCGAAAGTATGGCATCAAGCCAGATGGGATTAGTAAGATTCACGGCAGGGTTTTCGAAGTGGACAAGCTGAAGATAATTCCTTTCTTTCATCCTGCCGCTGCCCTGTACACATACCGCCTTGAGAAAGTCATGAGAGAGGATTTCAAGAAGCTCAAGTCGATGCTGGACCAAGAGACGCTGGAAGGTTTCTTTGCCTAGCTTGCGCTTAATGGTTTAGGTCAGTTTCACCGATCTATTCGCTTTTAACCATGACAGAAATCTATATTCATCGGATCATCTGGGAAGATGGATCATCTGTTAGAGAGAGTATAGCAGAATTGTCAACTCAGATAAAATGGCTTAACGACATCCTCCTTCCTGAGCAGACTACTGACCTTGGGCTACTCGAGGGCATAGAGGTTGCTAGCCGTTCGTCGAGCACGTTATGTCTGCTTTGTAAAGGAGGCAGAATGCTTTGCGGTAAACTTCGTTGCCCGGTTGTTGCGAAGGCGCAGTCGCTTGCGAAGTATGGGCCTATGCTGGAATCTGACTCTGTGGAAGGCTCTACGCCGCCAGGCGTCTTCGTAGGCAGAATGGGTTATCCACGAGTGTACGTTGGACCGATGGTCCCTCCTTATCATGGGGATACTGAGATTCTTGATACCCCTGAGATGTGGATGGGTAAATCGATAGAGCAGATAATCGATTACAGATTCTCTTTGATCAGAGGGAAGGCTCGAGCAAGCGTTTATGATGCTCAATCTGGAGGAGGGCTCCTCGACACACTTCAAGAGTTAGCCATGGGGATCTATCCCGCTGATTCTCAAGCGACTTTCACTAAGAGGCCGAGAAAGATTCTGACTTTGAGTGAGGAGACTCAGCCTTTCGGTCCTTCAGCCCCTTTGAAGTCTTTTAAGACCTCTCATGTTAGTGTGGACAAGAGGATTGAGAAGGCTTACTATGATAGGAGTTTGAAGTCTGCTGACGCTCTCTGGGAGTTATACCGGAAAGGGGTATTGGTGACTAGGATTCAGAGGGCTCTTAGTATAGGAATGTTCGGTCTCGGCCAGAGGAGGAAGCTTGTTCCAACGAGGTGGAGTATTACAGCGGTTGACAGCGGCCTCTCTTTGAAGCTTGTTGATGAGATTAAGCAGTACGAGACGATTGATGAGTATAGGGTCCACACCTTCAGAAATCTTGATAATATCTTCGTAGCGGTCCTGATGCCTGAACGTTGGAGCTTCGAATGGATTGAGGCGTGGTTCCCTAAGACAACTTGGAATGTTGATGGAACCGTTCCAGCTTTGATGGGTGATTATGAGAGTTATGGCGGTCGAACAACGTACGCTAGTGTCGGAGGATGTTACTACTCTACGAGGTTGGCTGTCGCTGAACATCTCAACTTGGAAAGGAGGCAGGCTTCTGCTCTCGTTCTGAGAGAGATTCACCCGGGATATATCGTCCCTGTAGGAGTTTGGAATGTTAGGGAGAGTGTCCGAGGCACTTTGAAGATGAAACCGGTGAAGTTCGACACACTCCAGAAAGCTTTAGGTTATGCGAGTTCGAAGTTGACGATCCCGTTGAGGAAGTGGATTGAGAATAGCGTGATGCTGAAGCAAGCATTGTTCCAGAGGAAGATCACAGATTTCTTTCGTAGAGAGAGACTTTGAATGGCTGACGTGGAATATTCCTACGTGAATTGCAGGACCGCTCTTTCTTTGAGTAGACTGCCCGGACTCTATTATTCCTTGAACCCTTATTTCGGTTGCGAGCATGGCTGCGTCTACTGTTATAGCCGCTCTGTTTTTCGAGATAGAGAACTCGCATTGAGTTGGGGGCGCTTCGTGAAAGCGAAGGGCAATATTCTGGATGTTCTCTCTCACGAGCTGGAGCGGAAGCCTTCTAGAGTTGTCGGGGTCAGTACGGTGACAGACCCTTACCAGCCTTTTGAGTCTAGGCTCCAGTTGACTAGACGTTGTATCGAGATGCTATCCCGACACAAGTTTCCCGTCTCCATTCAAACAAAGTCTGCGCTCGTTCTACGGGATATCGACTTGATCAACCCGGATAACTTCGACATCGGGGTTACCCTAACCACAATGGACTCCGGTTTAGCCAGTAGACTAGAGCCGAGAGCTTCTAGACCTGACGCAAGAGCCAACGTCTTAGAGGAGTTTGCCTCTAGAGGCGTGAAGACATGGATATTCCTTGGACCAATCATTCCATACGTGAATGACTATGAAGACAGTGTCTCGCAAGTTATCGAGATCGCTTCTAAGACGAAGAGCAAGCTTCTCTTCGATAAGTTGAATTTGAGACCTTGGGTTCTCGAGTCTATACGCCCTTTTATGGAGTCGGAGTGCCCGGGTGCTTGGGATCGCCTACCCGAGTTGGTTGGCAGGAAATCTGAATATTGGTTAAATCTTACTTCTCTAATTCGCAAGGTATGCGCTGGCAAGAATATTCTTTGCGAGTCTGCTTTCAAATCCTAATCGTTAGATGTACACTGTCAGGCGTGTTTCCTTTGGAGCTTATCTTGAATATATTCATGATATTTGTCTAGTTTTTCCTTCGGGAAGATATTTTCGCGACTTTGGTTGGACGTCAAGCTTTATTAGTTGCTCTGATGTCCCACTTTACTTGGGTACAGTATGTCGAAGCTTCGCGTCATTTCAAGAGATGGAGCTACAGATGTTCTTCTTCGGCTCTGTACAGGAAAGGCTAGGTTCAAAGAGTTGAACGAAGCCGTCACCAACACTAGGACGTTGACCAAGAGGTTGAAGGAGTTAGCGGCGGAGGGTTTGATTCAGAAAGCTGGAGCCTCCTACATGATTACAGGCGAAGGCTTCGATACCGCCCTTAAAGTCGCTGAGTTGAAAGAGAAATCCGGGCGCAAGCTGGTTAACCAAGAAGAGCTCGCTAGGATTAGGTATGGATGGATGAGAATCTCCCTGATGCGTCTGACTGAACTTTTTCATAAAGAGTTCGGTGACGAGTTGATCTCCATCGTCCTTTACGGCTCCGCAGTTAAGGCCGCCTTCCAACTTGGCAGAAGCGATATAGACCTGTTTTACATCGTTGAAGACGACTCAAGAAACGTTTGGCAGAGGGAAGAGGTTCTGTTCAAATGTTTTCAATCCACGTGGGAGTACAGGGCCTGCGACTATTGGTTTAAGGCGCAGGGATTCTACGGGTACCCTGAGGTAACTGCAGCATCGCTACAGAGGAGTTGCGCCAGAACATTTCAACCCGTGTACCTTGATATGATCTCTTACAGAGCGGTTCTCTGTGATGCGGAAGATTTCTTTCAAAACTTGATGAAGAAGCTGAAAGAGGCTCTCGAGGCGCTAGGAACCGTTCGGATTGAACGGCCGGATGGAACTTACTTCTGGTTCCTGAAGCCCGACATCGCGCCTGGCGAATCGATAGAGATAAGCTTGGGATAGGCGGATGGCTGTAAACAGAGAAAGAGCTGAAGGAGCTATCAGAAGTGCGGAACGAGAGTTCAGGAGTGCTGTCATATGCTTACGGGAAAAGGACTACATTGGATCATTGAAGTATCTTCAAGAATGCATGGAGTACGCGGTGAAGGCGGTTTTGATAGCTTACGGAGTAGATTATCCCAAGATCCATGCAGTTGGCCGCTTCCTATATCAGATAAAGGAGAGGTATCCTCAATGGTTCCTCAAACATATTGAAACCGTGGCTGAAGTGACCGACAGCTTAGCTAGAGGAAGACCGAGATTCAGGTATCCTTATGAATATCCTCAAGAACAATACGGAACCATTGTAAGAGAGACGCACCCTAAAGTTAAGAAAGCCCTAGGAAGTTGCCGCAAGCTTATCAAAGAGCTTTTCGGTTGATACTCCAGCTCACAATTTCAAATTCTTTTCGGAGTTAGTCTGAGCTATCGAATAAAAGCCCTCTGACATTAGAATACTCTTTTGATCCGTGGGATTTTGGTGGCTGGATGGAGATCAGGTTAAGTATGACTATTGGCATGAGGAATGACAAGTGTAGATCGATCCTTGAGGAATTGTCGAAAACCTTCATCATCTAGGAAAGTGAGGCATCTCCTGCCAATAGTCATAGCTGCAACTGTCCTTCTGTTAGCCTTGGGTAACGCAGGCTTCTTGGCGGCTAAGGATGAGAGTAGCAAGCCCCGGAGTGATCTAACTCAAATACAACGTGACCTCGGGGTCGTTCCTATAGCATTTGAGCAAACCGATGGAATCTTCCTAGACAACAAGACTCATGTTGTGTTCTTGTTCTCGACCACATGCTCCGCCTGCGAGTATAGTACGAAGCGATCCATCAATGAACTATACTTGACTTGGCGGGGAAATCTCACATACAAAGAGGTTTCACTTAACATAGTCAATTACTACAGTAAGAAGGATATCGGGGAGGCGTACTTCAAAGCATTCAAGATTCCAAGAAACGAGACAAGTGTGCCCGTATTAGTTGTGCATAACTCAAGAGTAGGCTTAATCTACTATCCCCCCTTCGAGAACATGCAAGTTCAGAAGGGAGTGTATTACCTGACAACCGGTTCTCTAACAGAGGCCGTGCAGAAGGAAAGCGACGCAAAGTTCTCTCAACCCTTAATCTACGCGCTTGGGACGATCTCAGGCTTCAACCCTTGCCTATTTGCACTCGCATCCTTCTTCTTTGCAAGCGCAACTCATATCGAACTCAAAAAGATCGCTAGAAGAATTGGTCTAATCTCAATTGGACTAGTCTACGCGTACGTAGTGTTATTTTCTCTAATAGTCTCAAACCCGACTGTCATGAATTCTTTAGCAGCATCGACTTGGCTAGTTGCCTTTATACTAGTTGTTGCAGGTCTACTTCATTTTGTGGAGGTTACCCAAGATTTCTATTCTGGAAGATGGGGAAGCGGAAACGATATCGAAGCTAAAGTGCCTTTGTTCAGAACCCCTAAATCTGTTAAGGGGTTGATTACGAAGGTTCGGGAGCTTAACGATCCTGTCTGTGATTTTGTGCTGGGCATTGTCTTTTCGCTTGTAAAGCTTCCATGTATTGCGATGCTTTTCTTCGCTATGTTGGTCAACTCCACCACGCCGATAACAGATGCCATGATCTTTACGTTTGGAGTAGCCTCGCCGGTCATCGTAATGGGCGTACTCATAGGATTTGGCATGATGAATGTGAACCGTATAAGTTTGGTTCGATTCAAGGGAAGGTTGATCCAGAGGGCAGTGATAGGTGGAGCGCTCCTAATCTCAGCTGTCTTAGTGCTTTCTTAGAGCTCACATACTTCTTAAATGGCCAAGGCGCAGGTGAACGTGAAGCTGGAAGAGAAGCTGCTCAGAGAGGTTGAAGGCTTGGTGGAGAGCGGATTGTACGCAAGCAAGACGGAGGCCTTCGCTGAAGCTTTGAAGCTGCTTCTGAAAGCCCAAAAGGGGAGGACTATCCTGCAGAGGATAGAGAAGATAAGAGAGGGCACTGAGGCTTACCCCAGCGCGAGCCAAGCATTGGTAGAGGCACATGAAGAAGAGGATACCTAGCTTGCCTGAGAAGATAGCCGTCGATGCATCGATCTTGGTGAAGTGGCTCAAGAAAGGTGAGACCCACAAGCAACAGGCGCTGAAAGTCAGGGAAGACATCTTCACAACGAAGCTGCATGCGATCGCACCTGAATGGCTTTTCCTTGAAATTGTTCGCGCCTTGGTGAAGATCGGTTATCCCAAGAGTAAGATTGAAGAAGCCTACGCATCATTGAATGAGGCAGCTTCTCTAGATCTCATAGAAGTCGTACCGATGACCGGATTCTCAGACAAGGCAAAGGAAGTGGAAATCGAGCTGAAGCTCTTCGCCTCGGATGCCACTTACCTCGCCACGGCTATCGCTTATCACATAGATCTCCTTACGGAGGATAAGCATCGTCTGAACAAGCGAGTATCGACATACGCAGAGAAAGAAGGAGTCCGCATCCTCGCCTTAGAAACAATAGAAAAAGATTTGAGCCTAAGATAGTATTCTGCCTTATCTCTCTCGCAATCCCTTGAGCCTTCAACGGATGCCAAGTTGCATTCACCAAACTGATGTAGCTTGATGTAATACCGAGTAACAAGCCTCTTGATTACGGAAGAGCTATCGAAGCTGACTTGCAGAACGAAAAGAACTCTAATCGCTCGTGGTTGGAAGGGTTGCCTTGTTGAAGTCGCCCTTCATTGCAGCTGGAAACTTTTTATTTTAGGTTAACGATTTATTTACCTATGTGGATGCAGAGCTGGCTTGGGCAACTCTACTCAGCCCTGTACGCGGAGCATCGCTCTGAGTTGTTCACGTTTGATGATGTCAGAAATCTTGCTAAGTCTAAGGGCTCAGCTAAGGTTGCATTGAGTAGTTTGCGTAAGGCTGGCGTCTTATATGTGCACGGCCGATTTGGCAGGCGTAGGCTCTATAGGATTTGCGATCCTGATGTTATGGTTCTGATCTCCGCGGGGAAGTTGTTGAATATCGAGAAGATTAGGCAAGGTGTTTATGCGAGACTCGTAGGTTCATTGACCTGTGAACTTTTCAGAAGAATCTCCGGCTTGAGGAGCATTGTTTTGTACGGTTCTGCGGCTAGGGGCTTAGCTCGTTCAGACAGCGACATCGATCTCTTAGTCGTCTTTCAATCCAAAGCCTCTTTCGGTGAGAGAATAGAGTTACTGGCTGAGGTTGAGTTCGCTGAAAGAATTGAGAGAGAGATAAACTGGCTTTACAGGCATGGGATAGATACGCATGTATCTTTTCTGCCGATGAACCCTGAGGAGGTCAAGGCTTCTCCTCCGATACTACTGGACATAGTTGAGGATGGGATCGAGCTCCTGGATGACGGCTTCTTCCGCGATGCGGCTAACAGGTTCAAAGCTAACTTAGAAAGGCTTGGAGCGAAAAGGATCTTCATGTCTCCTCAAGATTGGTACTGGGACCTGAAGCCAACCATGAAGTTCGGTGAAGTAGTCGCAATATGAAGATTACGAAAATGGCCTCTTCAATGCTCAAACAG
>CAZHMI010000086.1:0-7533 GCA_964533795.1 uncultured Candidatus Bathyarchaeia archaeon
ATAGCTTCCATTGAAAAGAAGAAAAAGTCGAAAAGGAAAAAGAGAGGGCCCTACCGGAAAAGTTGCTTGGGCGGCAGACAACAGAAAATGAAGTGACTTTTTCAGCTTTCGATCAGGAGTAAACTATTCCATAATTTCTGTTGTGCGATGTTGCTATCGTGCAGTTGATTCATGGAATCTTGCAATTGAAACGGGCTGTTCAAGGCTATGCTAGCGAAGGCGGACCACGGAAGACTAAAATAATTAGTCGACTCAAAAATGTATGAGAGGTTTCTCAGATGGAAGATTTGACAGTTTCTAGCCCTGTATTTGAAAACAACAAGTTCATCCCTACAAAGTATACATGTGATGGTGATGACGTTAATCCTCCTTTGAACATCAAAGGCGTTCCTGCGGGAACGCAAACTCTTGTCCTAATAGTTGACGATCCAGATGCTCCTATGGGAACATGGGACCACTGGATTGTTTGGAACATTCCTCCCGTGGAAAAAATAGGGGAGAATAGTGTTCCAGGAGTCGAAGGATTGAATGACTTTAACAAGAATTCATATGGAGGACCTTGCCCTCCTTCGGGCACACATAGATACTTCTTCAAGGTTTACGCTCTAGACACCAAACTTGATCTTGATCGAAATTCGAGGAAGAAGGATGTTGAAAAAGCAATGAAGGGGCACATACTTGCAAAAGGACAAATTGTAGGACTCTACAAGAGAAGATGATCTTACTCGAGATTCAAACAACAACCATTGGCGCATATTAGGAAACTAGATACAGATCGATTCAAAATGCATCGGTCATCCTCTTAGATTCTAAGCAGATATTCTAACCGAAAAATTGAGGGAGAGGGAAAGTACATCTGACCTTAAAGCTTCAATCCTAAAGGTCAAAGATATCATGCTAGGGGAAACGAGATAATTTACAGCTCTGCGAGCACGCTTTCACTAAGATTGGCGATCAACGATCTGATAGCCAATAAGGATAGCTGGCGATCATCGAAGAACAAGTTCGCCGATCCCGATACAAACGCCGATAAGCATGAGCCCTGCTAGCATTAGTGCAAAACCAAGTCTACTATTTCTCCTTCGACCTTCTTCCTCTTGTGCAAGATCGGGCTCTTCATTTTGAGCGGGCTTTTCTCTGCTAAATTTGAGAAGGCTCAGTTTGGGGAGTCCTGCGGACAAAACGCCGCCTATACTCAGCAGGGCTGCTCCCTCTAGAAATAATACGTCAACAATATTCCGAAGGTTGAAAGAGGAGATTGAGAAGGTTACCAGTATGACGGCAACCATCATGAGATATAGCATTCTCAAATCTCCGCCAATTTTGCGCATGGCCGATCGCCTCTTAGCGGAAAAGGAAGACTCCAAGAGCAATTGAGATTGCAAGTATAACAAAGAAGAGGAGGATGAAGGGAAGTAAGGTAGTCTGAAGTGCTGCGATCGTTATTGCGACGTAGTCTTTCCAGTCAAGCTTCAAAGATCTCTTCCGTCTCTCGTCTATCTCATTCTGTTCTTTCTCAATCACTTAGTGCACCTTTAGGTTATTGTGTTGCGTGTGCCGGTTTCCTTCTTCCGAATGACAGTCTACCTGACTGAATGGCACGCTACGTAATGTTCCCTGCCAACCTCTAGTAGCTGGGGCTCTTCCTCGTTACACAGCCTGTTCAAAGGGCATCTCGGGTGAAATCTACAGCCTGAAGGAGGATTCACAGGACTTGGAACATCTCCTCCTAAAACGATTCGTTTTCTACTGATCTCTGGATCTGGGATCGGAATCGCTGCGAAAAGGGCTTGCGTGTACGGATGTAGTTGACTCCTAAAGAGTTCTGCTTTCGGGGCGATCTCAACGATCTTGCCCAGGTACATAACAGCTATTTTGTCGCTCATGTGTTTTATTACGCTGAGATTGTGAGAGATGAACAGGTAGGTTAGCCCTAATCTCTTCTGGAGATCTTGCAACATATTCAAAGTTTGGGCTTGAACTGACACGTCCAATGATGAGGTCGGTTCATCCAAGACTATGAACTCAGGTTTCAAAGCTAGTGCCCTTGCGACGCCTATTCTTTGACGTTGTCCTCCACTAAACTCATGTGGGAATCTGTTCATATGATCCTCCGTTAGGCCCACCATGAGTAGAAGCTCTAGAACTCTCTGGCGAAGCTCTAGCCCTTTAGCGATGCCGTTTACAAGCATGGGTTCGCCTACAATGTCTTTGATAGTCATTCTTGGGTTTAATGATGCATATGGGTCTTGGAAGACTATCTGCATCCTCGGCCTAACCTTCGCCATGTGTTTGTCGTCGATCTTCGTTATGTCTGTACCCTCAAACAGGATTTCACCGGATGTTGGTTCTATCAATCTTAAAATGCATCGGCCAACCGTTGTTTTCCCACACCCAGATTCGCCAACGAGTCCGAGAGTTTCTCCTTTCTTGATCTTGAAGGAGACTCCGTCGATGGCGTATACATAGCCTACGGTTCTACTTAGGATGCCCCCGCGAATGGGGAAGTGTTTCTTTAGGTCGTTGACTTCTAATAGTGTTTCTCTCGTCGACATCGTTTCTAGTCCTCAGTTCTGCTTTCGCGATAAAGATAGCAAGCTACGAGGTGTCCTTGTTCAGGTTCAAACATTGGCGGCCTTTCCTTCCTACAGACCTCCATTACATGTGGGCATCTTGGATGAAAACGGCATCCCGGTGGCGGATAGATCAAGTTTGGAACAGTGCCAGGTATTATCTCGAGTCTCTCCATTTCTTCATGAAGCTTGGGAATCGATCTGAGCAGACCTTGTGTGTATGGGTGGAGAGGTTTTCTGAAGAGAGCCTTTGTGTCGGTGTACTCCACGACAACTCCAGCGTACATCACTGCAACTCGATCACACATCTCAGCGACTATTCCAAGATCATGCGTGATGATTAGTATGGATGCTCCAATCTCTTTCTTCAATTCGTTCAATAACTGTAGGATTTGAGCTTGAATAGTCACGTCTAGGGCTGTGGTCGCTTCGTCTGCGATAAGTAAGCTTGGTCCACAGGAAAGCGCCATAGCGATCATTGCTCTCTGCCGCATTCCGCCGCTAAGCTCGTGAGGGTACTGTTTGACAACTCTCTCTGGATACGGCATCCTCACAAGCTTCAGCGTTTCAATAGTCTTCTTTAGAGCCGCCTTCTTGGTTTCGCCCTTCGAAGGTTTCGGTGGATCGATCATCTTCTTCTCCAATTCTTCAATCTTCGACCTGAAGTCTCGAGCTGTTCCGGAGTTGGGGTCTGCTTTTTCCAGCTTGCTTCGCAACTCCTCAATCTTCATCTCCAGAGCTTCTTTCCTAAGGTCTTGATGGAGTAGGATGACTTCTGATATCTGGTCTCCAATCGTCAAGACCGGGTTTATGTAGGTCATCGGGTCCTGGAATACCATTGATATCTTGGCGCCGCGTATCTTCCTCATCTCGTCTTCGCTCTTCTTCAAGAGGTCCACACCTTCAAAGAAGACTTGGCCACTGACTATCCTGCCAGGCGGGTTTGGCACTAACTGCATTATGGAAAGAGCTGTAACGGATTTGCCGCAGCCTGTTTCACCAACGAGGCCTAACGTCTCTCCCTTGTAGATCTCCAAGTCAACCCCATCTAGAGCCTTAACTACTCCCGTGTAGGTGTAGAAGTATGTGCTTAGGTTGCGGATACTCATCAGGACATGAGGCAAACTCTATTCACCTATCGTCTAAGCCTCGGGTCCAGCACGTCTCTGAGACCATCACCGACAAGATTCATCGCTAGAGCCGAAAGGAGTATAGCAAGTCCCGGAAACGTAGCCATCCATGGACTCTGAAACAAGTAGTTTCGACCGTCAGCTATCATTCTTCCCCATTCAGCTATTCCCGCTCCAGCACCGAATCCGATGAAGCTCAGACCGGCTGCTGTGAGGATAACTCCTCCGAGATCAAGTGTTGCGTTAACTAGAAGAGGATAGATCGAGTTCGGCAGCACATGCCTGAAGATAATCCTTCTAGTTGGAGCTCCGACAGCTCGTGCAGCCTCGACGTAGAGTTTCTCTCTCTCTGAAAGCACTTGGCCCCTTATCAACCTGGCGTAGGCAGGCCACCAAACGATTATCAAAGCTATAGTCAAATTCGTCAAATTCCTACCTAATGCAGCAGCAATGGTCATCGCGAGAATTAACGCCGGAAAAGCTAGGAAGATATCTGTTATGCGCATCATAACCTCATCTATTTTTCCTCCGAGGAATCCCGATACTGCTCCAATGACCGATCCTACCGCCATCGCCGTTACGACCACAGTGACCGCGATAGCTAGATCAAGTTGAGATGCCCAAACTATTCTGCTGAAAATATCTCCTCCACTCTCATCTGTTCCAAATATGTGGCTCATGCTCGGCGCTTGCAGCTTCTCCTCCCAAACACGCTCCTCGGGACCATACGGAGCTATCCAAGGCGCAAAGATGGCCATAAGAATAAACGCAAACATGAGCATGAATCCAGCGACGACTAAAGGGCTCTGCGTAAGGAGATAGATTGTGAATCGCAATTCCCTGAGTTGAGGTGCAAGATCCTCTCTCCACTTTGAGAGTCCCGTTCTTATTCTGATACGGTTCTTCGACTCCAGCACATTCGTCACCCAAGCTTGATTCGAGGATCAAGTGCAGCGTAAATTAGGTCGACTACTAGATTAGCAAGGACGTATACCACAGCGATAAGCAATGTGAAGCCCATGATGGCTCCAATATCGTCAGTCAGAATCGCGCCTGTCGCCCAACGCCCCATCCCAGGCCATGCGAAGACTGTTTCAGTTAGAACCGCCCCCGCGAGCAAGCCTCCAAATGCTAGACCTGTAACGGTCACTGTTGGGATCATAGCGTTCTTGAGAGCATGCTTGTAGATGACAACCCTCTCAGAAAGGCCTTTCGACTTCGCCAGTGTTATGTAGTCCTGCCTCAGAACTTCAAGCATGCTCGATCTCATCATTCTGGTTATTAGAGCTAACGTGGCGTATGCCAGAGCAAACCCGGGCAAGATTATATGGGATAAGCTACTGATCAAGACGGCCCAGTTTCCGGTGATGATGCTGTCTAGAATATAGAATCCAGTTACTGTCTTGAGTGGATGCGAGATCATCACAAAGTCGTCAACTCTACCTTCAAGAGGTAGGTACGGGAGCTTGTTTATCTTGAGTTGATAAAAGAAAGCATATTGCAATAGAAGCGCGAACCAGAAGATCGGGATAGATATTCCCGTTAACGAGAATAATCTCGTAGCGTGATCAAGCGGCTTGTCCTTCTTCGTCGCTGAGACTATTCCAATAGGTATACCCATAAGCAGGCTGACGACAATGGCAACCAAAGTCAATTCGAATGTGGCGGGAAAATAGTTTTGTATCGAGACCACTACCGGGCGGTCATGATCTGACCTTGAAACACCCCAGTCACCACGCATAATGTCGTTGACGTAATACCAATATTGCATATAGATAGGCTCGTCGAGATGATGAGCCTTAATTATCTGTTGGATCTGCTGCTCCCGTATGTGCTCTATGGCTCCTCCCGGTAGGTAAGCAGCCACGGGGTCTCCGATCATGTGAGATAGTGTGAAGGTAACCATCGAGATTCCTATCAATACCGGAATAAGTAGAAGAAGGCGCCTTATGATGTAGTCTCTCATTTTCATCGGAGATGCCTCACGCATTCTCGGCTTGGCAATATATATACATATACGTTATTCGAATATGAAGCAGATGTCCCGCAGGCAGAGCATGGGGGCTTTCTTCACCCATACCCGAAAGCAAAAAAAGGTTGAGGGAGTTATTCGGGGTTCCTTGTTGCCAGTACAAAAACGCCTATCTGCACAGCCACTTGGGAGGTATACTGCTCTTTCCAGACCGTCCAGTACGTTAGAGTTCCGTTGACAGAGACTGAAAGCATTGGATTGAAGTAGTTGCCTCGAACCCAGTCTCTCTCTGCGTGTATACTCATCGGTTGAGCTAGGAAGAAATAAAATGCTTGTCTAATCAATTCCAATTGTATCTCATGGTAGTATTCAACTCGCTTGGCATTGTCCATCTCAACAGCAGCTTTCTCCACTAATTCGTCGATTGTTGCGTTCTCGTACTGTATTGCCTGAGAGAAGTATCCTAACTGCGAGTGCGCGTATGTTGCAATGTAGTTGTCAGGATCAGCATAATCAGGTATCCATCCAATGATGGCGAACGGTAGCTCATGGTTCCTGAATTTTGCCAGGTAGCTAGGCCAATCAAGCTCCTGTACCTCTATCTTTAAGCCTACGTTCAGTGCCTCAATATTGTCCTTCAGGAGCAAGCATCCAAGTCTTCGGTTCTCGTTACCAGCATTGTAGTAGATGGTGACCTTTTGTCCGTCTTTGAAAGCGCCTTCCTTCTTAGCTTCCAGAAGCAGTTGTTTGGCCTTCTCCGGATCATATGTATACTTCGGAAGTGAATCATCGTGACCAAGAATGCCTTTAGGTATTAGGCCCGCCGGTTGCTCGGCGAAGCCATTGTAGACTTGGTCGATAAATGTCTTCCAGTTGAAAGCGTACTGAAAGCCCAGTCTGACCTTGATATTGTGGAAAGGCTTTATGTGTGGATTTAGAAAGGCGCTAGTGATGGTCGTTGCAGGGTTCGCTGTGAAGACGTATCCCTTCTTCAGCGGCACTATCTGCTTATTGTTAAGCCATGGATCTTTCTCGATCAAGTCAAAGGCGTTAGCGGTGTTCACCATCACTGTGTCGGATTCACCAGCGAAGAAGGAGAGCAGCCGAGTTCCCCACTCGTTGACATAGTTGATTATTACTCTTTTGACCTTGGCTTTTTCTCCCCAATAGCCGTCGAATCTTTCCATGACCAGTCTTTCTCCAGGCTTCCATTCGACCACTGTGAACGGTCCTGTTCCGCTCGTATGCTCGTGCAAATATTCAACTCGGAACCCAGGCTTGAACCCTCCATGCTGCTCGACGAATGTAGGTGATACTATTCTAGGCACATACGCAAGCGATGACAAGAAAGGCGTGAAAGCATAGTCGAGTGTGATTTGAACAGTGTAATCATCGAGCACTTTGACGCCCTCAGCCGCCAGATACGCGTCGACCTCACTTTGGTTTGTTAAGCCGTAAGTATTCGAGGTCAGGTATCGCATGCCTCCCTTAACTATCTGCGCCAAGATCCAAGCCGGTCCTTCGGGGTCGTTCAGTAGAATCGTAGAGTCTATAGAGAATTTCACCGCCTGCGCGTTGAAGTCTGTGCCATCGTGGAACTTCACGCCCTTCTTCAAATAGAATGTATAAACGGTGCCGTCGGCAGATACTTCCCATCTCTCAGCGAGTTGGCCTACCAGATCCGTTTTCTCTCGATCGTACCATACAAGGTGCTCGTATACTCTTTCAGTTATCTCGCCGCCTGCAGATTCATAGTTCCACATAGGATCCAACGTCTGTACATCTCCAAACTCGGTCATGACGATTGTGTCAGGATTAGGTACAGGGACGCCTGTCGGCGTTGGTGTAGGTGTTGGAG
>CAZHMI010000087.1:0-7512 GCA_964533795.1 uncultured Candidatus Bathyarchaeia archaeon
AGTTACCTCTTAGAGGGCGCATATTCTTTTATTAAGTAGATTTCGCTAACTCGGTTCTTAGACGCGACATCGCGTTTGAGCGATATGAACTTCTGTTCTAAGTGTGGAAGAAAGCTGGAAGTCGATGACCCACTTTTAGAGATTGAGGGTAGACGCTACTGTCAGGAATGCTATCAAGTTGCAAAGAAGCTAGAGATCAAGTATGTGAGAGAGAGAATCGACATGATGACTGAGGAAGAACTGAAGAGAATTGTTTTGGACGTTGAGAAGAAACTGGCTGCTCTAGAACGAGAAGCTGGGTGGGATAAGCCTGGCGCCGAGGCTTTTACGAAGATTTTGAAGCTTTCGATAGATCAGAATAGGGCTATAATGGCTCAGAATGAGCTAATCCTGCGCGAGCTTAGGAAAATCTCGGCGAGCCCGCTTAAGCGTTGAAGTCAATACGCTTGCAGAACACGTAGTGGGCATCGAATGTTTAAGTTTTCGAAAGATGTATGAAATCTTCAGGTGAAAAGATTGGGAGTTATCCCAGACAAGCATAAGGAACACTTGAAGCATCAATTTGAGACTGGTCTCGTAGATGAGGTAAGGCTCACAGTCTTCACGCAAGAAACTGAGTGTATGTTCTGCAGGGACGCCAGAGAACTGGTGGAGGAGGTGGCAACGATTTCAAATAAGCTGAAGGTAGATGTACACGACTTTGTGAGGGACTCCGGTAAAGCGGAAGAATATGGGATAGATAAAGTACCCGCGATCATAATTTCTGGCAGAAAACCTTACGGGATCAGGTTCTACGGAATCCCGGCCGGATACGAGTTCAAGCCATTTATAGATGACATAATTAACGCTTCCAAAGGAACTACCTCCCTTTCAGAGGCAACGAAGGATAGACTGAGGTCTGTGAACAAGCCTGTTCACATTCAAGTGTTTGTAACGCCGACCTGTCCCTACTGTCCTTCAGCGACAGGACTGGCGCATCAATTCGCTATCGAAAGCGATCTCATCAAGTCAGACATGGTGGAAGTCACAGAGTTTCCTCATCTCGCTCAAAAGTACGCTGTAATGAGCGTGCCGAAGATAGTGATAAATGAGACTGTGCAATTTGTAGGGGTCCTCCCGGAAGACCACTTCGTCCAGCATATTCTGCTCGCGGTTAAGCCCTCGAAGATATATATTTGACAAGCCCTTGCTTGTTAAGGGCGACTCCTCAAGATCGAAACAAGTATTGATAGGTATGATCTAACGCTTTCGTCAGCACGGCGGTGAGCAATTTCAGTCCGTAAGGGTCTGTGGTTGGCTATGGATTATTTCATGTACAAAGAAATTCTTGAGCAACCGAAAGCGCTTGGCGCCACACTTGATTTGGCTAAGCGAAAGCTTCCCTCGCTAATCAAGAGAATTCGCGAAAAAGACATTCAGCGCGTTCTTCTGACTGGATGCGGAACATCTTACTATGCCACGCTCTTAGGCGAGTTCTATTTAGAGAGAGTCGCTGAAATCCAGTCCAGAGCATTTCCTTCATCTGAATTCACTTATGACTTTCCTCGAAGGAAAGCGTCAAAATGTCTGTTTATAGCTGCATCACGATCCGGCGAAACAACTGAGGCCGTCCAAGCGTTAAGAGAAGCGAAGAAACGAGGCGCTGTCACACTTGCAATCTCGAACAACCCTGACAGCTCCCTGGTTAAAGAGGCAGACTACGCTTTTCATCTCGGAGCTGGCGAAGAGAATAGCATAGTTATGACGAAGACATTCAGCTCCATCGTCTTCACTCTCCAACTGCTGAGTCTCGAATTCGCTCATGATAGGGTCAATGAAGAGATCGAGAAAATAAGAGAGGAGCTCCACAAAATTCCGAAGCTTGCCGAGTCTCTGATTGGAAAGTTTCGCGATGAAGCAGAGGAACTCGTCAAGAGATACTCGGGTCTTTCCCGGTTTGTCTATCTAGGGTCCGGCCCCAACTACCCGATATGCCTAGAAGCCGGCCTGAAACTTAGGGAGACGTCGTATGTTCCTGTCGAGGTGTTTCATACGCTTGAGTTTAGACACGGTCCTATGGCTAGCGCTGACGAGAACGTTCTTGTCATAGCTGTCTTGACGAGGAGCAAAACGGTTGACAGACAATTGAGAGTTCTTAAGGAGATTAGAGAGAGGAATGCTCCAGTGTTGGCAGTTTCAAACGTGGCTCCCGCTAGTAGTCAAGTTGACGGGGTCATGGATGTCCCCTATGAGCTGGACGAATTATCGTTACCTATCTTGAACTTGATACCACTTCAGCTCTTCGCGTACTTCTATAGCGTAAGCAAAGGCTTGAATCCTGATAACCCTCGAAATCTTGTAAAATTTGTCAAGCTCGACCAAGACGAATGAATCTACTAGCGCGGTTTGTGGGAGACATGGCCTCTCGAAGTGATCTAGTTGTTGTAGGAGAAGTTGGCGTCGATGTGATACTTCTAGGGGTCTCCAAGATTCCTAAGAACTGGTCAGACGTAGAGCTTGTCGGAGGAGGAGCTCTTCTCCCAGCGGGTTCAGCAGGCTACGTCGTCCAGTGTTTCTCAAAGCTTGGCGGTTCATGTAGACTCGTCGGAAAAATCGGCGATGATGATCTAGGGCGGTATCTTGTTACGCAGTTCAAGAAGTATGGAGTTGACGTCGACTTCCTGAAAGTAAGCTCTTACGAAGAGACGGAGATAACAGTCATCTTGATCTTCAAGGATCTTGAAAAAATACAATTTATCACGAAGATACCGCCAATAACGTCAGAAGATCTTAATCCCAGCTGCCTCAACGGAGCTAGGGCACTTCACTTTGCGGGCTACCTGTTAATGCCTGAACTTTGGGGCGATGCCGGCGAACGATTGGCCAGACGCGCGAAAGCAGACGGACTTTTCGTTTCGCTGAACACGCAGATGTGCCCAAGAGAAGACTGGGCATCTCCCCTGAAGAAGATTCTGAGATATGTTGATCTACTCTTAGTCGACGAGGAAGAAGCGAAAAGGATCTCGGGCGTTGACATGATTGAAGGTGCATCAAAAGCCTTGAGAGAGTTGGGTCCCGAAATCGTAGCAATTAAGATGGGCAAGGAAGGTTGCTACGTTTCATCGAAGGATGGAGAGATTAGAGTTCCTAGGGTAAGTGTCTCTTCCATCTGTACAGTAGGAGCTGGTGACGCTTTCGATTCAGCCTTCATACTGGGCGCGCTAAATCAATGGGAGATTGAAAAGACAGCGAGATTTGCGAATTTCGTTGGAGCACTAAGCACGACAAAACTGGGATGCAGCACCGCCCTCTTCAGCGCAGACGCCATGGTGAAGAACGTCATGTGAATCACATTGACAGTACCTTCCTTCGAGAATCGAATCTTGTCTATTCAACTATTTGGATCTCTAAGAGCAGCATTTGATGCAAGATTTAATTTAGCAGTTTCATCACATGGATAGCAAAGGAATTTGGAGCTTAATGGAGTTGAAGAACGTTGCCCAAGATCATTGAGCCTTTCTCGACCGACTTAAACTTTCGAGTACGGTCTGTCTTGGAGAAATACAACCTGAAAGCAGAGATACATTTGAGTGATCTAAAAGGGTTCTTCCATTACGACGATGACGTTAGCACGATGCTTGTGAGTGGGAAGGACCCATTGATCTACGAATACTACGAGAATTCGCAGCCATCAACTGAAGGTCATTTGAACTTCGGTGTGACGATCATATACCCTGGAAAGATTGGGAAAGAGTATTTTCTGACTAGGGGCCACTACCACGCGAAAGAGGGGAAGGGAGAGGTGTACTACGGATTGAAGGGGGAGGGAATAATGTTGCTCCAAACAAGGAGAGGAGAATCGAAATGGATTCAACTTACTCAAGGCCGGGTTGGATATGTTCCCCCCTTCTGGGCTCACAGAACAGTTAACACGGGTAAGAAGAAACTGTACGCCTTGTTTGCATATCCTTCCGATTCGGGTCACGACTACGACGTGATCAAGCAGAAAGGATTTTCGAAACTTGTAATTGAGGAAAGAGGAAGACCTAAGATCGTGGACAACCCGTCTTTCAAGTAAGCCAGCGAATCGCGATAGCGTAAGGCGCCTGTGCTTTGCATTCCACGGTTTCGACTTCTTACTTTAACTCAAAATTGTCCTAGCCGGCTCTTGACATGCAAAGAACTCGACATTTCCTGAGAGGCTCTTCTCATTCTCTCAGTCTTAGGCTATGGCGCCGCCGGAAGGATTCGAACCCTCGACCAACGGGTCTCTGCAACCCCAGAATCATTTTAACAGCTTCAGCCTCAACCGACTTCAGCCGATTGAGTCCGCTGCTCTACCACTGAGCTCTCGTCTATACTGCCTTTACTGCCTTCGTATAAACGGCGGCTCTATCTGGCCGGCGGCACCAATCTGTTGAAAATTTGAATGAAATATTTAAAGATTCAGCGCATCGCCAGCGGTCTCGACTGAGCAAGCGCCTCAACATTGAAGAAATACTTTAAAATAACTGGGAACTCTGACATAGGATAACAGTGAGAATGGGCCCGTAGCTCAGCCAGGTTCCGATGCACCGCACATCGCCTGAGAGAGCGACAGAAAATAGAGAAGTCGAAGCTCATAAGGACCTGGAGAAACCTGTTGGTCGCCGGTTCGAATCCGGCCGGGCCCACCATGCTTGCCACATACATCAAAATCATTTCCTCACATTATGCGAGGAATCTCCTTTTTTCTTACAGGAACTCTTCGATAGTTTTATGGCCCAGACGTCTCATTGAAATTGGTAATTGTGGTTGGTCTTCATGAAGAAGGCGGGTCTCATTCTAGCTGGAATGCTTGTGGCGCTCTGCATTCTAGGGTTGGTGTCTCCTGCTAAAGGTCAGGTTTTACCGCCAAAGATTTCCTTGGAGATGGACGGGGTGCCGGTTATGACGCTTAACATACATGTTTGCAGCGAGTTCACTCTAGAGTTTTGGATACGAGATATACCGCCAGGCTATTCAATGGTGTATTTCGACTATAATATTAAATGGGACCCTAATCTGATGGAGCTGAAAGACGCTGATCCTATAGAACCCATAGGATGGGACCACACAGTGTTTCAGGTGGAGCCGGGCTTGATTCTTGGCAAGGGATATCGCGAGTCCCCACAAGTACTAGGCTGGACTGAAGATGCTACATGGGCTCACCTTACTTTCCACTGCTTAGGTGAAGGCACAGGTGTAATACTCCTAACGTCACCTCTAGAAGCTACGATGATTCTTTTGGATGAAAGTGGATACCCACATAACACGGAGCCCGAGCCCTTTGAAGTTACTGTTCATCAATTCAAGGCCGTCGGCGGAGTCCTCCATAGTGTAGATAAGCTCGCTGTGCTCTCGCCATATTTGGCTTTGATTGGGCTGGTCGGCGTAGTAACCGTAGCAGTCGCCATTCGAAGACGAAATCCTTAAACGCCCTTACTCTTTCTTTTCGGTACTCTCATTTCTCGATCTGCGAGCGTCAGCGACCATGTCGCGGAGTAAAGAAATGTTCTAGAGGATTCTTCCCCTAACGGCACGCCAAATAATTTTGCGTGCCCACTATTCTTGCGGGATCTCACCATCACGCTCCTCACGGCTCATAGCGAATGAATGTATAAGCATGCGGAAGAAGAGTGTGAATGTGCTGGGTAAGATTGAGGGACCGTTTGAAATTTGTCCAGCGCAATAGAAGTGAGGACATTAAGAATTTGGAACGGTTGTCAAAGCTATGTAAAGAGGGCGGGTCCGGAGAATGCACGTCTTAGAAATTCGTATGTTTTCGAAATCGTTCTCTCTAGAGCGCGCTAAGACATAATATTTTTCGCCGACATTCCGCGCAAATGGTAGCATCGATTTTCCTTCGATACTCTTTATATGGACGTTCATATTCGTATTCTTCTTCGTTAGTTGGGGATCCGCGTTGCCCGTTGAGTTGTTCGACTCGGAAGAGTTCGTTCGCTTGTCCGAGCTTGCGACTGAGTGTCGGGTTAAGAGGCTTCAGGAGATCGTGAAATTGAAATTAAGGACGCCTAGAAGACTTTACACTATTAAACTCGATGCTGGAAAAGCGGACGAGGTCTTAAAGAGACTGAAGTGTGAAGTTGTAGAAGTGTAAGAGAAGCGGGATCCTATCCGCCGTGGGATATAGGAACAAGGACTATTTCATCGGAATTCTTGAGTTGCGTCTTAACTCCGTCTAGCGCACTTATCTCCTTATTATTCACTATTATCAAGGTGTTCGGCGTCGGGTCGTTCAGATCACGATCAACAATCGCTGACGCAAACTCGGTTCTTCCAACAAGGCCTATGAGTTTCTCGATGACTTGGGAAACGGTTCCACCTTCTTGAATTTCAATATTTAAGGAGGGTCTTCCCGCTAGACTGCGGAGGACCCCCATGAATCTTACTCTCACATCTATCCCCCTTTCTTGTCGGCTTAGGCTTCCTCGCCAAGAATAGCCTCGATCACGGCTGTCGAGGCGTTCACTATGGTTTCAGTGACAGCCACAATGGTTTCCTTGTTCAATAGAGATTGAGGGTCGGAAATATCACGCATGGCCGCTCTAATCTTAAGTAACAAGCTGAGTAGAGGTTCTCGGCTTGATGTCCTCCCCAACAGTACTTCAGAAACAAGTACGTCCAAATACTCCGGTTGACCCAGCGCATACTGTATCGCCAATTGAGCCTTTCTCAAAGCGATAGTGGAGAGATCTCTAACGGATGCTATTGAAACAGCTTGGCGCGCCAGTGCCAAGTCAACCCCAGCCTCTCTACTATATCTTACAGCCCATGCGCGTCTATATTCATCGCAAATTAGGTCGACCATGGTTCCACGCCATATCCTAAATGATTAGCAAGCATGAATCATATTGCTTCGCGACACCCTAGACATCTACGAAAACTAGGATCTTTCCACTTCTTCTATAGAACTCTCTTCAGTTGAAGGTGCTACCGCAGCTTTACTCCTATCTTCCACCTTCTTAAGCCTAGTCACATAGCCCGATATTCTATTTCTCATTCGCTTCGATCTGAAATCTACTACTTGGTCTACAATCTGTCTATTTGCTTCATAATCCACAGTAAACTTGCTTGGATGCCGCTGTAGCAGGTCCCTAGCTATCTTTTTGATCGTTTCCGTTCTAACTTTTCCCACAGGTTTGCCTCCAGATATTCCCTTCCAATGAAAGCTATGTCATTTACTTCAGCGTCTCGACCATATCGATTGACGCAGATATTTAAGAGTTGATATGGAAGCGAATTACGAAGACGCCTACTCTTTCTTTTTCTTGGGTTTCTTTATCTGCCTAGGCTTACCCATTTAAGCTCACCTCACTTCTCCATCAGCCAGTAAAGAGCCGGAAAGCCCCGCTAGCAGGGTAACAAGGACTGGAAGCTATCTGAAGACTCTCGACATCTTTGGCATCGTGACCTTCATTCCAACAATGATTCAGATTCACGAATATTTTAGATCATGAGACCCTGTCTTAGGGGATGAAGATATGCCTATAT
>CAZHMI010000088.1:0-7180 GCA_964533795.1 uncultured Candidatus Bathyarchaeia archaeon
CAACCAATTCCCACATTGAACCGAGACACAAACTTCAGTCTTAAGCACATCCAGTGTGCCGTTTACCATATCCTCCGGACTATCGAAGCCGAACGCTATCAGGTCTTTATGCTTGGAATGCGGTACGATCTTCACCGCAAGCTTGGTTACGATTCCAAGCGTGCCTTGCGCTCCGAGGAATAGGCCTGAAAGATCAGGACCAATACCCCATCTGTAGAACGGTTTCGCAGTCGGCAGCGCCCAAGAACCAGTTTTGAAAACCTCGCCTGACGGCAGAACGACTTCCATCCCTAGGATCATGTCGGCTTGAGGACCGTAACGATTGGTTACGAGAGAGAAGCCTCTCTCAAGCGCGTCGCCGAGAATAGTTGCTGCGGGAGGCGCTCCATCAGGGACGGGTGGAGCCCATTCCGGATAGTTCTTTCTAAAGTATGTCCATATCGCTCCGCTCGTCACACCAGGTTCAACTATCACGTATCTGCAGTCAGTGTCGACCTCGATGATCCGGTTCATTCTGGAAAGGTCGAGAAGTATCCCGCCGGGTTCGATGAGTGGGCACGCGAAGCCTCCACTTAAACCTCCGGACATTGGTGTGACAGGTATCCTCTGTTGATTCGCCAAAACCAGTATCCCGCGAATCTCTTCGACTTCCTTAGGCCTCACTACTACTTCAGGTGCTGTAGACTCAAGGCCCATTATCCCCTTCGCAACATATGACATCAAGATCGGCTTGCTAGTGGTTACATGTTCTTTTCCCACGATGCCTTCGAGAGCGTTTACGATCTCATCCGTGACGCTTGAATAGCCGCGCAAATTCAACATCTCATTTAGGCTTGTCCCTTTATCGGCTCATTAAGATAAAAGACTAATGCAGAGAGGTGCAGAAGTTCTGCGACTATGATTCAGCAGTTGATTCGCAAGAGTCGAAAAGGTGTTATGGAAATTGAAGACCTATTGCCAGCCAACCCCACACGAAAATCGCGAATGTTAGAAAACTCATGAGCATCAGTATTAGAGCATGCTTCATCCCAGAGCCGAGTGAGCCTTCCCCCATCTTGCCCGCGATGAGACCGCCGAAGAAAGATTCGATCACCGCTGTATGGAAGAAGATTCTCTTGATAGCCAATATGTCTATAGCGCCGGTAACAAGTTGAACTTCCGGCTGTTGAGCCTGGATCTCCTGAAGACTCTCCAGTTGACTGAAGAAGGTTTTCAGCAAGATAACATTGATGAAGAGGAGAATGAAGACAGCCACGTAGACTATAGCAACGTACTGTCTAAGTTGCCCACGCCTCTCCTTGTCTATGAGCTGTAGGTCGGTTACATGTCTTTGGAGTGAGTCCATTATCTCTTGTATGTTTCCTCCCGCTCTGCTTACTTCAGTTAGCAATATAGCAGTTCGCTTTGCCAATCGAGTGTTGACTCTATCCGCAAAAGACTGCAAGGCGTCCTCCAATGTGGCGCCCCAACTCAACTGCCTCACAAGCCTTTTCAGCTCGTCAGTTAAAGGACCGTATCTACGTTCCGTCGAAACTTCAATCGCTCTTACAAGTGTTAACCCAGTTCGGCTGGCATCCGCGACCTCCCTCAAGAATTTCGGGATATTATTGTCTACCGCGATTCTCCATCTACGATCGATGTAGTTGACGGCAGCCGGAGGAAATATCGCAATCATTATCGCGACTATCAGAAAGTCGTCCCAAGCTAAGGGCAGCGCCCTCCCAAGCACTGAAGTAACTATCAATGCTGATGCAACAATCGCGATACCTAGAGCTATTGAAGTTGCCCAAACGATCTTCTTCTCTTTCTCAGTGATCCTTACCAACACTCTCACTCTTTAGGGATTATCGCGTCGAGAAGTATTATCATAGTGATCGCTAAGGCGGGTATGATGACGTAGGTCAGCAAGACCATTATTGTTAGGATGTTTATTCCGCCCAGAGAACCTGTTAGCATCCCGATAACCGAAAAAACGATCATGAGCGTTATGGGGAACACGACCAGCAGAGACACGTATGTCTCAGCTAACATCCCGAGCGTATCTATCAACTGCTTAGCCAGAATGCGGCGAGTCTCCATTAGGCTGTGCACGGACGACAAGAGATACTTCTTGAGATCTCCTCCAGTCCTAACCGCTGCTAGATAACCGTCAAGCACATCTGAAAACATTCTAGACGGCGACCTCTCCCTAGCTGATTCAAGAGCGCTGAGAAGGTCCTCACCGAAAAGATCTATATCACGAATCACATCCTTGGCTTGGTCCTGAACAGCCGACCTGTATCCGCCTGTGGCTAAAGAACGAAAGATTCTTTCAGGGGGGATTCCTGCGATAGCTAGGACCCCCATCTGGCTAACAGCGAACGGCAGCTCCTCGTCCAGCTGCCTTTTCCTTGAGTCAGCGATCAAACCGGGGTAGTAGTATGTGAAGGAGAAAGTTGCGACCGCGATCAGGGTTCCCACTGCGGCGGCTACAGCGAGAAGGATCACCCCGAAGACGTTGGAGATCGCCCCGAGGATCGATATCACTAGAAACACGCTGAAGAACGCCAGCAGAGTTGAGAAGAGAACGAAGCTTACGTACGCGGGGAAACTCACTTTCATTCCGGACTTTAGAAGTTTCAGTTGGAGATCCTCAAAGTGAGGCAGGACGCGATTCACGCTACTACCTAAGATCCTCTGCGTCACCAGCCAAGGAGCGAAGAAGCGATGGCTTGAGCTTTCGCTCTTAGCGTCTTCGGCTTTCCTCTTCTTGCTCAACCCTATTCCATCAGCCCTAAACGAGCTTTCTCGTAGCTAGCCGTGGGATTGGCGTAGTAATCTCTTATCACCATAGCAACATCGTTATACCTTCTAGTTCCCTTCTTCACCATCCAATCCAGAACGGTCTTCCTTCTCTTGATCTCCTCAACTATCGACTCAAGCTCCAAACCGAATCGTGTGCTGATCTTGTCAAGCACATTGCTCCTACCGGAATAGAGAAAGCTGTCCGTCTTTGGATCCCACTTATACACATCATTCGTCACAACCTCTTTCGACGTAGCGTCGTACGAGACAAGTTCAGCCACGTGCTGGATCCTCCTAACCGTTTTGTCACCTAGCCTGAGTCTCGCTTGAACAGCGATCGCGTCTAGCGTAACGATAAGTGATCGCGGAATGTTCATAGGCTCGGATTCTAGCCTCTTGATAGATGCTGCAACGGAGTCGGCATGCGTTGAAGAAAGGCCCCCATGTCCAGTCGCCATTGCTTGGAAAAGCGTGTACGCCTCTTCCCCACGTACCTCGCCGACGATTATGTAGTCGGATCTTTGCCTCATAGCCGCTTTCAACAGATCGAAAAGTGATATCTCAGCTTCGTTAGATCCGAAGCCCATACGGGCCACGGAGGGAATCCAGTTCTCATGAGGTAGATTGAGTTCCGCTGTATCTTCGATTGTGACGATCTTGTAGTCCGGCATAATGAACATTGAGAGAGCGTTCAGCGTTGTCGTCTTGCCGGACGCTGTTCCACCGGTTATAAGAAACGATGCTTTCTTCTCTATCGCATACCAGAAGTAAGCCGCCATTTCGGAGGAAAGGGTGTTGAACGATATTAGGTCGGATATTGTTAAAGGGTCAGCCCTGAACCTCCTTATCGTAAAGGTACTTCCCCTCATCGTGACTTCTTTCCCGTATGTGAGTTGAATGCGACTTCCGTCGGGCAAGCTCGCGTCTACCATCGGTTGAGCTATTGAGATATGGCGGCCAGACTTGTAAGCCAGCTTCACAACGAATGAGTTGAGTTCTTGAGAGCTTTCGAAAACGACATTGGTTGGGATCGACTCGTATTCTCTATGCCAGATATATAATGGGACTGCGACGCCGTCGCAAGATATGTCCTCGATCATGTGATCTCGCATCAACGGGTCTATCTTGCCGTAATGTATGAAATCCCTGCTTACATAGTACATTAGCTTATCAAGGGTCTCTTTACTCATCTTGATCTTGTATCTACGACCGATGTGTTCGATCTTCTTCCTCAGGTACTGCTCCGCTTTCTCACGGGTCTCTATCGCTTTAAGGTCTAGATCCAGTTCCTCGATCAAAAGGCCTTTGACCTTCTCCAACTGCTTCTTCTCTTGGTCAAGAAGAGTCGGCTCGATAACTACGTACTTGAGCCCGCCGGTTAGGGGGTCTCGCGTAATCGCCGCGTACGAGTAGGGTTCATTGAGCGGGTACACTTCTCTAAAAGTGGAGGTCGGCAATGCTTCCGAGACTTGTCCAGTCTCCATTTTCTTCCCGGTAGGCGCCTTTGTCGGGACGCTCATTCTGAATCTCGACCGATTTCTCCGAAGATTATCACGGTATGTTTATAGTATGTTGACAGGGTTCTTTAAAAAGTCATACAATTCTCTGTCACCTTACGATCTGAGCTTCAGTGCAACAGACTTTTTATCTATGTTTAGCAAATTGAACTTAAGCTTACGAACTTCGGCGACATGGTGAACCTAGTGAGCGCTACGGCTGATCCTCTGCAGATCCTAAGGACGATAGATAGAGGATTGATCAATCTTAGGAAGGAATACGCAGCGCATAAGATCGCGAAGAAAGAGTACGAGGCTAGGATAGCGCGTTTAAACAAGAAGAAGACGGAGGCAGAAGAAAGCCTAAAGAAACTGATTGAAACTGATGAAGCTACAGCTAAGAGACTTCGCTATCGCCTTTATGAGAATAGAACCGTTCAGGTTCTGCTTAGCGGTTTCCTAGGCGGAACCGTAAAAGATCTGGTGCCGATCTTTGATGCTGAGAGATTGCCGAGGTATCCAGCGGTTGAGAGCATCGTAGACGGAGGGGAACCCACATCTTCTTTGAGCCTTCTTGACGAGTTAGCTGCCGTCGGAATACTCGAGAGGAAGATATATGAAAGGTTCGTCTGCTGCCCATCATGCGGTCGGCACTCAGGGGTCTTCATACGTTTCAAATGTCCGTCGTGCGGGTCAATCAACCTTGAATCGAGAACCCTGCTGGAACATCTGTACTGCGGAACCGTCCATGAGCTGGAGGAATTTATGGCGGAGGATCGATTGACATGCCCTAAATGCAAACAGGACTTGAATCAGGAAGGGGTGGATTATAGGCCGGTTGGAATGTTCAATCGATGTAAAGCCTGTAGAAAACAGTTCGAGCATCCGGTTGAGAGGTTTGCGTGTCGCAGTTGCGACATAGAGTTTACGGCGAAAGAAGCCTATTTTCATGATGTACACGTTTACTCGCTTAACCCGCAGCTCGTCAACGAGGTTGAAAGCGTCGTTGGAATCCCGCTCTTCAAGAGTGCTCTTGAGACGCTGGGATTCAAGGCTGAATTGTTGGGGTCGATGGTCGGCGCATCAGGCGTCTCACACACTTTCACCATTACGGCCACCAAGGATGGTAGGAGCATCGCAGTAGACCTGGCTGAGTCCGATAAGGAAGTGGATGAAACGCCTGTACTGGCTTTCTACGCGAAATTCATAGATATAAAACCTGCTGGAGGCGTCTTGATCGCGATACCTGGACTCTCACATAAAGCGAGAAGCTTCGCAACGTCTTTTATGCAAACGCAGAAGATCAGATGCGTTGAAGGAAGAAACGCGTCTGAAGCATTGGACAGGTTCAAGAACATAGTTGGTTCAATCCTTTAAGACTTGAAAGAAGGAAAGGTTGAAGAGAAATGAGAGCGAAAGATCAAGATCGCAACAAATCGGAACGACAAATCTATTTCGGATCCACCGTCTCAGAGACATTCGTGGTTAATAAAGTGCTTTCGAGCGAGCTGGTTGAGAAAGCGATGTGTTTCTGGCGGAACAGAGGTTTCTCGATAAAGAACGCGGTCCTACCCGCCGAGTTCACAACCGAAGAGAAACCTTCACTCGCCAGCTTCGTAGCTGAAGGTGGAACCATCTGGACAACATCCTTCGAGGCTTACAAGAAGACTATCAACGTGCATTTCACTGGAACTCAAGATCAGATTCAAATCTTCGTCCACATGGTTATGCCTGGAGGGCTTATGTCTTCGCAAGATCGAGAAAAGGCTGCGGATTTGATTCTATCTTTCAACGAAGCGCTCGCGCAAGAGGCTTAAGCGACTCTTGTCTCCGACTCGAACACAATCCCTTTTTCAGTCAGACGAAAAGCTACTATCCTCATCTTATGGGAAGCTTTCTTCATCTTCCTAACGCTCATGCTTCTCACGTAAGTCTGGCCTTTCTCTTCAGCTTGAAACTCAAGAGCGCCGTCAACGATGTGCAAGATTGTGTGAACCGTCTTCGGGTCATGCATATTAGGGTTCATAATAAGGAAGTGGATTCCCCCTTTGTCCCTTGAAAGGTGAAGAAGAAGTTCAATTCCATCCATAACGTCAACGATATCGTATCGCAATAGAAGATAAGAGATAGAATCTATCACCGTGTAAGAGTTCTCGATTCTCTGGGCAAGTTCGTCTGTAAGTGTAGTCAATAGACTTATCGACGCTTGTCTTTGAGCTCTTCTCGGCGTGAATGCGTCAACGAAAAGCCATCTCGGAGGCTTCAAAGACTCAAATGGCGCGATGCTCATACCGAGCGACGCAAGCTCTTCTCTAACGTCGTTGGGAGGCTTCTCAATAGTTATGTATACAATTTTTGAACCCTTCTTAGCTGAATTGAAGAGGAATTGTTGAGCAAAAAGGTCCGCCCCACTTCCAGTCCCTCCCAAAAGAAGGATGACACTTCGATCAGGCAGCCCGCCCACACTTTCGTCAAATCCAGAGATTCCTGTGCTGATCAAGGGCATTCCGGTCAAGCCTTCAAGATATATTAAAGCAAAATTGCTCGAAGTAATAAGGCTGTCTGGGGCGCGTCAAACAAGAAGCATGCAGCGTGAATCTACAATATGAATAAATAAGTCGCAGAGCACTTCTCTATTCACATACGCTTGGATGTGGAAGACATATGACAGACAGCCCGAGCTTCACGTACCGAGGAGACTACCTAAGAGGGATAGAGGATGTCTTCAACCTCTTCCTATCAGATGAAGACGTTAAGAGATTCTTGACTTGCGCGCTCATCATAAGGAACTCGAAGACCCTCCTCTCAGGCGGATACGGTTCAGGAAAGAATACATTTGTAGAGATAGCCGCTAAAACTTTCTTTGGCGATGACTTGGGAGTTGTCAGATGCCATCAAGA
>CAZHMI010000089.1:0-7068 GCA_964533795.1 uncultured Candidatus Bathyarchaeia archaeon
CTATTCTCTTCTCAATCTCGGTAATGCGGATATATCCGTACAGGGGATCTTTAATAAATCCCCAATAAGTATTAAGGTTTTTATTCTGCGCCACCGTATATCTACCTCATGCCGAAGAACCTCGAAGCCGAGATCCAAACCATCCTAGGCAACTATTCTGAATTAGTTGACTTCGACAAATATAACATTGCGTTAGGGCTCAGCGGAGAGACCCGTAGGACCCAATTGAAGGTGGTGCGCCAATTTCTTCTTGGAGCGCGTCAGCTCGGGTTAAAGGGCGTACCGTCTAGGGTAGAGGATGTCCAGAAGGCTTTAGCTAAGGCCCGTAGTGTCAATGGGAGGCCCTATGATCAGTCTACATACAGAAATATTGTGATGTATACGCGTAAATTCTACAAGTTTATGGGTCGGAAGGATGTCTATGAGGCGGTTCAGATCCCTAGGATTACTCAGGACCGGTTGCCTAAGATTCTGAGTGAGCAAGAGGTCTATGCGCTGATTAAAGGTGCGGAGAATTTGCGGGACCGCGCGATTATAGAGGTTCTATGGGAGACAGCATGTCGTGTCGGTGAGTTGGTTAATATTCGCATTAAAGATGTGACTTTTGATGAGCATGGGGCGCGTATAATCCTTCGCGGCAAGACAGGTGAACGCGTCGGTAGGGTTGTGATGGGGAAAGCGGACCTTCTACTCTTGATCAATAATCATCCGATGAAGAATGATGGGAATGCGCATGTATTCTTGGGTTTCGCTGGGAAGCTTGGTAGGAACCATCCGCTTGAAACCGTCGGGGTTCAAAGCATTATCCATAAACTCGGAGAAAAGGTTCTGCGCCGTGATGATGTCCATCCACATATGATTAGACATAGCCGTGCTACACAGCTATCCAAGTTTCTAACCGATCGCGAGCTCAAGATTCTTGGCGGCTGGAAGACCGATACGATGCTTGCGAGATACTCGCATCTATCAGAGCGCGACGTGGAGCGAAAGCTCCTCCTCTCGTATGGGATTAAGCTGGATGTGGAAGAGATTCCTAAGCCTACCTTGGTGGTTCGACGATGTGATTGCGGATGGGAGAATCCTCCTACAGCTATCTACTGTCAAGAGTGCGGTAATTCTCTTACCAGTATCGAGGAGCAATCGCGTATAAAGGAGCTTGAGGAACGCCTCTCAAAACTGGAAGCAATATACACGGAAAGGTTAGCTATTTCTAGTCCTCGGCGTGGACGCAGGGCGTGAAGGCTTGAGTGAACGCTTCCTAAAGCAAGCTGTAAGAAGATACTTCAAATCGTTGGGTTATAGCGTTAAGATGGCTAGAATCCGTCTAGGCAATACTGAGATCGATGGGGAAGCCGTAGGCTTAAACGGCGAGGGGATAGCGATCGAGAAGCTTAAGCAGCAAGCTGCAAGCCGAAAAGGCCATATCGCATGAGCGAAGGCAGCTCAAAGAGGGGAGGCCCATATACTTAAAACGAGTTACTAGCTGGGAATGAGATGGATGCCGAGAGTGTGCAAGCCGTAGACTTCCGGTTTTTCTCGATGAGTCTAAAGATATCTTTACCTATCGGGGGCACATTTTGAAAACCGGGTTTTGGATTTTTAAAGACCTAGCTTTCTTCTATGAAGGAGAATCGGCTGTCGGCTTAACTGAAGATGGAGTCATGTTGGCCTACAAGTGCGTAGAAGCCTATTAGAAAACGGAGTCTTGTGTGCTTTCTTCTTAGACAAAAAGGACATTTTTAAGCTTGTAGTCAAACAAATAATATGGTTCAACTGAGGGATTTCCATGACTAGGCAGTGGCAAGTGAAAAGGGCTGCTAGAATGCACCTTGACGCCTCAAAGATTGCCAACGATGCTCTGCTCGCAGTCAAGTTCCTCCAAGCCCAACGAGAAGTGTCGGCTGAGAAAGAATTCTCGAACTTTAGCGATGCGATCAGTCTGGCCATCGAATTTCTGAAGGAACTTGTCTCGGCCACGAGAGCTGGAGGCGCAGAGCGAATCTCAGTTGAAGCGATTGCCGTTTTGCGTTCTCTCTCTCAGAGCTATCTCACAAGGAGAACGGAGATGCTTGGTGAGCGAATCTCAAGTGCAATCCGCGAGCTGGAAGAATTCAAGGAGGACAGATCGACCTCGACACACAACGCAGAAGACATTCTAGAGAAGATAGCCAAGACAAGCGTGCAGGAAATCGCAATCTTAGCCTACAGATTACGTGAACCAGCGGAAGTCCGCATTTGATCTCCCTCGTCGAGAGCAAGCTTCAAGAGATCGAAATGAGAATTCAGACGGCTAGACGGCTTATCCAGCGTCTAAGAGATCCAAATACGGCGCTGTCAACTTATGTGGAGTTCGCTGAAGCCTCTCTTGCATCCATTGCGTCGGAAGTTGATGCGGCTAAGCGACTTATAGCTCTCATCATCAGGCGCATTCCATCAGTTCAGATTGTGAGCGAAGAAATCGAGCCTACCTTGTCAAGGATCCTGACAGCTCTCGTAAGAGAGATAGTTCGGATCGAAAGCAGGTTCTACTTCGAGATCGACACATTGGTTCCGTATTTGCGTAACTGGGCTCTACAAGCCAATGACGAAGACGTAACGTATGAACGCAAGCTACTCGAAATCTTCACCAATGATCTAATAACCGAGGTTGGTCTGAATGAACGTGCGATTTTGGTCTTCACCGATCAATATGCATGCCATTCGTGTCTACTTGAGGGAGGGACGCCCAGAGGTCATGTCGTTTCGGCTCCTTTCTCTGAGTTCACAAGGCTCGGGCGCTGGGTGGTCATTGCCCATGAAATTGGGCATGGATACTTTGACTATCATTGGACAGAGCTTGAATCAGAAGTTGCTCCTAGTCTCGCCATCGCTATTCGAGAGCTCAGACCCGACAGAAGGAGAGAATCGCAACTTGCGACGGAGATTTGGCTCGGGAGATGGATTCCTGAACTTATCGCCGACTGTTTAGCGGTCAAGCTTGTAGGGCCAAGCTTCACTTTGCAGTTCATGTCAGACGCCATCCATGATAATCCATTCTTCGTTGAAGAATTGGAGCCGACTCATCCTCCTCCTGCGACTAGACTTAGTTTTCAACTACAGATTCTTCGTTTCCTTGACCTTCCGGGATTTGATCTTCCGAACCTTGAATCACGTTGGTCAGCCTACGTTGCCCATGTACAATATGCGGTTGAACCGTTCGTGCAGTTTTTGTTGAGTCCACAAATAGTCGAATATGTGACCGCTGCAGTACAAAGGATTGTTTCGGTAGCTCCTATCCGCAGAATATGGCCCGACATACTTGATGCTAAATCATCTCTTCTTAAACACGAGGTTGGCAAGGTCCGTCTGATGCCACTCATATGCGCACTTGGTCTGCTTCCAAGTACGTTCGATGCAAACTGGGTTTTGGACGATCTCAAAGCGGAAGGATCTTAGAGTATATGCCTTTCTCTACTAGGGGCACCAGGTCTTCTGCGTATTTCACTGTGACAGGCAGCTTCATCTCGTTTGTAATCGATCCCCAATTCAGATTTGCTAGAAAGTACACGTCGCGGATCACATTAACTATGGATTCTTCTCCAAAGACTGGTACGGCTTCAATCAGCAGTGGCCTGGCCATTCCCTGACGTAGCAGAGGAGCGCCAGTTGTTGCTATTATCGCTCTTCTCTCGTCGAGGATGAGATAGCTACCTGGATAACATCCCACAACATTACCATTCTCTATCTCGTACAAGCGGAATGGGACAGTCTTCCTCAGTTCGACCCCAACGGCAATCGGTTCCTTAGCCATTTTTCCTTCGGCAATCAGCTCTTGAACTGCTTCTCGAATTCCCTGCCTCTCGCTTTTGGCGAGCTCACCATCGCGGTGAACTATGAGCTTCGAGATACTTTGCTTTGCCTTCTCTCTGATGATTCTCGTTATCATTCCTTTGATGTCGCTTGCGTCTATTGCCTCCTTTGTCTGTGGTCCCCACTGTTCAATGCCGAGGTTTCTCCCATATTGGTCGAAAACATATCCGTAGCACAACACTTTGCCCTTTCTCCCACCAATATCGATTCCGACGTATACAGAGGAAGTGAGCGCTTCTGCCAGTATCCAAGGTCTGCACCCCATCTTGGCAAGTAGCCCCGCGCAGGCGTTCATGACCTTGTCAAAGTAGTATCCCATCTCGTTTCTTGGGCGAGTGTACCGTTCGTTCACGAGCCTGTAGGTGAGTACTTGATTCGGCTTTTCGATAAAGAGGTCTTTGAAAGCGTAGTATTTCTCATCCCTCTTGGCTGGCACTACAACTAGTAGTGCATCAATTTGGTCTTGGAAATGATAGTAATCGTCTTGAATGTCCATTGGAACTTCGTATTCCCAGAGCTTGGGCCGGGACGGAAGCTCGGTCCTGAGGTAGTTACGGCATATCCTTTGGCAGTCTCTGTAGAACCTCATAGCCATTTGCGCTGTTATAAGATTGGGGTAGACGAGAACTAGATGGTTTAAGAATCGTATGGCATGTTCTGGCCCGTGCTCCTTGAGGGCCCTCTTCTTTAGCCCTCTTAACATTTCTATTGATGGTTCAATTACGCTGTCTCTTCCGAACTTCAGCTTGGGCGGGTGAATTAGCCCGCTACTCTTCGTCAAACTAGCGTCTGGTTCTGTGAATGTGAATTGCACTCCTTCTGGAAACGAGAGGGTGGCGAGATATGACAGATACTTTTGGGTTAGTCTTCTTCTCCTGTCTGGGACGAGGTAGACTTCCTCTTTTGCGTAATCGGGCACTTCATCTGTTGGGAGAATTGGGTTCAGAAGGCTTGCTGCCATGTGGTATACCTTTTCGTCGTAGTTAGCGATTACAGTCGGCTCTTCGTCGACAACCATCTTCGAGAGCCCAGGCCCTTTCTCATCAAGGTACGATCTTACACTGTACCTTCTTCCTCGAATTTCAAAGGTTTCCATGGTAATTGGGTGCTCTTGATCGATGGCCGCAAGAGTGCATAGACTCTTTTTATCGGGATTCTCTGCTAGCATACTTCTGCCTAAATAGTCGTGCACCACTTTCTCGGTGCCATACTCCAGTACTAGATCCCACAGCGTCTTGTTGGTGACGATGCGGGTTATCGGGTCGATCGTGAGAAAGATTCTCTGGTCAATGCAATCGAATCTGAAGAAGAGGCCCCTGTAGACCGTTACCTCGTTCAGAGTGTTTTCAGGAATGAACTCGTAGAATCTGTGGTATCCCCCCTCCCACAGCCCTTTTTCTTCCAAGGTTTTTGTAGAAATCTGATAGAAAACCCTCTCGGCTTGTGTAGGGTACTCATCCAGTCGGCCTTGCTTGAAGTAGGCTATAGGAAATTTTCGATCGATGATATCTTCTCGAATAATTTGGGTGCGCGAAACCGCCACGAGGAAATCATCATCCTTGGATGTAAGGGATGTACATGGTACAGCATAGTCATCAGAAACTATGTAGGCAAGTCTGTTAAGAACCCTGAATCTTTCGTCTTCTGGAGCGTGAGGAACATTAGAGATCTTATAAACCTGACACGTTAGCTTCTGGTCGGACAGTTTCTGCGAAGATTGGAAGATGTTGCAGCGAATCATCGGTTCAGACCTTTAGCCCGCTGTAGACTTGAACCTATAGACACAAGCCCTGTCGATACTGATACTCTTACTTTGTGCTTGGTTATACGATTCTTGACTCTTCACACTCTCCTTCTCGTGAGTACTGGATGTTCGATAGCCCCGAGAGCGCGAGTCCTCTGATGGATTAACAGAGCTCCTGTTCATCCGTGGCCTTTCCCTCATTGCCGAGCATAGGTCTATTCTGCTCGTTCCTCCATTATCTTGGCGCCAACCTGATTCAGCGTTTCCTTCACAGTCAAATCTAGGGTACTTCTGCTTATTCCTCTCTCTGCTCTAGCTTGAATGTCTAGGTCTAATGTGATTTCGGCTCCTTCCCTACTGAGAGGAACGAGCACCCCTCTTACTAAGTCAGAGAGTTTATCCCAAGGAACCCTCAACTTCAACTCGACCACTTTTATCACGGCTGGCTTCTCTTTGGCCTCCTCTTCGGGGCGCGGCTTTGGCTCAAGTTCTTCCGGTGGCCCAACTTCGCCCTTCTCTATTTCTAGAAGTCTCGATTTGGCAACCTCTGGTCTAAGAACTATTGATTCATACAGCTCAGAGGGTAGCTCTTGTCCTCCGAGGAACATCTTCTCGCCAACCTGTAGCCCCAAGCCTGCTCGAATGCCGTTCTTTAGAACGTGCTCATCTGCTAAGATGGGAAGGTGTGTATATTTCAGGAAAGCCTCCCAGACGTCGCTGTAAGATTTCTCGCTTTCGTCCTTCTCGAATACCTTATCCAAAATGACTTTTGGGGAGACCCGTTCAGTTAGAAGCAGTTCCTGCTCCTTCAGGTAGCTTTTGACCCGAAGGCTGAGGTTGGGCTTCTCTCCGATTGTAGGAATTCCCATGTCGAAAAGTTTGATGCCGCTGTTGAATCCTTTGACGACGTATCGATATGCCATTATCGTTTTCACTGAGACCGCTGAATCTGCATCATCGAGCTTCGTCCTCAGCGTTCTCGCGTCCTCTTCTGAGAAGCTCTTCACCAGGTCTGGTGACCCCTTGATCGCGGTTAGGGCTAGAAGTCTTCTCATATTCTTCTTCAGGGCTTCGTATTCGCTTGAATCAGCGACTAAAAGTAGCAGCGTATTCTGATAGGACCTGAACCCCGTAGACGTCCTCTTCAGCAACTCGTTTGCAAACTCTTCCATCTTCGGGTTCCCGTATGAAAGCTGTGGATGAAGAATCACAAGTCGAAGCTTCTTGCCTTCCCCTACATCGCCAGCGGTCCTAGGCCAGATTAGAACTTCAAACTCGGAGCCTGCGATCTTCTGAATTCTATTCATGATCTCTTCTTCAATTTCCTCGTCCTTGATGGCTTCTTCCTTGTCGATTATAATCCTATTCAGATTGGGGCTGCTGAGGAAGTAGTACAGCGATTTGTCGGAGTGTAGAAAGTACAGTTCATCGTCGAGTCGCTTAACTGCATCTCCAACTATTGGGAACGGTATACC
>CAZHMI010000090.1:0-6896 GCA_964533795.1 uncultured Candidatus Bathyarchaeia archaeon
AAGAAATATCTAAAGCTCAGGCCAGCTACTAGGCCTCCTGCGTGCGCTAGAAATCCTCCTCCAGCGAAGATGTTCACGCCAGTGTAGAAGATCATTCCGACCAGTCCTCTGAGTCCGCCTGCTGCGCCTAAGAGACCCCATATAGCTCCTGAAGCTCCCAGCCCCACGGCGTCCCCGCCCAGTAACAGAAAGAAGAGATTTCCCACTAAGCCGCTCATGAAGTAAATTGTCAACCAGATTCCACGCGATGTCTGTTCTTCGAGGGATGTACCGAAGATCAGGAGGAAGATCATGTTTCCGCCTAGATGAGCTATGTTGGCATGTAGAAACATGGCTGTGAAGAGCTTCCACACTGCGCCACGCCAGACCGCTGAATTGTCTTGAAGAAGCGGGTGTGCAACTCTTAGGTTCAAGCTCAAGAAGCTTCCTCCGATAATGGAAAGAGCCAAGTATACTATAATCAGTGAGATAGCTATCCAAACGGTTGGAGATGCGGATAGACTGGAGTTATTCTTCAAGATCCCAACTACGCTTAGTCGATTGTCAAGGCTCTTCTCAACTTTAAGGATGCTGAGAGGGCGATCAAACAGATTACATCCAGAGGAACGATAAACATTGCAGCCTCTTGGGCTAAATTCACACCGAACTCAGGACCCACATTCAATACCTCAGGAAGCACGTATAGAAAGAAAAGCATCTCGTATACAGTGTATCCGATAGCAATCACTGATGAGATAACGCCCATCGTAGGCCCCCAAAGCCTCTTCCTTACGACGCCGAACGCCCCGATTACCAAAAGCACGGACACAGCTATATTAAGAAAGATGTCAGCTCTAGCAAGCATGTTAAATGCAGCCGCGATCGCTAACATTATCCCAGTTCGAAACGCGAGAGTTCGATCAAGGCTTTCAGCAATTCCACTGCGTTTTGAGTCTTGAGCTTTCATCTCTATTTCATCTTCTGTAAACCAACATCTCTATGCCAAATAAATAAAGGGCTATTGCACCTAAGTTCTCGGTAGGCTTATGAAGGCTTTCTCAAACTGATTAAAGTGATCATCGTTGGCTGACAAGAACATCAAGCGAGTTAAAGAGTTTCTTGAAGCTCAAGGCATCAAAACTACGATTTTAGCTTTCGAAGAGACTACTAGAACCTCTGAGCTGGCTGCTAGAGCTATCGGATGCGATGTCGCTCAAATAGCAAAGTCTCTAGTATTCATCACAGATACGAAGGATGCTGTACTCGTTATCGCAAGCGGCAAGAGTAGAGTAGACACGAAGAAGCTGGCTGATAAGCTTGGGGCATTGGATGTCAAAATTGCAGACGCGAAAACGGTGAAGGAATCTACAGGTTTTCCTATCGGCGGCGTTCCTCCGGTAGCGCACAACAAGCCACTGAGAACCTTCATAGACGCTCGCCTGATGAGTTACCCCGTTGTTTACGCGGCGGCGGGAACACCGAACGCGATTTTGGGAATCTCATCAGAAGACCTGAAGAAAGTCGCAGGCGCTGAAGTAGCCGATGTCTTCGAGTAACAGGACTCTCAGTTGGGCAGCCCAATCTTAAGCTTCTTGAATTTGAACAGGAATCGAATCTCAGCTAGATCTTGACGATCTTCTCTATTTCGGCTAATCGATTCGGATCCAGAAAGACTTGAAGGTCATAGCTTGTGAGCTTCATTGGTAGCGTGCCGTCCTTAATCGGTCTTTGACGATCTCTTCGACTTGGCCTCTTAAGTGCTTCGGGAAACAATGTCAACACATAGTAAACGGTATGTTTACTATTCATAAACGCATCGTTAGCTTTGAGTAAACAGGTACCCACGATTTCTATGCTTACATTAACGCTTGCGTCTTATGCTGATAGAGCGGCATTTCATGAGCAAGTGAAGAGGAAAGCAGATTGCCATCAGCCATGGCTCAATGCCATTTCGACACCCTAGTTGGATGAACAGGCAAGAGAAATAGTAGCCTGCAAGCCCAAAAGCCATACCCACCCATCGGTGGGAAGAAGTTGCAAGATTCTTTGAAAATCACAAACGTTCAAATTAGTTAGAGCCTTCCGAGGTAATCGACTATCTTTTCATAGTCTTCCTCTCTTATTCGCCATCCGAAGTGGCGCATCTCACTTACACTTCTTAGCATTTCATTCTTCGATATTCTCCCAGCTTTGTATATTCTTCCAAGCACGTAGCCTGTGCCATGAAGCTCGATCCCAATCAATTTTGCGAGGGATCTAGCCGCATGATCATCGCTGATAGCTATTCCGTCTAACTCCTTGGTCAGAGCTACTACTTCGGCCTCGGCCTTATGAAGCGGCCTTCTCTCTTTCTCAGCTGCGAGCTTGACAATTTTCAGAACGAAACCCTCATCTTTAGGGTCTTGCAGCTTGATTATCTTCTCGTTAACTAGTCCGCGTAGGGCCGTCGCCTCGGGCTTCCCCAACTCCTCCCCTTTCAACAATTCGTTATAGACACTTGTTATGATCTTGGGTTCGTCGAGTCCTCTTAACAAGTTTGAGAGAGACACTCTAACCATGTATATTAGCGGTGTCGAATCGAAGATCAGAGGCCTAGCCAAAAGAATAGTTTACTCCTTCAAGGCTGCTTCAAAGTCCTCGATGAAATCCTCCGATGTATATTGGATAGAGAGCTTCCTCTTCTCAATCTCATCCATAAACTCCCATAGAGAGAGGCCTGCATTTTCAGCTGCCTTCCACAAGGTGACTTTACCCTCAAGATAAGAGTTCAACGCTTTCTCTAGCTTCCAGCGCTTAACGTAGAGGTCAGCTGCACGCACGATAACGGTCGACTTATCAACTCTTTCCTCAGCCGCAATCCTCTCAACCTCATCTGCAACCTCAGGATGAAATCTTGCAGCGATGACACGCATCTGTCGACTTTCTCGCCTACCCAACCGGACCACCGTTTACAGTATTAAATGCCGTATACATATACTTAAGTGATGCCCTCCCTTAGGAGCATGAATTGGACAACTCCTCTTTCATTTTTAGAATTGCGAGCTATGGCATAAGGCCGGTCTGAACGCAGTTAAGAAACGGTTCTCGTTCCTTAACAAATCCCTAGCCTGAAGGGTTGCAGTGAACCCACTCTATGCTGGGTTTGAGCTGGCCTTTGAAGCCAACCCATTGAAGGGTAGGAGCAAGTCACAGATCACGCCATGTTAGTTGACACGGTTTTCTCTAACTTCAATTAGCAGGCTCTAACGATTGAACAGGGCATTATCAGGTTCTCTAGAATACTTCGATCTTATACTTCTCGAACTTCAATAGCAAGCGTCGCCAGATGAATCGGTCCACTAAGATGACCAACGCTGACACTATAGTGAGTAGGAATACAAGCAAGATCGTGTTGCCGTACACGTATGCAGCCTTATCCAAGAAATATCCTAGACCTGGAAGCCAGAACAGCTCTTTCCCATAGGGCATGTACTCCGAGAATATTATAGTGTTCCATCCTGTCGCCCAAGAGAGCATGCTTCCGGTTACGATTGCAGGAGTGATTGCCGGAAGAACTACATGTCGGATTCTCTTCAACCCCTTGAAGCCGAATATACGGCCGACCTCACGAATCTCCTCAGGAATAGTCTTCACAGCTCCTACGATATTCAGGAAGAGATACCAAATCATATCTGCAACAAGCATCGTGATAGAAGTTATCTCCAAGCCAGCTCTTCCCCCGAAGACTGCGCTCAAAGAGAGGAATAGAATGGGGAAGAGCGCAAGTATAGGTACAGACTGACCAATATCGTATATTGGGTAGAATATCGCTGCGAACTTCTTGTTCTCAGCGGCGAGGACCCCCATCACGATCGCTATTCCAAGCGAGATGAAGTATGCCACGATCATCCTACCGAGAGTAGACGCGGTATACAAAGGTAGGAAGGACATCTCAGGAACATTCAGCGATTCGAAGACGTATTCCAGGCTTGGAATCGTTCCAGTTAAGGCTAGGATGATGAAGATTATTATGAAGACTCCTGATATGGCCGCGACGACTCTTTCCTTATGCGTATATCTCTTAGGTTTCGAGGCGGGCAGTATCACATGTCTAAACCTGAATGACAAGTGCAGCCTCGGGACGTGAAGCCATTTCACCCTGATCTTCCTCAAATGCAGGGAACGTTGAAGGCTCGAAAGGTCAAGCTTTAGCACGGGCTTGTACGTTCCGGCTCCAGCTCTTTCCGTTAAACGATGCCAAGTCAGGAAATTTATGTAGAAAACAATGGAGGTCATCAAGATGAGAATGGCGATTGAGAGTCTCAAGTCTCCATACTCGTAAGCTGCCTTAGCCAAGAAGGCTCCGATACCTGGAAGCGCGTATGGTTGACCACCATAAGTAATGTATTCAGCGGCGATTATGAAGAACCAACCGTCGCCCCAAGCCAAGGTGCTCGCTGAAATTAGCGCTGGAACGATCGCTGGCAGAGTCACATGTCTGATATACCTTAACCCTCTCAACCCGAATACTTCTGCAACCTCAACTATATTCGCTGGAATGTTCTTCACAGCTCCGATGATCCCGAAGAATATAGCCCACTCCATCGAAGTGAAAAGAAGTAGCATAGCAGCTACTTCCTTCCCCGCTTCTCCACCCGGAAACCCGGAGACAAAGAAGATCACTGCAGCCGGGAAGTAGCCTAAGATAGGGATCGACTGCAACACGTCGAAAAGTGGCACTAGGATCGTTGAAGCAGTCTTATTGCATGCAGCTAGAATTCCGAAAAAGAGCCCGAAGACCAAAGCGATGAGATACGTGGCAAATATTCTGAGAAACGTTCTAAATGTATAGTACGGCAAGTTCCTGACTTCAGGATTCGGAATCGTGATAATAATTGCGGCATATACAGCGCAGATGAGAAGTAGACCTACGATGAAGCCCAGTAGGTACCTCTTCATCAGTCAACCAACTCATTATCTCTTTCTATCATCGTGAGGGTACATTGAAACCTTGAAGAGATAAACAATCGATATAGGCTTTTTCTATCAAGAACAAGAACTGCAGCGCAGAGTGAATTCTCCTTCATCCAGTTGATCAAGAATAATTTATTTTGATAGAGACGCGTACTTTCAGAATGAGCGCTAATGAACGGATCGAAAGGCGAAGAAAGGCTACCCCCAGGCCAGTATCAAATGGAGGAGCTTCCAGTGCTACATGTCGGCTCTGCACCGGATTTCGATCAAGCAGGTTGGACATTCGAAGTATATGGTCTCGTCGAGAAGCCTTTGAAGTTGAGTTGGAGAGACTTTCTTTCCCTACCTAGCAGGAGGAGCGTCTCCGACTTCCATTGTGTTGAAGGTTGGAGTAGACTTGACAACGAGTGGGAAGGCGTCTCCTTCAGAACTATCTGTGAGATGGTTAAACCTATGCTTGAAGCTAGATTCTGCACCATTGAATGCGTAGGAGGCTATACAACGTCGCTTCCAATAGGGGACATGATGGAGGAAGATGTGTTGCTTGCGTACAAGTTGGATGGTAAGGAGCTCAGCCCTGAGCACGGCGGACCTTTGAGGCTCGTGGTTCCGAAGAAGTATGCATACAAGAGCGCTAAATGGGTGAGAAGGATCAAATTCACAAGAGAACAAGAGTTGGGATACTGGGAGAAGAGGGGATACAGCAATACAGCGGATCCTTGGATGGAAGAGAGATACGGCTAGAACGACTAGCTACGCGTCAACACTCCTTCAAGTCTCTTAACGAAATCCCTAGCAGGATTATTCAGAGGGATTATCTCAATCTCTTCAAAGGATTTGGCTCCCACACCCAGTTCAACAGCCCTAGCGATCTGCTCTTGCTGAAAGATATCGCCCTTAGAGACCTCTGGTGTTGTTCCGAAGAGTCTGAGTATGCCTACAGCGACAGCGTCTAATGCAACTCTATCTTCTCCAGCCAGAATTACACCCGGTCTAACTACCCGGCCTATATCTGGCCCCTCTGTCACAAATGCCTCGATGCCATCCAAGACTACCAGACTAGGCTTATACTCTCGATTTATCTCAGCGATCATAAGCCGCTGATAGGGCGAACTGTGAAGCTCATTCATGTAGTCGTATCCATCTTGAGGGTCGAACTTAGCTACCATGCCGACTGAGTTCTTCAACGATAAGGTGAAGTGCCCCCCAAACCTATGAGTCTTTAAGCAACAGGTTTGAACGATAATATCGGCGTCGCGGAAGACCTTTGAGAAAAGGAATCCTCTCTTCCAGTGGTTGTCAGGCCTATTAACTCGAATCCAACCGTCTTCTGGAACCCGATCGAGAATATTTACAGCAAAGCCTAGTGAACTGGACAGATCCATAATTCCAAGATCTCTCACAACCTGTTCAGTTACGCCCATCCCACTTCTCTCAGCCAAGGTAATCTTCTTAGCCCCTGCATTCTTCAAGCTCTTCACCAAGATCGCTACCGCATCAGGGTGAGTTGAAGCAGGGAATCTGTCAGCGCTATTGAAGTTGGCTTTCAAAGCTACCGTTTTGCCCTTGAGACTTGTGCCGAAATGGTCCAGTAGAGTTCGAATCCCTTTTGGTCTATCTTCACTCTTAAATACGAGGACTTTCGACGTCTTTCTACAAGACATCCAGTTTCTCCTCCTCATGTCGATAGTTGACTGAAACCGTTTAGGAACGTACTAGAAATCAACAGATATCTTTTCTCAGAGATATCATACAGGCAAGAACTCACGGTAGCTATTAATTCTACTTGTTACGCTTGATCCAGCTACGTATTCTCTGGGTCATAGCGGCGTATTTCTTATAGGAGATTCTGTACCCGAGATCCTCTATCTTCTTCTCGATAGTGGAAACATCTATCTTGCTCGGGTCGTAGGTTACGACTACTTTCTCCATTATGTAGTTGCCTTGAGCTTCTTTGACGCCCT
>CAZHMI010000091.1:0-6737 GCA_964533795.1 uncultured Candidatus Bathyarchaeia archaeon
GTCCAGAGGATATGGTAAACGGCACGCTGGATGTGCTTAAGACTGAAGTTTGTGTCTCGGTTCAATGTGGGAATTGGTTGCTCGTTCCAACAAGGATGGCCTCAGAAATCGAGATACCTTCTGCAAGAGATTTTTGGAAGAAGCAAGGAGTTCCTGAATGGTTTTCCAACTTTGAGATTTGGGGGAAGGACGAGGAGGATCTGAATCATCAGAGGAAGGTCATCTATCAGGCTATAGAGAAACTGAAGGAGAAAGGGATCAAGGCTGAAGAATGGAAGCTTCATCCGAAACAGAAGGCTAGCAGAATGTTGAAGCCGAACAAAATAGCGAGCCCCTACGCTCTTTTCAAAGGCTCTTTTCTTTTCATCACTTGGTATACGCCTTGGAGAGACGCAGCTGAATTCTGTAGGATTGCTCAAGAGAAGATGGAGAAATACAGTATTCCTCCCGTGCTATGGGTTGCGTCTATAGAGCAGGGCAGAGAAGCCATTTGTATGCCCATCGTATGTTTCGACCCAACTAGACCGGAAGACCTGCAAAAAGTTCAAGACTTCAATAGAGAGACTACCGAGATCTTCCTAGATAAGGGATGGCTGAATTATAGGCCGGACCCGTACGTCCATGCTCCTCAAACCTACTCCAGAGCAAAGGCTTACTTCGAGATGTTGAAGAAGATCAAGAAACTACTGGACCCGAATGGCATAATGCATCCCGGCAGACTGGGGCTAATAGCAGGAGGCTTCTAGCTTGCGAAACCTTCAGAAGTACCAGAAGGATATCTATCGCTGCATTCACTGCCGAGCATGTCGTTTCGCATACTCAGGTGAGCCTGATAGACAAGGGTTCAAGGATTACTCAGGAATAATTAATGGATGCGTTTCAGGAAACAAGTTTGAGTGGGAAGCATACTGGGGCTCCGGTAGAGTTTGGATCGCTAGGGCCCTCCTAGAAGGCGATCTCAAAGCCTCTGAAGAGGTCTCCGACGTACTCTTCCGCTGCCCAACATGCGGAAACTGTCAAACTCAATGTGAGAACAATATTCCTATCCCCGAAATAATAGAAGCAGCCAGAGCTCAGTGCATTGATTCCGGAGTTCCTCCTCACCCAAAACATAAAGGTATAGTGGATTCGATTCTATCGAACAATAATCCCTATGCTGAAAGACATGAACTGCGAACGAACTGGTACGATGGCAAGATAGACTCGAAGTCGGAAATAGCTTACTTCGTCGGCTGCACCACCTCCTACAGGCTGTCCAGCGTCGGAAAAGCAACAGCCAATCTATTGAGGAAAGCCGGTGTCGACTTCACTGTGCTCTCGAATGAAGTTTGCTGCGGTTCTCCACTAATTCGGATCGGTCAAGTTGAGACCGCTGAGAAACTGGCGAAACAGAATATTGACATATTCCGTCGCATGGGCGTCTCAAAATTGGTCTTCAGTTGTTCTGGTTGCTATCGAGCCTTCAAGATAGACTACCCGAAGTACGTTGGAGAGGTTCCGTTTGAGTTGAAGCACGTTTCTGAATTCGTCCACGACCTATTTGAAAGAGGCGTTATCGTACCGAAGAAAGAGTTCAAGCATAAAGTGACATGGCATGACCCTTGCCATTTAGGCCGCCACGTAACCTTATGGTTCAAAGGCGGAAGATCAATTGAAACCCCTGAAATCAAGAATTTCAGGAAAGAGTGGTTCGAGAAACCCCGGAAACTTTTGAGGGCTATCCCTGGGTTAGAGTTGGTTGAGATGTATCGAATCAAAGAGGATTCTTGGTGCTGCGGAGCAGGAGGAGGAGTAAAATCGGCTTTTCCAGATTTCGCTCTAGAAACGGCTTATGAGCGGATAAAAGAGGCTGAAGCGAGTGGAGCTGAGGCTATCGTCACCTCATGTCCCTTCTGTGTAAGGAACTTCAATGATGCTGTTGCCAATTATGGTTCGAATCTAAAGGTCTATGAGCTGATCGAACTCCTTGATAGGGCAACTTGACCTCAAGCAACCAGTCCAAAAAACGAACTTGCAACAATTTCGATCCGCAATGCCGTGATAGCTTATGCCTCGTAGAGCACACAGATCAGAACAACCGGTCGGCTAGGTATTCTTTCGAGAAGCCTTCTTGCCTGTCTCTTTTAGGATTAAACCCGCGATCACATTAGCCTCTGTTAGAAGTACGCATACAATTGTGCTCAAAACAAAGGAACCGGTGACAGTTGAGAGATACCCTGCTAACCACGGCCCAATCATGGCGCCTAAGTATCCGATGACGAGAGACAATCCGCCGGCTGTAGCTGCATACGATGGCCCTGCAAGTTCTATGGGCATCGCCAACGCTAGAGCGGCCATGCCTCCGCTTAAAAACCCGTATATGATTATCGAAATCCATAAGGTCGGACCGATCATCGTTCCCGCGAAATAGAGCGCCACACCCGCGATAATCGATGAGATCCAGAAGAAAGGTTTTCTCAGACCTAGCCGGTCAGAAGCGTTCGGCATAATGAGGCTGCCAGGGATCATTAGCCATGTTATCATCGATGCTATGAATCCAGCCGTGCTTGGATCCATCCCCTGCAATTCGAGAATAGCTGGAAAAACCCGATGAATCCTATCTGAGAGGCAAGTAGGAAGAAGCCGATAAAAGCCGCGATCCATATATGTCTGTTCTGAGCTACGGCCGAAAGAGATTTCCTGAATGAAATGCTTCTTGCAGGCACTTTTGTTCCAGAAGAACCTGTCGTTGATTCCGATGCCTCCCTTGCCAACACTATCCATACAATAGTAAACGTCAAACTAAGAATCCCAATAGCGATAAAAAACCCCCTGCCAAGACTTAATCAATGGTAGTAGTACAGCAGGAGTCAAGACGAAGGATACGGACAAGCCGGTCACCATGCCGGAGAACACTGTGCCCCTTGCCAAGGCGTGTTCCTTCGCATGGAACCACATGCCTACCATCTTGGGCAGATCGGGGTAGGTTATAGCATACCCGACACCGCAGAGGAACGTAGTTATGGCTAATGTTGCGAAGTCTCTAGAGAATCCTCTGAACAAGCCAAAGACGCTCATCGCTATCCCTCCTATTAAAACAGTCCGTTTGAAACCGAAGCGATCCGAAAATAGGCCGCTGGGAATACACGCTATGACCAAGGCTAGGGGGATCAGCGCTATTATGATGCCTGCTTTTTTCAAAAGTTATGGATAGATCATCCATCACCGTTAGCATCATAGGAGCAAAACAAAACCACCTCAACCCAAGAGCAAAGAGCACAAGAGCAAAGAGCATTAGCCACATTAGAGCTGCCATAACCCACCGATAGCGAGGATATTCATTATTCTTCCTCTATTTTTCCTCCCAGTTATCGAATACTGAAACGAATGCTTCCTTCCAATGGGATGATGTCGCGGAGCTCACCCATCTTGAACTATCCTAGGGACGGGGTTTGCATTTGGACTGATTTTTAAGCAAGCAATTTCGATGAAATCTACGTACAAACTCTTAATAAGCCAAAACCTTTTCTCTTCCATTTTTGTGGCTGTCATCTCGAATAGACGGCTTTCACCAGTTTGCCATTCTTCAAGATTTTGACGAGTTTCTCTATGTCAAGGTAGGTCTCCCTGTCTTTCACTACCGGTGGCACAATCGTCCTAATCATCTTGTACGCCCTCCCAGTTCTCGTCGCGAGCTTCTCGGGGCCTCGTATTTCAATCGCTTGCGCGGCGCTTATCATCTCAATGGCGAGTATGCATTCAACGTTTCTCAAGATCTTCAACGCGTTCCTTGCTGCAATTGTTCCCATGCTAACTATGTCTTGGTTGTTCGCGTTCGTCGGTAGAGATTGAATGCTTGCTGGATAAGCCAAAGTTCGGTTCTCAGCTGCTAGTGAAGTTGCCGTATACTGCGTTCCCATCAACCCCATTTGGATACCCTCCCTGTCTCTAACCAAGAAGAGCGGCAATCCCTCATTCAAACTGCTATCCAACAGTCTTGCAATTCTCCTCTCGGAGATGTTTCCGACGCTCGTGAGTGATATGCTTAGCATGTCCATCGCGCTTGCTATAGGTTGGCCGTGAAAGTTGCCCCCGTGAAGCGCTTCATCGGACTTTGAAAGTATAAGGGGATTGTCTGTTGCTGAGTTCATCTCAATTTCTATCACTTTTCTCGCAAAAGCAATTGCATCTCTGACAGCGCCGTACACTTGCGGTGAGCATCGTAGGGAATAGGCATCTTGAAGCTTGATGTTTCGTGTCTCCAAAGATTCTTTTCGAATCTTCTTCGTATCCTCCTTGAAACTTGATACAAGTCGGCTTCCATTAAGCAACTTTCTGAAATTCTCAGCACTTTCAATTTGACCTTTGTGAGGTCTGAGCAGATGAATCCTTTTGTCGAAAGGTTCCAGAGCACCATTCAACGCTTCGATACTCATGGCGGCTGCAATCTCAGCCTCTTTGATGAGCCTCTCAGAATCATAGCAGACAAGTGCTCCCAACGCGGTCATTACCGAAGTGCCATTTATGAGAGCTATACCTTCTTTAGAATCTAACCTAACCTTATCGAGTCCCTCCTTCTTCAATGCGTAAGCGGCCTCGAAGACGCTTCCGTTGTATTCAACATTGCCCTCTCCCATCATAGCTAAGGCCATGTGAGCTAAGGGGACAAGGTCGCCGCTTGCGCCTACCGATCCCACCTCCGGTATGACCGGATGGATGCCTCGATTTATCATGCTTGTCAAGATGTTCAGCAAGTGCACTCTGACGCCTGAATAACCTTTGGCTAAGACATTCGCTCTAAGGAGCATGATTGCTCTGACAATGTCTCTCGGGAATGGTTTTCCAAACCCGGCTGAATGACTTCGGATCAAGTTTTCTTGAAGCTCTTTTGCTTCACTCATCCCAATTGATATGTCACACATTGGGCCGAAGCCTGTTGTGATTCCATAAACCTTTCTATGTTCTGACACCCACTTCTCGACTGTTCTCCTAGAAATGGCGACTCTCCGTTTAGCTCCGACACTCAATGTGACGTAGGCATTTCCACGCGCGACTGCAACCAAGTCTTCAATTGACAGCGAGCTACCATCGATAGTTATTCTTCTTCTCATCCAAACCATGCCGCCTCTACATGCTGAATATAGTGATGCCCATGTTGGCTATAAGAGTCATTGAAAATGGAGGCCAAATGCCAAGGTGTTCTGACATAGTTCGCTACATATACCTTATAAAAAGAGCGGATTCATTGAAAGATGGCAAAGGTAGAAGTCAATGAGTAGGGACGAGACCCTGAGGCAATTGACGGATGCTATAGTGAAAGGGAATAATTTGGCAACTGAGCAGGTAGTAAAGCAGCTGGTAGAGAAAGGGGGACCAGTGACCGCGACTTTAGACGCGATCACTGACGGCATGAGCATCGTCAGTGATCTTCATAGCATCGGTGAGTATGATAATTCAAAGTTTTCCGCTTCTTCTCAAGCAACACTCACCGCGTTAAGAGAGCTAGAACCACAGCTTTCCATTGAAGAGAGTAAGGCTATCGGAAAAGCGGTCCTGGGATGCATTCCAGAGGATAGGGTGGGCCTTGACAGCGCCATGGCCAGTTCAGTCCTGCGAGCAGCAGGTTTGAAAACATTCATCTTGCCGCCTGAAGCCACCTACAACAACTTGGTAAGCATCGCCAGCCTGAATCAATGTCATCTCGCTGTCCTACTCATCAAGACCCGGGAGGATGACCCGAGAGTTCAAAGCTTAGCGTCAGGATTGATCGAAAACTTGCCAAGAAACATGCTCAAGGTTCTTGTTGGCGGAAGTCCAGAACCCGCCAAGCTGTGCCAAAAATACGGCTTCACAAGCTACTTCAGAGATCTCGCAGACCTGGTTAGCAAAGCGACTGAGATCATTATCCGAGAACGAGAATCTCGTTAGAGGAAAAGGATTATGCTGGATTCCGCGAGTAGCGGTAACGCCTATCTATGGTCGAGGGGCTTTCATCTATAAGCTATGTATTCTTTCCCAAGTAGCTCGCGGGCAACTATTATCTTCATTATCTCTGTTGATCCCTCCGCCCACATGTAAGACCTGACGCCTCTCAATCCCATTTCGACTGGGCATTCTGAAGTGAATCCGAACGCGCCGTACCATTGAAGTACATCATTCATAGCGTCAAAAGCAATCGTTGGAGCAAGCATCTTTGCCTCAGCCACAGCTTTGCTGACTTCAAATCTAGAATACTTATTCTCTCGCTGTTCTTTTTCAAGCATCCATAATGCTCTGTATCCCAAGAGCCTCGCTGCGTCTGTCTTAGCATAATGTTCTGCCAGTTTGAACTGGATTCCCTCGTACTTGCCGATCGGTTGTCCAAACGCTTTTCTCTGTTTAATATAGTCCATTCCTAACTCAAGTGCCGTTGTTGTTGCACCAGCGCACACTACTGAGATTATCGCTCTAGCATAGTCAAAGCCTTCCATAGCCTTGTAGAAGCCTTTGTTCTCCTCTCCCAAGAGATTGTGAAGCGGAACCTTAACGTCCGTCAGAGCGAAACCTCCTGTTGAGATTCCTTTCCTACCCCACTCTTCAACGTACGTCGGACTGATTCCAGGCGTTCCTCTCAATGGGACGTAGAAGAAGCTCAGTCCTCTTGTACCTCGTTCAGGCGCGGTCTTCGCGAGCGTCAAGAATCCTCCGCCTTCCTCCATCTGCTTCATGACTTCTCTAACCCCGCTTATGTACATCTTCTCCCCGTTCAGAACGTACTC
>CAZHMI010000092.1:0-6644 GCA_964533795.1 uncultured Candidatus Bathyarchaeia archaeon
GAAGATGCAACTCGAATAGAGGGGTGAGGTATGAGGCGATCTAGTGGAAAACTAGTCAGTAGGAGGGTTTTCTTGAAGTCCGCATCTTTGGCAGCAATATCAACTGAAGCCTTGTCCAGCCTTATCCAGAGAGTTGAGGCGAATATACCTACCGTCCTCCAGGTTGAGAATATCTCTCAAGGCTCGGCAGGTAGAATAAGGCTTCAGATTACCCATTCGAACCCGAGTAGTGGCCACTACGTCGACATCATAGAAGTTGACGTTGACGGGCAAGTTACACCATTCAATCTGCAGCCACAAGACAGTGATCCGTTCACAGTCGAACTGGACTTGGGAGCAATACAAGGAACCCCAAGTGTCAGGGCTAGAGCCCACTGCACCATACACGGATGTAGCGGTTGGTCAAATCAAATACCAGTACCAGAGTTCCCAGCAACCGCATTAGCAGTATTCATAGCGCTAGCAGCATCCCTGTTCGTAATGAGGAATGCTAAGAAGAACTAGCGTCTTCTCATCGCCTCAACTTCGACTACATTAGCAAGAAACAGACTTACCAAGAAAGCACCTGTGCCCACTCGTTTCATAATGTACGACGTGATTGAATGATCGTTGTCAAGCTATCAATAAACTTCCTGTACAACCGGGAGATGAAAATCATTGGTACCACGGGCGGAAACAGAAAAGACCTGCTGGATATCGATGCTTCTAAAGAGCTTAAGGTAAAGGGAAGAGACGCTTTAGAGTCGCTGTACTCAAAGAGCAAGGAAGAGTAATAATAAGGGTAGGTTAAGTGGCAACTTGGAATCATCTTCCTATGTAATGAAGTTGAAGCGGACATCGGAGGTGATCATATGAAGCTAAAAGGAAAGGTCGCGATAGTGACCGGTGCTGGATCGGGGATAGGCAGAGCCACGGCGATTCTCTTCGCGAAAGAAGGAGCGAAGGTTGTAGTCGCTGATGTCGATGAGAACGGAGGTAAAGGTGCTGTTCAAGAGATTAAGGGCAATGGAGGCGACGCCGTGTTCATTCGAACTGATGTTTCGAAGGTTGACGATGTGAAGAAGATGATAGATAACACGATCGCCCACTATGGAAGAATCGATATTCTATTCAATAACGCAGGGATAAACATCGTCGGAACGATCCTAGAGACGACACTTGAAGAATACGACAGGATGATGAACGTGAATCTGAAAGGAGTGTTCCTCTGTTCGAAGTATGCGATTCCTGAGATGATAAAAGGCGGAGGAGGAGTGATAATCAACACCTCATCAATCGGCGGAATTGTAGGCTTCAAGAGAAATGCTGTTTACAACGCCACTAAAGGCGGAATTTTACTAATAACCAAAGCCATGGCTCTCGACCATGCTAAAGATAAGATTAGAGTCAACGCCATATGCCCTGGCTTAATCAAGACACCGTTGGCTGAACGCTGGCTCGAGAAACAGGAGAATCCTGAAGAGGCTAAGAAAGTGCTCATCGGCAGGATAGGCGAACCTGAAGACGTTGCTTCCGCAGCGCTTTACCTAGCATCCGAGGAATCGTCCTTCGTCACAGGAACGGCTCTAGTCGTCGATGGAGGAGCTCTAGCGGCGTAAATAGAGAAGCGAGATAAGCTGTAGCCATCATGCGGTTCTATAAACTAGCTGAATAGAGCAGAAACCTACTAAGCCAGTGCCTCAGATTTAGCGACAGACGCTTGCCATATGCAAGGCGGAAGAACATGATGAATTGGAAATCAATATTGAAGGCAGATCCAATTAGTTGGCTGCTAGAGCCGGACAATCCTTCAGTCCAATATTTTGCAATGACCGACGTCCTAGAAAAGCCCGAGGGCGATGAGGAAGTGAGGAAAGCCAAGGCAGCAGTTATGGAAACTGGAGTTTTGCCCAAGATCTTAGCCAAGCAGAGGACAGGAGGTTACTGGGAAAAGCCTGAGGATTTCTACATTAGATCCAAGTACAAAGGGACTGTTTGGCAACTTATAATCTTGGCTGAGCTCGGTGCAGACGGAAATGATGAACGAGTCAGGAAGGCTTGTGAGTTTATCCTTGAGAACTCTCAAGATCGTGAAAGTGGCGGTTTCTCCTACCTCAGCGCAAAGACCGATGGAGGCGACCATAGCAAAGTATTACCTTGCTTAACCGGTAACATGGTCTGGAGCTTGATCAGATTAGGCTACCTAGAAGACCCAAGAGTTCAACGAGGAATCAACTGAATCCTGACATATCAGAGATTCGATGACGGAATAGAAGAGTCGCCTAAAGGTTGGCCGTACGAGGGATACAAGAGATGCTGGGGAAAGCACACTTGCCACATGGGCGTGGTTAAGGCATTGAAGGCACTTGCGGAAATCCCAATAAACAAGAGATCTCAGGACGTGAAGATCACAATCGAGAAAGGAGCTGAATACATGCTTAAACATCGCGTTCACAAAAGAAGTCACGATCTAAGCCAGGTGTCTAAACCTAGCTGGTTACAATTCGGCTTCCCCTTAATGTGGAATACTGATGCCTTAGAAATCTTAGGAATACTAACAAAGCTAGGTTACAGAGACAAGCGAATGCAGGACGCCGTGGATTTGGTGATTTCGAAGCAGGACGATCGAGGCAGATGGAAACTGGAGAGCACTTTCAACGGACGCTTTCAGGTAAACATAGAACGAAAATGTAGAGCGAGCAAGTGGATAACCCTGAACGCTCTCAGAGTGTTAAAGAGGGTATATAGCTAGACAATAATAGCAAGAACTCAAGATTTCCGGATATTGTTTAGAAGGGTTGATGCGCTTGGAGTCGGAAGGACATAACTGCGCATTGAAGGAGAAGGTAGCTCTGATAATGAATAGCGCCTCATACGATAGAGTTGCATATGGGCTTGCAATAGCAGTGGCGTTGGCGACGCTAGGCAACGAAGTTCATATTCTATTCACTTATGGGGCGGTGACGAGACTGGTGAAAGGCAGGACAGACCGGGTGGAAGAGGAGACCGATGCGTGGATAAGACAAGGTGTTAAAGTGGGCTTGGTTGCAGGGAGCATCCAGAAGATTTCTGATCTGTTGAAAGATCTTAGGAAGTTCGGCGGAAAAATCTACGCATGCGTATCGGCCATGGCATTTCATGATATCAGGAAAGATGAGCTCATAGACGAAGTTGATCATGTAACTGGGATCACAGCATTTCTAGGAATGACGAAAGGCGCTACGACAGTGCTTTACATTTAGCATCGTATCTGAAACTTGCTCCTTAGGCGTTATAGACATGCTTGCCTTCCTAATGCCAAGTAGCAATTCTCTTTGGGAAGAGAAAACTCAAGGCGGGCTTGTACTCTACTATTGCAGCCCGTTGGGGTGCCGATCACCTCGTGACTGGGAACAGGCTGAACCCAAGGTTGTATGAATGGCTCGAGTCCTACTCGAGCACAATGTCGGAACAGATTGTATTGGTGACGAGAAAAGGCCAGGTTACGATACCTGTCTCGAAGAGAAAGAAGTACGGGATTAGGGAGGGGATGCGGGTCCTTATCAAAGATAGCAAAGAGGGCATTCTCATTACTCCCATTACGCCGATCGAGGACTTGGCTGTGGTTGACGCCGGCAGGATCAGCTTGGAACAGATGAGGAAGAAACTTGACGATATGAGGGCTCATGACAGGTACTGAGCATGACTTGCACCGTTGACACACGATTCTTCTTGACACACTATCTTGCTGATACTGATCAACTCAAGGCGAAATCCTCACGGAAGATGGTTGAACTTCAGAGAGGGGGAGCGATAGTTCCGACTATCGTTCTTCACGAAGTCTACAAATTCATGTACGATCACGTGAGGAAGGATGTTGCTCAGCTTCGTGTAAACTCGATCATAGCTTCTCATTTCGAGATAGTAGACCTAACGGCGAGAATTGCGGTGAAATCCGCTGACCTAAGGTGTCAATACCGGGGTTTGCCTACCGCTGACTCGATTGTTGCTGCAACTAGCATAGAAACTAAATCGAGGCATGTGCTTTCCGACGATCCCCACTTCAAGGAGATCCATAAAATACGATATGAATGGCTTTAAGGAAACCTTAACTGAAGAGTTCGCTGAGCTTGCAACGAAGAGAAGCTTTTGGTGGAACAGGCAGGATTCTACCCTTTAGGGTTCAAAACCATTCCGCATCACAACACCTTCCTTCCCATGATTTTCTCGTCACAAGTGTGCGCATAACCGTCTTCTGGTATTATTGAGGAGAGAATTACCACTATTGCGGTGAGCGTCCCATGAGAAATAATTACTCGTTTTGTCGTAAAAGCATATATGACGAGAAGAAAGGAGAGAAGGCGCGTGAGCAGCCCCGTTAACCTTGGAGGACACGATCCTCTGCCTAGGGTAGATCGAACTTTTGCATTCAAGTGCCGAAAATGCGGGGCCAAGGTCGAGTTCAAGGGCACATACGAAAACTTCGATCAGTTCATGAAAGCAAGAACATTCACATGTCCGGGAGGGCATCAGGAGAGTTTGGCGCCCAGCGTCTACTTGGAGTGGGTAGAGACGAGTAAGAAGGGTCAAACGCGAAACTGGAAGCGGAAGGAGGGTCGAAAGTACGTGGACATTCTGAACTATAATACGGCTCATATGCAAGGGATGGATATCGCTCATATTGGGTCGGGTGTTTACATCGATCGCCGAACGGGTAAGAAGTACGATTACGAGGAAGATGAGAAAGGAGTTAGACACTACTACGAGCTAACATAAGTAGCTTAGCCTAAGAATATGACCGTGAATCAACTTTGATGCATAGCTCTTCACCGGTCGCGTCGCTCTGATAGCCAACGGCAATTACCGCTAAGGTCCATTCTTACACCTGGGAAATCTTGCATCTCGTTTTTGCCGCTTTTCTCTCGAGATCGCGCTTCTGGTTATGAGTAAGTGCTTTTATCTGTTGCTCTCTTCTCATCGCGGCACGGCGCGTCTTGAACTCTTCCAGATGAATAACCCTCTTCGGTCTACGCATTCTGGTATACCTTGCTCCATACCCTTTCTTGTGCCGCTTAAGCCGAGAACCCACATTGTTCGTATATCCAGTATAGTAACTTCCGTCATCACAGAGAAGCAAGTAGACATAGTAAGACGTTGATTCCCTCTCCACATCGCACATCTCGTCTGTTTCTAAAGGTTGAATTGCCGGGATCTAGTTTCAGATTTTCTATCTGGAAAGAGCGCACTCTGTAACTTTCGGATGAATTACGTAAGCTTTCATCTGTGACGACGATTTCTTCTATCTCGAGCGTCACTCCTCGGCCAATCCCTCTTCCTCTGGGTCTCAATTCTTGTCCTACCTGACTTGAAGGAACTCAAATCCTTGCGGTATTCCTGAATTTGGGCGTAGAAGTCTGAATAATCGTTCTCACCGTTGGAGAGGGAAGAGATCAACTCGTTCAACTTCAATCTGACTGCCTCAGATTCATTCTCGTCCCAAGCTTGAGAATAAACATCATACGCGATGTGAAATTTGAAATCCTGAGGCCTATCGATCTCTAATTTGGACGCAGTCTTCTTCTCTGTATCTTCCGCCATGAGCGCTAAACTCTCTTGAAAGGTGACAAGATGGAATCCATGTATTTAAGTCGTCCTGATCCGGCTCATCCATGCGATTGGGATTTGATCTTACGGTTCTCAACAGAGGCCTAAATATGGTACGCAGACACAGAACAAGGTAGGCAGCTTAGCGATTTCCATACATATGTTTATATGTGATGCATCTAACTGGTACCGCTAGTATACGTTGATTCTACTGTGCGGTACTATCATCTGTATAACTAACTGCAAAGGGGTGAACCGTATGGGTTTTGAGAGACGTGAATTCGGTCCAAGGACAATACATAAGATAAAATGTTCCGACTGTGGACGAGAAGCAGAAGTGCCATTCGTACCAACACAAGGAAGACCGGTCTACTGTAAAGAATGCTACCAAAAGCATAGGACTTATTGATCATAGACTCTGCATCTAGATTAATAACTGTTTATTCCCATTTTTTGTTTCTCAAGTCAAATATTCCAATTTTGGATAATCTTAAAACGAGCTTATTTTGGCTATTAACAAGCAAGCAAAGATGTGGACCGGGCGGGATTTGAACCCGCGACCTTCCGCATGCCAAGCGGACGATTTAGTAACGCCCCTCGATTGAGGAGTAGTTCATACCAGACTGATCTACCGGCCCGCGTTCAATGATAGCAAGTATCACCCCTTAAATACATTTCGAGTGCTCATAACAAATTATGGCATCCCAACCGCTAGCTTATAGTCTAAGCCAAGAGGTTCGACCTTTAGGCTGACTTCAAAGAAAATCTTAAGTGAAAGCTGACCATTCTTCGTGTAAATGTGCCGAGCGTAATGCCGAGGTAGCTCAGCCTGGGAGAGCACCCGACTCTCAATGATCTGACAAGAGGGTGAAGCTGAAGACCGGGCTGTCGTGCGTTCAAAACCGATAACCGCGGTGAAACTCGCACCCTCGGCACCTCAAACTCCATCGAAAGTTTTTATTCTATTCCGATAGATTCTAGTTACCGGTTGCGGCCGTAGTCCAGCCTGGTCTAAGACGTCGGCCTGCCATTAACTCAGCAGAGCGCCGGTGACCCGGGTTCGAATCCCGGCGGCCGCACCA
>CAZHMI010000093.1:0-6593 GCA_964533795.1 uncultured Candidatus Bathyarchaeia archaeon
TCTGGAAATCCACAAACTATTTTCCTAGCTCGCTTCATTATTCACTGAAAGGAATCCAACTATGAACACAAATCTGTGCTGCTTAGGCATAGAATCGACTGCTCATACTTTTGGGGCGAGCGTTGTTTCTAACGATGGAACTATTCTATGCGATGTGAAAGAGGTTTATGCGCCTGAAGTTGGTAAGGGGATTCACCCTAGGGAAGCAGCTCAACATCATAGTCAAGTTGCACCTGAAGTCTTACGAAGTGCTTTCAAAGTGGCAAGGGTGAAGCCGAAGAATCTTGATGTGATCGCCTTCTCGGCGGGACCGGGACTGGGTCCCGTTCTCAGGATGGGTGCGACTATGGCGAGGGCGCTTGCCGTCTTTCTCGGCAAGCCTATCGTTCCAGTGAATCACGCGATAGGACACATCGAGATAGGCGCATTGACTACGGGCGCGAGAGATCCTCTCGTTGTTCTGGTTTCGGGCGGACATACAGCGATAACCGCTTGTGCTGAACGTAGATGGAGGGTCTTCGGTGAAACAGAAGACATAACGTTGGGAAATGTTCTGGATGGTTTTGCTAGGAAAGCCAAGCTTCCGCCCCCAGGAGGCTTTGCCGTTGAGAAGCTAGCGCTGAAAGGAAAGAGGTTCATCGACTTGCCTTACACTGTTAAAGGAAACGATGTGGCTTACTCGGGCTTGTTGACAGCTGCATTGAAGAAACTAGGCGAGCACGACCTTGAGGACTTGTGCTTCTCGATCCAAGAAGTTGCGTTCTCCATGCTGACTGAGGCTGTTGAGAGGTCGCTCGCTCACACTGAGAAGAAGGAGGTTCTACTTACGGGTGGGGTTGCGGCTAACAAACGCCTTCAAAGCGCGCTTAAGGTGATAAGCGAGGAACATGGAGCCGCGTTCTATGTGGTTGACCCCAAGTATAGCGGTGACTGCGGTGCTCAGATAGCGTGGGCTGGACTGCTTGCTTTCAAGTGTGGAGTGAAGGTTAAGGTTGAAGATACGATCGTGAGACCGAAGTGGCGTTTGGACGAGGTTGAGATTCCTTGGCGCTCTTAGACTTGTCGGACTTCAGTCTTGTTAGGAAGGGGGCTGAAGCGAATCTCTACTTAGGAGATTGGTACGGTAGCAAAGTGATTGTGAAGAGAAGGGTTGAGAAGAAGTATAGGGTGGAGCCGCTTGACAAGAAGATTAGAGCGTACAGGACTGTGCATGAAGGTCAGATTATGCATGAAGCTAGGAAAGCTGGAGTTCCAACTCCAAGTATATATCTCATCGATCTTTCGGACTTTACCATAGTGATGGAATATGTTGATGGCATTAGGCTTAGAGATTCTTTGAACGATTTCACGCCTGAGAAAAGGGTGACGGCCTGCAGAAACGTAGGAAACCTAATCGGTAGGCTACATGAACGTTCGATCATTCATGGAGATTTGACCACTTCGAATATGATCCAGACTTCCGATGATAAGATATTCTTCATAGATTTTGGATTGAGCCTTTACTCGAGCGAGGTTGAGGATAGAGGCGTGGACCTGCACCTTGTAAAAAGGGCTCTGAACAGTACGCATTACAAGTATGTAGATCAATGTTTCAGCGCGGTATTAGAAGGCTATAGAGACGAGGTAGGGGAGAAGAAAACTGAGAGTGTACTCACGAAAGTTCGCGAGATTGAGAAGAGAGGAAGATACTTCGCTGAACGAGCCTAAGTCAACCTTGACGGATGCCGAAACAAGCGAATCGCTTGCCGGGGGAGCCGTGAGCTAGGTCTTCGAATACCAATTCGCAAATTTTTCAAGCGCTCTTCTTCGATGTGAGATCCTGTTCTTCTCAACCGGTCCCATCTCAGCATATGTCTTGTCTCCATTTTCATCTGGGATAAATATTGGATCGAAAGCCCACACCTTCCCCCTCTCCTCATAGGATATCTTTCCCGGAACCTCGCCTGTGAAGGATAATGCTCTCCTCTTCTCATCGCAGTATGCGACAACAGACTTGAAAATAGCCTCTCGATCATCCAATCCTTCCATCAACTTCAAAACGCCCCTATTGCCGATGGTCTTCTGGACGTGGGAAGAGAATGGACCTGGAAATCCGTTTAGACTCTTGATGAACAATCCAGAGTCCTCCACTATCACGGGTTTACCGACTCGATTTGTTGCTTCAAGAGCGCTTGCCTCAGCGATCTCTTCTAGACTATCGGATTGGATTTCAGTCAGCCTCAAATCTACATGCTTAACATCTATCCTGAAGCTTCCCAAGATTTGGGCAACCTCCCTGGCCTTGTTTGAATTGCTTGTGACAAAGGTGATTTTGAGCAAGTTCATTTCCTCGAATTGAGGCAACTCAGCATTTTCGGAGGTATATTCTGATCTCCTAAGAAGAATGTTGTGGTATAATGCTTAAATAGAGACCTTGTCCCTCTTAAGAAGAAGGTTGCTGTTTCACTAGGCATTTGGAGTTTAAGGTGCTTGGATCTTGGCTAGGCTGTATTCGAGCAAGCGTGGGAGTTCAGGTTCAACTAGGCCGGTTAGCAAGAAGCCGCCCATGTGGTGTAAGTATAGGCCTGAGGAGATTGAAGCTTTGGTTGTTAAGCTCGCTAGAGAAGGGAATAATCCTGATACGATAGGTGTAATCCTTAGAGATCGTTATGGGGTTCCTCTTGTCAAACCCATCGTAGGAAAGACGATCACTCAAATACTGGAGAGCTCGGGAGCTGGATTGAAGATGCCTGAGGACCTTTCCTCGCTCTTGAGGAAAGCTGATGCGTTGAGAAAACATCTCGAGAAGAATAGAGAGGATTACGCTAGCAAGAGGTCCTTGGCTCTTGTAGAGTCGAAGGTTCATAGGCTCGTGAAGTACTATAGGGACCTCGGCGTAATCCCGCCTGACTGGAAGTACCAGCCTTTAGCCGCCTCTGTGGCATAGTCATGTCCGATTTTCAGGGTTTATTGTCAAGAGCGAGTGAGGCGGCGAATCTAATCCTTGATGAAGTTAGTAGGCAGTCGAATTTTCTAGTCGTTTCTCACTTCGACGCTGACGGTTTAGCCGCCGCGGGAATCATAGTGAAAGCTCTTGCTAGACTGGATGTCCCGATGCATCTGAAAGTAGTAAAACAACTCGACGATGAAGTTATCTTAGAATGTCGTTCAGAAGATTCCGATGTGACCATTTTCACTGAAATCGGCAGCGGCTACCTAGATGCCATACGGAACAGTTTCGCTGGGAAGAAGACGATAATCCTCGATCATCATCCCCCTACGGGAAGATTAGATTCGGATTTCATTCACGTGAATCCTCACCAGCATGGTTTCGACGGAGCGACCGAAGTAAGCGGATCCGGTATCGCCTACTTCGTAGCTCGAAGTTTAGCTGAAACAAACATGGACCTATCGACCTTGGCTGTGGTTGGAGCTCTCGGAGACATGCAGGACAAAGGGAATAAGCGCACGCTACACGGACTCAATGAGAAGATCGTTGAAGATAGCTTGAAGAAAGGGGTCCTAGAAACCACGACCGACTTGATCTTCTACGGTAGGGAGACTAGGCCGATCCATAAAGCACTCGCCTACACGACCGTCCCATTCCTTCCGGAAATAAGCGGTCAAGAGGACAAGTGTTTAGCTCTCCTCGCCTCAGTTGGTATACAGGTCAAACGCGAAGAAAAATGGAGAACCGTAAAAGATCTCTCCGATGAAGAAAAGCAGAGGCTTCTCTCAAGAATAATAGAGGTTGTCTCATCGAAAGGGCTGTCCGGCCAAGCAGCGCTCGAACTGATCGGAACTGTATACACGCTTGTTCAAGAGGAGGCTTCCACGCCTACAAGAGACGCACGTGAATACGCGTCTCTTCTCAACGCATGCGGAAGAATGGATAGACCAGGCTTGGCTGTCTCGATATGCCTTGGAGACAGAGGGGCGGTAATGGAGGAGGTTCAACAGGTCCTAGCGGAGTATCGAAGGACCCTCGCACAGTACATAAGCTGGGTAACTCAGAAACCTGATACAATAACCGAACTTCAAGCCGCATACTACATTCATGGAGATGAATTTCTAGACGAAAAGATGACAGGTGCATTATCGTCGATCCTATCAACCTCCGGGCTATTCAAAACGGAGAAAGCAATACTCGTTCTGACGAAAACGAAGAAAGGTGAGGTCAAGGTTTCAGCAAGGGCTTCGGATTGGCTGATCGAAAGGGGGGTAAATCTTGGAGTTGCTCTTCAAGCCGTTGCTGAGAAATGCTCAGGGATTGGAGGGGGCCATAATGTTGCAGCAGGAGCACAGGTCCCAGCGGAGAAACGAGAAGATTTCATCAAGCAGTTGGACTCGACGATATCCGGCCAGATAAGAGCAGAATGAAGGATGAAGGCGAAGATACGAATTTCCTTCTCTAACCCGAGGGAGGCGGAGGCTGTAAGCAAGGCTCTCCAACCCGACGATGCAGAAACACCTAGCTACCTCAAAGTGTCAACTGTCTCTAAAGGAAGGTACATCGAATCAGAAATCATCTGCCAAGACAAGCTCGAAACGTTGATCTCGACAATCGATGACATGTTAAACAGTATTGTCATGGCGAAGAAAACGTTGTCTGCCGTGAGAACCTCGGCGAAGGGTTAGAAGCGCATACCTAAGAGATGCTGCTCTACTTTCGTTGTATGAGTTCTACCCCGCCCATGTATTGCGATAGAGCTTCTGGAATTCTTACAGATCCATCGTCTTGCTGAAAGTTCTCGAAGATAGCCACTAAAGCTCTTCCAATAGCTATAGCGGTGCTATTCAGCGTATGCACGAACCTCGGCTTCTCACTGCTCTTCTTTCTGCATCTAATATTGAGTCTTCTAGCTTGATAGTCAGTGCAGTTACTGCAGGAGACTATCTCTCTATACTTTCCTTGACCCGGCAGCCAAACTTCTATGTCGTATTTCTTTGCTGCGGTGACGCCTAATTCTCCAGAGCATATGTTGACAACCCTGTAATGGATGCCCAACCTCTGATAGATCTTCTCAGCGGTCGCGATCAATTTCTCATGCTCTTCCCAAGAGTTCTCTGGAGTAGTGAATTTGAACATCTCAATCTTGTCGAATTGGTGGACTCTGAAGATGCCTTTCGTATCTCTCCCGTGAGCCCCGGCTTCAGTTCTAAAGCATGTGGAGAAACCTGTGTAGTACAGTGGGAGAATGTTCTCGTCCAGTATCTCATTCATATGCATAGCAGCCAGAGGGATCTCAGAGGTTCCTGCAAGGCACAAGTCTTCATTCTTAATCTGATAGATGTCCTCTTCTCCCAAAGGCAGAAAGCCGGCTCCATACATCGCTTCCTTCTTCACGAGAGCTGGAGGTATCACTGGAGTGAACTTCTCCTTGACAAGGATATCGAGGGCGAATTGAGCTATAGCGAATTCGAGTAGTACAGCTTCATTCTTCAAATAGTAGAATCTCGCTCCAGACGTCTTTGCGGCTCTCTCTACGTCTATCAGATCTAGAGCCAACCCTATGTCTATATGGTCCCTTACTTTGAAATCGAATTCAGGTTTAGTCCCCCATGTTCTCAAGACCACGTTATCATTCTCGTCTTTGCCTATCGGAACAGATTCATGCATTATGTTTGGAAGTCTGAGTAGAATGTATTCGACTTTCTCATCATATTCCTTTATATGTTCTTCCAGTTTCTTGATCTTGACCGGGATTGCTTTGGCTTCTCTCATCTTAGCGCTGACGTCTTTGCCTTCCTTCCGCATTTCAGCTATTTCTGTTGTAATAACGTTCCTCCTATGCCGAAGTTCATTTACCTCGATCAATAATTTCCTGCGTGTCCTGTCATATTCGAGAAGATCGTCTACACATGAGGCTTTATCCCCTGCACCACGCTTCTCCAAATCTCTCTTGACAAGCATCGGGTTCTCTCTGATCAGTTTCAGATCCAGCATTCGAGGCTTTTCTCCATGCGGTTATCGAAGCTATGCATAATGATCTCTACGGATCGTGTTTAAGTCTGTTGCCCATGCGGTGGATAAATCGAGTTGCATTATTGGTCAACTAATCACTGGTTGCGCGTTCACTGTGCTTCGCGGTGATCCTAGCTTTCAGGATCGAGATAAATGATGCGTTAGGTCGGATGTTTTTGATTTGGCACACTGAACGGGTTTGTTCTGAGGGTTCTGATAACTCTTCGTCATGTGACTTTAAAGATTGTTTGAGTGTAGAGTCAGTTGATAGCGGTTAAAGCGGTGAAATTTCATTACGAGCCTACCAAACAGATTTTTGTTCTTCTGAATACGTTTAGGGCTATGGTCAATGAGGCGTTGAGGATAGGTTTCGAGAAGAAGCCTAGAACAAGTTTCCAACTTATCACAATGGTCTATCCTGACTTCAAGGAACGTTTTGGTCTTCATACCCATTACATCCTCAGCGCATGTGAATGCGCCTTCGCCATGCTGAGAAACCGAAGATAGAGGAAGCTTCCTTATGCTAAACATCTTTTTTTGAAGCTTGACAATCAAACCTATTGCTTGAACTATATGCTATTAAGGATACCGACGGCTCCGAGGAACTTCATTCTCATACCACTGAAGGGGGACGACTACCAGCTTTCCT
>CAZHMI010000094.1:0-6508 GCA_964533795.1 uncultured Candidatus Bathyarchaeia archaeon
CCCCTCTTCCTAACGGTTACCGCTGAAGTTGCGTCTCGACCGATCATGGATAAACTCATAGGCACTTCGTCTACTCCAGGTATCCATATCATCACGAACTGGCCTGGTTTGCCTTTCGAACATTGCTCGTCGCGAAAAGCTATGGATTTGACTGTAGGGGTTTCCTCTTTCACATCTCGAATTCTCACAATTCTCGGTCTGTGTTCAAGATCTTCGTGATTCTCCAACTTCTCGACCTTTACTCTTCTTCCACTTGAACTTGTATTAGCCTTTCGACCCGGATAGGCTAGTCGTGAAAGAATAGGCGAGTTTGACCCATCGTCTCGACTTCAAGCGGATTTACGTTCACCACTATAGGGAAGTTTCTAACTATCTCCCCGATGATGAGGCAGTAGCGAACTGGAAGATCCTTCACCAGTAGCTTTACGCTGTCAGCGTCGATCTTGGCAGCCCTCGAGACAACGTCGAGATCATGTTCATTCGTGAAATTGAATAGAAATATGTTATCCGCTTGACGGTAGATGCTCTCTTGGATTGTATCAGGCTGGTTCGTTATGAAAGTCGTGAATATTCCTAGGTGGCGCATCCTAGTCACGATGTCGTCCCAGTAGGTGTCGCGGAGATATAGGTGAGCTTCTTCAGCGAAAAGGAAGAGAGCCTTCAGTCTTAATGAGGAGAGGAGTTCAGCTAACTTGCTGATGAAGAGTTCCACTATCATCCTTCGAATCGTTGAAGATTGGTTCTTCACGTTTACAATTATCGCCGTCCCATTGCTCAGTTTCTCAGCCAGCTTACTGAAAGTGAGACTTCCCTCCGTAGAGTCCGTGAAAAGGTCGGAGTCGAGGATCGTGCTAAACCTCGAATAAATAGCTTCTCTAACACTTTCATGGCATTCGAACCGCTGTATCGCTTCTCCAAGCGAAAGCAGGTTTAGTCGACCGCTATTCTCTAGATCATGCCATATCTTCGAGAAGACTTTCCCCGATGTGCTCGGTAGGTCGAGAGCGAAAGTTAGCATGCTGTTGAAACTTCTTAAGCCTACGTCGGATAGTTTGAATTTGAGATTCAGTCTTGGGGTGAGAACAAGGATCTTACCATCGTATCTACTGCTCAACCCGCCCTTGACCCGATTCAGGTTGACGTACTCTCCGTTGACATCGAAAACCAAGGACGGTGCTTTATGGTCGATTAGGCTGAGTACAAGCAGCTTTGATAGATGCGATTTCCCAGTTCCCTTCTTTCCAGTTATTATGTTCAGCTTGCCGTCGAGAGATTTTGCATCAACAACGAGTTCAGCTTCAGTCTTCGTCTTTCCTATGAAGACCGGCCTCTTAGCCTCGTCGAGGTTCATCAAGGATTCTATCGGGAAGCGTACGATACGTGAGCATGTTCTCGACGGTAGCCATGAGACGCTCGGCATAGGTAGACCGTTTTCCACAGCTCCTCGAATCTTGCAGATAAGAAGCTTCGTATCTTTTAAGACCGTTATCTGGGATGAAACCTCAAGCGGGTCATAGTCACTTCCTTGAAGCGACTCCTCGGTCATCACATCGCGTAGAATGTCCTCGAGGATCCCTGGAAGGTTTGCGAACTGTATATCAATTATTTGAACCACAAGCCCTTTCCCAGTCCTTCTGTCCTCTATCAGTAAGTAGTCTCCCTTCTCAACATCCTCGTCAGGGAAGCTTATTATCTGAATGACGTCGCCTTCTTTTCTGTAGATCTTCAATCAAGCTACCTCCCTACCTGTTCCGAAGGGACCGAAGAGAGACCTTCTTAGGCTGAGTCTCGGAGTTATCTGGATCCCATAGGTTCTAGAGATAAACCTTTGAATTCCTATGATCTCGTTTGAGGTGAATGTGGAAAGAATGTGAGCTAGCCTGAGAGTTTCCGGATAGCCGTGATCCACGATGTCTGACCCTAACACTCGACCGGCTGCTTCAAACCCATTCTCCTGCGGAACCTGCCTATCGATATCCAACCTGAAGCTGAAGCCTTCAACCTGCAGTTTAGCCACATATACTCTCCCTAGTAGCCTGATCGGACTTGGTGAGAACTGCTTCAACACAGCCGAGTCGACATCTAGAAGACATGGAGCGTGAAGTTCTTGAACGTAATCGGTAATGTTCTTTCCCGATATGCATAGCTCCGTAGCCTTTGAGAATGCCAGAACAGTGTTCCCCCTCTCCTTCGCGAGATTTAGAATAGCTTCCACGTATCTGACCGGGTTATCCGGTGTCCCCGCAGTCAATGAGCCGTCGAAAAGTACTGTAGCGTTCTTGAAGGATGAACAGACTATGCGTTGAATCCAACGTTCTAAAACGTTTCTTATTCTGGATATGATTTGAGGATATATCGTCGGCCACGCGGATAGGGGTGTGGAATGTTGAAAACCGAGCTCTCTAGATAGGTGTTCATTAGTATTCGCTGTCACATGGAATGCGAGAGGGCCGCATCGAACGTAGTAGTACGACCCGTTATCCTTCCAGACAACAGCGCCTCTCACGGCGCAAACGATACCTACTTCAGTCTCGCCAGTTTTGATGCTGGAGACGTCTACGGCCACTATCGGATTCTCATTTGTCTTCGGTTCTATTCGAATCTGTTGGAACTTCCCCTCTCCTAGATTGAGAACCAACGTTGGCTCGTTGTCAAGCGAGTCTTCGACTCGAAATTCAAAGAGTGAGACTTCTCTCGGCTTGAAACGGTCTCCGCTTAAAGCCTTCATACTGTTATCGCTCAGGTTTACGAGGAAGTCCGGCATCAACGATGACGTAGGTTCGAACCCGTTTGAAAGCAAACCAGTCATCTTCGAGTATCCTGAAACAATATCTTGAGTGCGATGTGCCATCAGTTACGCCCCTATGTTAGGAAGCGATTCACTATTCCCCATCCGCCGCACCTTCCAGCTCAAATAGAAGGCGCGAAACTTTCCGTCTCCAAATCACCCTCCGGTTTGCGACGATTCGGCTTCAAGCAACGCTTTGGCAGCTTCATGCACTTCACGCATCCCAGCGCTCGTTATCCTACAGCTCCCTTTCCCCGTGCGTTCGACGATTCCAGCCTTGCTCATCTCTGCGATAGTGTTCCTTATCGTCTTGACGGCCTTTCCAATGGAACGCGATATTTCTTCAACTGGGAGTTCATCGGACTCTCTCTTTCCGAGCTTGTTCGCTACATGGGTTCCTAGAAGGACTAGCCCGATAGCTTCATCAGCGGATAGCGTAGATTTGAGCAGGACCACCTCTCCATTAGGCGCAACGTTGATGAAGGTTGAAATATCGTTCATCATAGCCAAATAGTCAGGGGTGAACATTATCTTCGAGGCGACCTCGTAGTTCGGGAGGACATTTGAAACGAACCTTATCACTTCGCTTAATACCTCGTCAACTTCTCCTTCAACCGTATGTTTGATCTCTCCACATTCGATCTGAACTTTCAACTTCGATTTTTGACTCATTGAGTCACCTTCGTCTTGAGTTTGATCGATGGTATGATGTTCTTCATGAAGTAGTCGAGGCCGTATGTTGTCGCCTTGTATTCTCCTTTACCGATGCGTTCGACCAATCCTTCTGAACACATTTCACTCAAGCGGCCGGCCACGGTGCCGGCGCTCCTCTTCGTTGCAGCTATGAGATCACCGATCAGAAGCGTCTCTCTCGCTTCTTTTCCAGCTATGTAACCGACTTTAGCTTTCGCTAAATGTAGCACGATCAGGTCTCTATCCGTCAAGCTGTCCGTCGCGACTACGGCGACTACGCCTTCCGGCGTCACCGCGAAAACTCCTTCACAAGTCGACAGGAGCTCTTGCATATCGACTGTTAGGGATATTCTGGAGATAAACTGAAGTTGCGGCAGAATCTCGGATAAGAAGCTGAACGTCTCCCTCATAACTTGATCTGCATTCCCCGAGACTTTCTTCTCCAAGTCCTTGTATCTTATCGTCACTTCGATCTTTGCTTCTTCACTCAAGTGGCAGTACCCCCAGGTTTGATCGATTTCACCAGTCCTTCAACCCAACTCTTACCCGCGACCGTGAGCAGATAGATGTCCCCTTCCTTGTAGGCAAGTCCTTCCCGTTTCAATTCGCTCAATCTGCTTGCGAAGCCCACTGAGAGGAAACCGCTCAGACTTAGAAGTCGGCTCATCTCTCTCGGCCTTAGACCCTCAGGGTCCATAGCGTACAGCAGTATTCCCACCGCTTCTCTATCGGTGAGTCTGTCCCTTGGAACCGTTATAACCGGACCGTCAGCTGTCGTTTGGACTATCCCTGAGAGCAGGTCTTTCTCGCTTACCGCGGCGGCTTGAGTGGTCACCATGCTGTCGATTACCTCAAGCCATTCCGGGAACTCTTTCATCTTCTCTATGATCTCATCGAAAGTTTCAGCTTCAAGCTCTATATCGCCGTAGCTTCTGTGTAGCACTACACGTACCTTCAAGTGTTTTCCCTACGGTGAGTACGTATAGATGGCTTTCAGGTATATAAGCTTGGCGCTAAAGTAGGGGTTGTACGTAACGTTAACGGGCTACATCCGCCCCCCTTTGATCCGGCTGACAACCTCACCCTGAACCCATTGAACTCCAGCACCTGAAAGGCTGTAGGCTCCTTTATCAGCGATGAGCTTACCTTCCCTCCTCAGCTCACTAGCCCTAGCTCTAACCGCTTCAGGCTTCATGGTCTTCCAACTTGAGCTAAGGAGTGCGCTCAAGTCTTCATCTGAGAGCGGAGTCGGATGAACAGCAATCAGCATTAATGCAAGAGCCTCCTTTGCTGTAACCGAGTCCACGGGGATTGCCAAACGAGGCTTTCCATCTTGAGCTTTCTCCACTATTCCCTCCAAACCAACTGTTTCAAATGGCACCGGTGCTGCAAGATACGTCTGTAGCTGAGCCTGCTGGGGCTGAATAGCCATTTGGGCTTGAACCGGAAGCTCCTTTAGCAGTTCTTCAAACTTCTCTTTTACGTATTCGTAGTCGCCTTCAAGCTCGACTTCGTGTTCTCCACGCTTTATCCTGAACCTGAGTTTACGCTCGACGGACATCGATACCGCCCTCTCCTCATTGTAAGCCTTTCGTGCTTTAATAATTGTTTTGAGGCGGGTGAAAGTATATCATGCGTCCACATAACATTTAAGATCGATTCGTTATGCGATAGAATAGAGAAAGGTCGATTTGATATTTGTCTGAACTGCCTGAAGACGTTAGAAATATTCTCGGTCCTGGAGAGAAGATCCTTCTAGCTGTAAAGCAGAGTCTAGATGTACTTCCTGAAATGATCTTCGTTACGGATAGGCGACTTATCTTTAGAAAGTCTTCAGCTTTAGGATTAAAGAAGACTGTTACGGACTATCCGTTCTCAGAGATAGTGAACATTACGATCGATCGAGGGTTGATTCGGTCGACCGTGGACATAAAGATGCGTTCCGGCGGAGAATTGAAGATTACAGATATTCCTAAGGAGGAGGCGTATCAACTCCACCGAGCGATTAGGGAGAGGATCTTTGGAAGACGTGAAGAGCCTAAAGCTGTTGAACTGCCTTTCCCACCCAGCGCAGAAGCTAAGAAGATCGACGAGCTGAAATGTCAAGAGTGCGGTAAGCCGGTTTCCGCTGAGTTCAAGATCTGCCCTTTCTGTGGGGCTGATCTTGAAGACCTTGCGTCTCTCGAAGAGCAATACGGAAAGAAGAAGCGGATCAGAACCGTTTCGTGAACTCTTTTTCTTGAGGGAAAACCATATCGAATATGGCTGGCCAAGGAACCTCTTTGTAGAAGTAGTAATCCCACTTCTTGGCTAACTGTATGTAGCGTTTCAGATCATCCAATTTCAAGTGGTAGTGAAGTGTGACGGTGTGATCATGGATCTCTTCAAGCTCACCTTTAAGCAGGTCCTTCTCGAACTCTTCCGCAAGTCTCGTATCCACTGGAACCTCGACGCCGTACCCTGAGATCCCTTCTTTTGAGACCGTTGGTCTAACAGTCCACATATCTCCCTTTATCATTAAGACCATGTGAACTGTGCAAGAATCGAAATGTCGCCGCCACATGCCGTTTCCTTCATACGGCCAAGTCCTCTCCAATTCGAAAACTGATTCCCGAAAGTCTTGAAGTTCTTCCCTCGATGCTTCCGTGAGGATGGGAAGATCTTTCGGAACGAATAGGTCTGGATGGATCGATTTGAGCTCCATCAGTTTTTGAGCTTGCCCACTCTGAGTAACGAATATATAGATCATCACTCCGCGCGCAGTGTTGGGCTGCCTTCTTACAAGAATAGATCTCAGATGACCTTTTTTCGGCTCTAGGAAGAAAGGGGGAACTTCCAATCGGAGATCCTTCTTCCCAAGAGTGAATTCCACACGCTTAAGCAAACTCTTCACCGCGTCAAGTAAGGGATCTCAATTATAGTCTGGTTTTGGTATTCAAATCTTTACTGAGAATCTGCAAATTTCGACGATTGTTTTGCGAAATGACCACTTAAGCCTTCTCATGATGAGAGCATTTTCATTCGATC
>CAZHMI010000095.1:0-6432 GCA_964533795.1 uncultured Candidatus Bathyarchaeia archaeon
GCTCGCGATATCGTGCTGTCTTATGAGAAAGCTGGATTGGATATGGTTCCAGCCTCCGCAGGAATACCTGAAAACTATCCGGATGGATTCTCTCCCTCAAGGGTTAGCGAAAGACGTTGGAAAGACGAGTTTGGGAGAATCTGGGAAGATCGTCCCGGTGTCACAGGCCTCTCTTGGTACGTAGATGGAACAGTCAAGACATGGGAAGATTTGAACAAGATCAAACTCTTAGATCCGGACATGCCTGGGAGAACTGCTCTTGCTGAGGAGATAATTGAATTCGGAAGAAAGAGAAACCTTGCTGTTGCCGGGTATGTAGACGGCCCTTTTCTAACATCCTACATGACCACCGGGCTTGAAACTTTTCTTCTTAAATTCTATCGAGACAGAGCTTTCGCCAAGGAGCTACTGGAATTCTCGCTCAAATTCAATATGACACTCGCCAAGAAGTTGATCGAAGTTGGAGTAGACGCGATCGTTGTTGGCGAGGATATCGCCGATATTCATGGCCCATTCATAAATCCTGAAGAATTCAAGATGTCGATCTTGCCGTACTTGGAGAAAGAGATTTCCGAGATCAAGCGGAGCGATGTCAGAGTAATCTTGCATTCAGATGGATACACGATGCCTCTCTTCGAAGATTTAGTAAAGCTCGGTATCGATGGCTACCAAGCGATAGAGGGCGACGCTGGAATGAATATCGGATGGTTGAAAGAGAGATATGTCGACAAGCTCTGTCTCTTGGGCAATGTAGACTGTGGATATACGCTCTCAAGCGCCTCCATTGAAGAGGTGGTGCGAGAAACTAGAACTATAATAGATAAAGTCGGGCATGGTGGAGGACTTATAATGGGCTCAAGCAACTCGATTCATGATGGAGTCAAACTTGAGAACTTTCTGGCAATGATTGAGGCCACAAAGAAATATGGTCAGTATTAGAGTTGAACTGTCACATTGCTCTGGCTTGCATCCATTTCTTGCATATGTTATTGCCTTCCACAGCATCTCGACCGTAAGCGTCGGCTCCTATCCTCTTTGAGAACTCATCTGTTACCGCGGCTCCTCCGACGATCACTTTAACCTTGCCTCTGACATTCGCTCTTGTCAAATCTTGGATGACATTACCCATCTCCGGCATCGTCGTTGTCAAGAGCGCTGACATAGCAACTATGTGAGCATTGGTCTCAACGGCTCTGCTAGTAAACTTCTCAGGCGGGGCATCTACACCGAGATCGTATACCTCGAATCCAGATCCTTCTAGCAACGTGCCAACAATATTCTTTCCAATATCGTGAAGGTCGCCTCTAACTGTACCAAGAACGACTCTCCCCAGAGGTTCTCTCTTAGCGTCCTTAAGATAAGGTTCGAGAACCTTCATCCCTTCCTTCATGGTCTCGCCGGCCATCAGAAGCTCAGCCAGAAAATACTCCCCGGCTTCATACTTCTCGCCGACTAAATCCATTCCTTTCGCTAGACCTTCCATCACGACGGTATACGCCGGAATTCCAGTTTGAACAGCCTTCTCCGCTAAAGGTTTGATCTTATCTATATCCAAGGAGACTATGCTCTCAATAATCTCTTTCAGGATCTGTTCCTCGCTCAATGATATTCCTCCATTCTCACGTTGAAATATGCTCCCATAATACGTTTAGTCTACCTAAAAGCCATTCCCTCTCTTAGACTAGGATGGCTTCTATATCCAGCAGTTCGCAAATCTTCAGCAATTCTTCCTTGACCTCTCCATAAGCCATATGCATATGGTTTGAGCGAACATTCTGGACAAGCGTCTTTGGATTACCGTCAAGTCTGACAAATGCGTGTGGCCAGACATCGCGAACTTCTTTGAATCTTTCCTTCGGCTGTTGGAACGCTTCACCAGTAGCTATTAGCATAACATATTCTCCTTTGATTCTGCTGAGCCTAGCTAAGGTGACTCTGCCGGGTTTGCAACAGAAGATTGTGGTGCATCCCTGCTGTTTTCCTAGGTACTCGTATTGGAGACCTAAGTCCACATCCTTTCTAGAGGTCGCCAAGCTGCTAGCGATCGACCCGCAATTGACCAACCTTAATGTTTTCTCTTTCAAGTCTACATCGTTCACGTCAGCGAACAAGACAGGTTGATCTGTTAAGAGGTGAAGCATCTGCATGGTCAGCGCAGCGTTCAGATCGGATTCACATGCAGTGACTATTCCATCATCGTTGAGCATGCATACAGGAAGACAGTACGATACATAATTGCCGATCACTTCATCTTGGCATTTTATACAGATAAAGTCGTATCCATCCTCCTCCACTATCTTTCTTACAGCATGATACAGTCGGGCTGAACGAAGTAGCTTCTCCTCAGGAGGATAGATCTTGCCGAATTCCTTACGAATCTTCTTGATTGTTTCCTCAACGGTCTTAAGTAGAACTTTCTCGGCTTCGAGTATTACTCGATACTGGTCTACGTGTTCTATCTCAACTTGAAAGATAGACTTAACTTGAGCCATGTCCACCGTAGTGGTATACATTCCGGCGACACGTCCTCCTATCAGCCCGAGCTTTTGTCTCTTCATCCGGTTCACAACCATAGCGGCTCTTGCAAACGATGTAATGTCTCCGATCACTTCAGCGTCCTTTGGTGACCCATAGACGAACTTATGCTTCACCCCAACCTCATCCAATGAACCGTGAGTTACGCCCGCCCCGGTAAGCGAGAAGGCAGCTGCGTCGCGTGGACTCCACAAGATAGTAGGTAGCGTGACCTCTTGAGCTGAGGTAACAACTTGAGGCGCATATATCCACGTTCCCAAAAGGTATATTATACTATCTGCTCCATCCCTCTGCATAGACTTCGCTGTATTCACAGTCTCGTCGACAGTAAATGCAAGTTGTTCCCGATGTAGAACCTCCAACCCAGCTTTCTCCAACTCTTCTCTAGCGAGCATGTTCCAATGTTTGGCTAGATCAACTCTTTCTCTCGGAAGCGAAACCGTTATCAAACCGATTTTGGCTTTTGGCATAAAACCTCCTCCTGAAACAGCTTATCACTCGATCTTCCGTCTATTTGACCGAGTGTAATTAAAAGCTTTAATCTATAGATCTACCTTGACCATTAGACTATTGAGTATAAACTTGCCTGAACACTCCGACTTGAGATTCTGGGAGAGAGAACTGAACATGGTCAAGGTCAAACAGATGTTAGAGCTTCTCAGTAAAGATCAGGTATACCAGATTCACATGGCTTCCATGCAGATACTTGAGAAGGTGGGTGTAAGAATCCCAGATTCAGATCTGTTAAAGACTTTGGAAGAGACAGGCGCTGTCGTCGACTACAAATCTCGCATAGCCAAGTTGCCTCAACAGCTTGTCATGGAGTTCGTCAGGAAGATCCCTAATCAATGGACTATCTATGCTCGAAACCGTGAAAATGATATGAAGGTTGGATACGGCGAGATGAGAACCCTCTCGAGTGGCGGCAACATCAACCTAATAGACCCGATGACTAAGACCAGACGAACAGGAACGACAGAAGACCTTGAGAAGGGTATCAAGATTGGAGACGCTTTAGAGGATATAACTATTGTGGGTCCATTGATTCTTCCAGCGCATGATATTCCGATAGAAGCCCTCGACGTATATACTTACGCTCAATTGATCAAAGGTTCATCCAAGACAGTTTTCACTTGGATCTATAACGAGAAGACAGCTAAGCATGTGCTGAAGATTTTTGAGATACTGGCTGGAGGTGAAGAAGCTCTTAGAAAGAGACCGATGCTTTGGTACTTCTGTGAGCCTACGAGCCCGCTTACTTTCGCGACAAATGCTTTAAGTGTTTTGAAGCTCACCGCCCGATACGGCTTACCTGTGACGTTCGGCCCTATGGTTATGGCTTCTGCAAGTGGCCCGGCTACTCTTGCGGGAACCTTGGCTGTTGAGAATGCTGAGATCGTCGCAGGCGCCGTTATCACTCAGATCTTGAATCCGGGGGTACCCGTCGAGTATGGCGGTATCCCTCATATCTTCGATCAGAGGTCGGGTATGATCGCTTTCGGCTCTCCTGAACAAGGCGTGATGGCTGCCGCGATCACTCAAGTTGGAAGGTTCTACGGTTTCCCAGTGCATGTGAACACCGGTCTAACTGACTCTAAGGTCCCTGACGCTCAATCAGCTTTCGAGAAAGGCATGACTATTCTCATGGGCGGTTTGGCTGGAGCTGAACTTTACGGTCATCTTGGAATCTTAGGCGCTGATCAAGGTGTTTCTTTTGAGCAGCTAGTAATAGATGACGAGATTGTTTCTTACTTGAAGCGAATGCTCGCTGATTTTCGGACTGAGCAGGAAGACTTGGCTGTAGATGTTGCGGAAAGAGTTGGGCCGGGAGGTTCGTTCCTGACGCAAAGGCATACTTTGCAGCATTTGAGAAGTGAATTTTGGTATCCTTCGCTTTGCGATCGACTTAGCTGGAACAAATGGTTTGAGAAAGGAGCTAAAGACATGTTGGTTAGGGCTCATGAGAAGGTTGATAAGATCCTGAAATCTCACGAGCCTGAACCTCTTGAGAAAGACATGGAGAAAGCGATAGACCAACAGGTTCGATATGCGTTCAAAGAACTCGCCAAGTAGCGGCCTCAAGACCTTGCGAGAATCTCGGGCTGAAAGCCTATCTAGGAGCCGGTGAAACTTGCCTCTCAAATGTGTACTCTTCGATTTAGGCGAGACTTTGGTCACTCGCGAGGTAGAAGATAGAGCTGTCGATATGGTCGCTCTAGATAAACTTGTAACATTCGCAAATCAACGCGGCTGTGGAATAGATAGAGAATCTTTGTTTTCGCTCTTCCTCGAAAACTATAGGAGACTCGACGAGTTGAGAGACAGTTTCCTAGTCGAGATTCCAATGAGATGTTGGTTGGGCAGTCTGCTATCTCATGTCGCTTCCCGCAGAATCGGCGAAAGGCTGCTTAGGCGCTCTATGGACATAATCGTCGAAGCCAGATCCTCTGGTGTCATATGTTTTCCGGAAGTGCCGAAGGTCCTGAATCTTCTGAAATCGAAATACCGACTCGGTATTGTGACCAACACTTCGTCCAGTGAGGTCCCAAATCGCGTTCTTTCTCGATTGAGACTGCGGGAATACTTCAGCGTTGTCGCCACATCAGCTGATCTTGGAGTTAGGAAGCCTTATCCTGGGATCTTCTATTACGCATTGAGAGAATTGAGCTCAGGAGCTAATGATACTGCGTTTGTCGGAGACTCCATCAAACACGACATAGTCGGCGCGAGAAGCCTCGGAATGAAGACTGTTCTAGTTGATAGAAGACGACAATACGAAAGCGGGATATTGCAGGCAGACGCGACGGTGCGTAGTCTCGGCAGACTACCTAGAGTCTTGGCTAGTCTTTGAGTGCGGTAGCTAACTCAACAAATGTTTTTAGCATGATTTGCAAAAGACTACCACTCTCATGGGAGATTGGAATTGCGCCCAGTGATCGTTGTTCATGGTGGAGCGGGTCTTTGGCCTTCAGGCAGGCATAAGCATGCATTGGAAGGGGTCGAAGAGGCGGTGACGAGAGGCTACTCTCTCTTGAAGAAAGGTGCAACTTCACTGAAGGCTGTTGAGGAAGCAACAATTTCGATGGAAGACAATCAGGTATTCAATGCTGGAGTCGGATCTAACTTGAACCTGAAAGGCGAGGTAGAAATGGACGCATCCATCATGGATGGAAGAACGTTGCACGCAGGCGCAGTGGCCCTCGTCAAATCTTTCAAGAACCCAGTAAGTCTGGCAAGACTCGTAATGGAAAAAACCGACCATGTCTTCGTGGCAGGTGTAGGGGCTGAGAAACTAGGTGAACTCTATGCTTTGCAAAGAGCGAATCAAGTAGACGAAGGTAGACTTGAGGACTGGAAGAAGCTTAAGAGTCAGCTACTTTCCGGAAAGATGAAAAGCTTGCCAACGACATTGAAACTTCTTCGAGAACATCCCGAAATCGAAGTTGGAACAGTAGGAGCGATAGCGATAGACAGAAATGGAAATGTTGCTGCCGCCACTTCAACTGGTGGAACCGCGTTGAAATTTCCAGGTAGAATAGGCGATACACCTTTAATCGGATGTGGAACCTACGCCGATAATGAATGTGGCGCTGCGTCAGCGACAGGAGCTGGTGAAGGAGCTATAAGACTTGTCCTCGCAAAGACCGCTTGCGACATTATGTCGCAGGGAGTCATTGCTCAGAAAGGAGCAGAAGAAGCGGTCAGACTTGAGAATAAGAGAATCGGTTTGCCGATTGGAATAATAACCATAGATAGGAAGGGAAACGTCGGAGCAGCTCATAGCACGCCTAATATGTGTTGGGCCTTCATGAGAAAGGGTATGAAGAAGCCCGATGCCGGAATGAAGGCTATGTATCTTCAGATTCGTAAGAAAGTTACGCCAGATTGAGGATTTTA
>CAZHMI010000096.1:0-6408 GCA_964533795.1 uncultured Candidatus Bathyarchaeia archaeon
AGCCCTTCTATGAGGTTACAGCGCTACAGCATATAATTTCCATAACGACAAGAAAGGCTAATCAAGAAGTTGAGGAAAAATGCGGCAAGTCACGGCGTAATTGTCTCAACTTCTCGGTACCACTTCTTAGATGTGCCCACCCTAGCCCGCATCTTCCACGAGAAGCTCTTCGGCGCGCTCTCTATCGACTCAAGCGTCTTCTCGAGTTTTCCCGTTATATCCAACTTGTCGGCGTCGCTAAGCTGGTCGAATGAGTTCAGTAGTCCGGCAATCTTGCTGAGATTTGTTGTTGCCGTGTGGTAAAGCCCCCAGTCGTTTGCAAGCATCGTGGATATGTGAGGCAGGTTTATTGTCTCTTTGTCGTTGTTGCCGACTTCATGTTCTCTCACAAGGACTATTACATCTTTAACGTCTTTCTCTGTCAACTTGACTATCTGTAGCTTCTGGAGTAGGAGTTCAGCAAGCGGGATAGTGGGGCTGTCCACTTCAAGCCTGTTCTTGAAATCGATGTCGTGAGACATCTGGAGCTTATCGAAGAAGACATCGATAACGAAGCCCTGAGATGGAGGTAGGTAGATCTCTCTGAGCGAGTAAGCGGTCACTAGAGATGGAGGCCGCTTTGTGTAACCCAGCTCTAGGAAGAGCTTCTCTATTTGACCCTTCTGCTTACTATACCCGATAAAGTCTAGATCTGAAATGCTCCTACCAAGCCCTACGTGAAGATGCTCGTACTTGGGGCAGTGTATCCTGAAAGCGATCGCGCCGAGCAGTCTAAGTTTAACGCCTTTCTCTTCTGCCGTGTTTACGATCGAGGTCGCTCTGCTCACGAAATCCGCGTCATTAAAGCTCATACCCCTTTCCTTACCGGCATCTCATTTATAAGCTGATTCTTGAGTAAGTAGAAAAGCCAATATTAATCGTTGGAGGGATAGGAGACGAGAATCTTTCACGCAACAGATCCTCATGGAAACGAGCTGATCTGGAGGAAATACCTGAAAACATCCGTTCATTACAAAGCAGATGTAATTATGCTCTTCGGAGACCTCACTGGAAAAGCGATCGTCCCCATAGTGAAACGGGAAAGCGACTGGTACAGCGCTCCCTTCGGGAAGACAGAACGATACTTCACAAAGGAAGAGGTTGAGAAAAAGATTCAAGCGATACGTGAAGAAGGCTTCTACGCTATCGAGATGTCTGAGAGTCAGGCTCGAGAGTGTCAACAAGACGAAAAGAAGATGGACACTTTATTCGAGAATGTTATGTGCGAGACGATGGATAGGTGGCTGAGCATGGTCGAGGATCAGGTGCCTAAAGGGATTAAGGTAATCGTCAGCCCTGGTAACGACGATCATTTTGCAATTGACGAAGTGATAAAGAAGCATGAGGGAGTCATATACCCGCTTAACAGGGTTGTGGATATTGACGAGAGGTATAAGCTCATAAGCTGCGAGTGGGTAAACCCGACACCTTGGTTTACGCCGCGAGAATGCTCTGAAGAAGAGTTGATGAAGAAGCTGGATAGAGAGTTCAGTCGAGTGGATAGCCGCGAGAACGTTCTCTGCAACTTCCATGCGCCGCCGTATGGAACCATATTGGACATAGCTCCAAAACTCGACAAGAACTTGAAGCCGATAGCGCATTTCGGCAACCCTGAGATGGAAAATGTAGGAAGCAAATCTGTCAGGGATGCTATAATGAAGTATCAGCCCCTGTTGGGGTTGCATGGACACATACACGAGTGCTCAGCGCACTTCTATCTAGGAAAGACGCTCTGCGTCAACCCAGGTTCTGATTATAGGAGAGGAATCTTGAGAGGGTACGTTATCGACCTGCCCTCTCCTGAAAACCCGAAGATGGAGTGTTGGAAAGTAGAGGGCTAAACAGTCCTCTTACTATCTTTTGCGAAAGAGGAAAAAAGAAAAGGGGAATGGGTAGTTTCTACTCTGGAGGCAGTTGCCCGAATATCTGACTTGGCAATATTCCTCGTGCTTGGTTCTTTCTGCCGTAGTATATGTAAGCGAATGCTCCCCAGCCGTATACCCCTCCGATCAGAAGCCCGCTCGACACAGGGTTCGCTGGTAGCGTTGCCAATAGGTAGAAGAACATGCCGGTCATGAAGGCGCCGATTATTGACATCACAGGCCATCCGCCAATCTCGAGGCGTATTCCACCCTTGTATATCTCTGGTCTGCTGAACGGAAGCTCGACTTCTGACCAGTGGTTCATCATACGCGCTACACCGTACACGAAGGTTATGCCGAAGACTATAGCTGATACTGTACCAGCATCCCACCCAGCCATGAATAGCGTTATCAACGACCAGAAGAACCAGAACAAGGAGCCCATGTAGGGGCTGTGGAACCTCGGATGAACCTTGGCAAGCAACTCAGGTCCCATTCTGTCCATAGCGATAGCGAAGAGCGGTCTCGAAGTGTAGTAGCAGTTCCCCACCATGTCAGCGAAGTTTGACCATTGAGGCGAGAAAGCAGCCAAACCTGCCACGGCCGGGACATTTGTCAGGACAGCTGAATATGCTGAGAGGTCCGTTGGCATGACCGTGTTTATCTTGAATTGGCCGCTTATCTTTGGATCACCGACGCAGAAATTGTACATTTGTCCGAAGGTCCCATAGGTATTTGAAAAGTTGTATGCGCTGACGGAGTTGATTATCATCACGAAGACAGCGCTGCCAACCATGCTTAGTGGTATGCTCTGTCTAGGCCTCTCAACCTCTCCTACAACAGGAGCGATCACATAAGGCCACGTGTTCACCACAGGGATCGTGAGCGAACCAGCAACCGCTCCCCAATTCCACGGGACCGCCGTATACCCGTTCGCTGTCGCAAGGCTTACAACCTCATTGTATGCACCTGCTCCGAAGACTGCATCCCACTTAGTTGGAAGGGCCGCGGGTGGTGTTGAGGCATACAGCACGTTCACCAACAGGATGCCGAAGATCACTCCGGTCCCCCAGAACGCATACCATCTGGCCATTATCCTAGGTCCAAGAATATCGATGCTTACACCGATCAATTGCATTATGAGTCCTATGAAGACTAAAAGCCAGACGTTGGATGCCATAGCTTGACCAGCAGCCATCAACCCGGGATCTTTGGTTAATTGTCCAGTGATGACGGCTAGAGATGCAAGCTGACCTGCTGCGAGAAAGGCGGTTACACCGCGTTGGGTGGGGTTCGTGATGATCGATCTCCAAGCTTCAAGTATGCCGAGCATTGGAGAACTCGCTCGCGAAAGTGGAACGTATATCGAACCCGATCTTGGACATGCTACGTAGACCAAGGCCATCGCTGCGCATTCGAATACAACGATCAAGCCTCCTAGGAAGTATATCACCGGAAGGTTGGTGCCTGGGAACCAGTTGGGCACGATCGTCATCAGGTAGTAGTGCCACGGCATGAAAGCGGATGTAGCGATGCCGAAGTAGATTGCAGTCCAGTATGGGATAGCTCTAGTCAGTCCAGAAGCTCGTCTTACGAATAGTAGCGGTTTTTCTTCACCCATTTTCTTCGCACTCCTTAACTTGGAGCCAATTAGCTCCAACACTGCTTCATTGTAAGGTTCATTTAAAAGATTTTCGAAAACAGGAGAGTATCCGAAAAACCTCTTGAAGTCTCTAAATAAACTACCGTACCAATTGAATAATTTCTAGATGGAGACTGAGTTCTCCTACAGTTCAGGCTCTACTATGTAGAACCGCCTAAATCTCGTTGGCTTCTTAACGATCGCTATTCTCGCATAATCTGTATTGAACAGGTCGAAGTAGTGCTTAAGCTCCTTTTTCTTCCGTCTTTGTAAGATTCTATCGAAAAACCTCTCATACACATTACTAGCCTCTTCGAGTAGGTCTGGCCCTAAGGGCGATTCAGTAGGCTTTCCTTTTCCCTTCTTGATGGCGTACACAAGGCTATCAATAAGGTTTTGAACGATCTGCTTTAGACGAGGCTCATATTTTACGAACTTCTCTGGATGCGCTTCGCGGTACCCGCTGAGTTCTCGATAGATTTTGCGAGCGATCAACGGGGGTCCAGCAAACGATACTATGAGTACGCCAATAAGCGGCACGGCCACATAGCTCAATATGGTGGTCGTCCAAGCCAGACTCCCAGGCTGCCGCCCCCAGAAGAAGAATAGACTGATTCCTACCAGACCGATCATTACCGTGGACATTATCAAGCCGATTAACTTCAAGTAGGATTGAATATTCGCCCACTTGAGAAGATGTAACAGAGACTTCGGAACTGTAGCCATGTCCATGAGTATCTTTCGGAGTTCGTCCCAGTCATATCTGAAGCGCCACCCTAGATCTCCCCGATCAACAGCCCTGTCTACCCAAGCTATCTCTTCATAATGATGAATTCTATAGGCGTCTATCATGAAGATTAGGCTCTTTAGGGTTTCAATATTCTTGATATCGTAGACAACGCGCTCGTTCTTCTTTTGAGCCATGAACTGCTACCCCTCCAAAGAGCTGTGAGTATTCTCTGGCGCTTCCCCTACATATGTCCTTTTTTCTGCAAAACCTAGACTGCTTGCAACCGCAACTCAATCGAGGGTCTTTTCGGTTCCAAAACCGATTTTCGAAGAGAGCAGCAACGGACTCTTTAAATGCGGGAGCGGAACCTAGTGAATCAGGTTTTGGAAACGGAGTGGAGAGCATGAATAAGAGTGAGATCTATGAAGGTTTGGTTGCGATCGTCGGTACTGACAGCGTGACAGACCTAGATTTCGATCTGCACTCTTACAGCAGAGATCTCAGCCCGGCGAGAGAAAGAGTAGCTTCAATGATCGCGAGACCGAAATCCACGAGCGAAGTGTCAGCGATAATGCGTTTTGCGAATCGGAATAAGCTTCCGGTATATGTTAGAGGCGGAGGAGGTTCGCACTGGGCAGCTTGGCTTCCAGTTCATGGCGGTTTGCTTCTGGATATGTATGCGATGGAAGACGTTCTCGAGATCGACGAGAACAATTTGACTGCAACCGTTCAAAGCGGTTGCACTTGGTACAAGCTTGATAGAGAGCTCAGGAAGAAGGGGCTGACATACCTCTCGAGCGAGATGGGTGGACCATCGATGACTGTGGGAGGAAGTATAGTAAAGGCTGGAGGAGGACCATACGGCACAACCAAGTTCGGCCTTCACGGCCAATGCGACGTTCTCGGTTTGGAGTTTGTGCTACCGACAGGCGGGATAGTGAAAACCGGTTCAGGAGCGTACTTCGGTGTTCCACAGTTCAGAAGATATGGGATCGGCCCTGACTTGACTGGATTGCTTATTGGGTCCGAAGGGACTCTTGGGATTCTTACCGAAGCAACTTTGCAGGTTAGACCTATCCCGGAAGCAGAAGACTTTCTTTCATTCACTTTTGGCAACTGGAATGATGTCATGGAAGTAGGACATGCTATTACGAGACCGTTTGGAGATGAAATTGCGTATGCCTTCGAGGCGGGCGAAGAGTCTAGCGCGCTGGGAACAATTATAACGCGGGTTCACTTGTATGGTTACGATAAAGAAGTGCTGGAATATAGAAAGAAAAAGCTTAGACGAATCTGCGACGAGTGCAAAGGAAAAGAAGGAGATGCATCTGCTTCTCGAGAGTTCTTCACACGAGTGACTACAGGCCTCAAAGGCCTGTTCGATCAAGGCGTATGGCATTTCACAGGTTGCGGAATGATTCCTATAAGGAGACTCCCAGAGTTTAATGAGGTCTGGCGTGAGATAGTTGTTCGAAAGTACAATTTCCCAAGATGCACATTTGGAGCTTGGACGTTTCCTAGAGGATGGGCCATTTATGCGCACTTAAGATACATAGAGCCGGATGAGCTTGTGACGATTCTAGAAATCTCAAATGAAATGAATAAGAGATTCATAGAGATGGGCATCGTTCCGTTTGGGATCGGAGGCCCGGATGGCTCCCTTCCCTTTATTCGAGGTCGGTTAGGCTCGTACTACGAGCTGCTCAGATCCGTGAAGAAAGCATTGGACCCCAACGACATTCTACAGCCAAGCATACTGGTGGAGTAGACGCCCGATGTTTCGGTTGTCTTCTTACGTCAAAGAGATTATGAAATGCGGTAGATGCGGTTATTGCCTTGGCGGATACATGGCTGAGACTTGTCCTGCCAGATATGTTATAGGCTTCGAGTCAGGTGCAGCCAAGGGAAGAATGCTTGCGGCAAGAGCGATGCTTGAGGGAAGATTAGAGTATTCGCTGAAACTTGCTGAGCGAATCTACATCTGCTTCCTATGCGGAGCTTGCAAGACAAAATGTGAGGACGCTGCAAAGATAGATACTGTAAGCATTATAAGGGCAATGAAAGTCGAGGTCTTCAACCGAGGGTTAAACATTCCTAATGAAGTCGAGAAACTCGGGACCGCTGTGGAGACCAGC
>CAZHMI010000097.1:0-6386 GCA_964533795.1 uncultured Candidatus Bathyarchaeia archaeon
GCTATATTGCTGGGCCGGGAGAGACTTGAACCCCTCGTATGCTGGGAATGTCTCCTGCAAATCCCCTCTTTTTCTTTCAGCATTGGATGATTCTTGAACATCGCCACAGTCGAACCTGATCTTAGGTTGCTACGCCAAGCTATATCGGGAGGTTGAGGTACGATTGAGCCTGCAAAAGCTTAAGCATGTGCTATCCAGAGAAGGTGAGTTCAGCCCGTAGTGAAGAGGATGCGGCCTTGCCGATTATCAGTGACGCTTCAGTTCTAATCCATCTGTCAAGGATAGGCCTCTTCAGCCTGTTGAAGTCCCTCTATTCTGAGCTGACGATTTCACCTAGTGTGTTTCATGAGGTGGTCGAGAAAGGTTGGGGCCTACCTGGTTCAAAGGAGACTAATAGAGCGGTGCTCGAAGGCTGGGTCAAAGTTTTATCGGTCGTCGATAAAGCTGAAGCCGTAAAGATCGCTGAGCGCTATGGGATTCAGATGGCGAATGCTGAAACAGTTCAGTTGGCGAAGGAATTGAAGTCCAGCTTGGTCTTAGCTGATGAGGAGGAAGTTAGACGCCTATTCGAAGAGCGTGGTCTCGAGGTTCACGGGTGCTTAGGCGTCTTGGTTGAAGCTGCTAAAGCGAGATTGATAACGGTGTCGGAAGCAACGAGGGCGGCTGAAGAGTTGAGAGGCTCAGGCTACAGGATAAGCAGCAAAACCCTAAAATCATTCCGCGAAGCATTGAAGCTGACAGAGGTAAGGTAGAATGACCGTCAAGGTGAAGGTGCCCGGTAGAATACGGGAGAGACTTCTCGGTGAGATCTTGGCGATGTACTCTTCCGGTGAACTCTCCGCCGGGAGAGCGGCTGAGATGCTCGGTCTACCTAGAGCAGCCTTCTACCAGCTGCTTGCTGAAAGAGATGTCCCCCTACCCACTAAGCTCGATGAAAGCATTCAAAGGGAATTGAAAAGCTTAGCAGCAAGAAAGTAGGTCTCACACTTAAAGATTAGCTTCTAATACGTCTGCAAGATAGATGGTCCCCGCATATTCCGCAAGAGGAAGTATGCCCGTTCAAAATGGGCTGGGAGAATAGTGGTGGGCCGGGAGAGATTTGAACTCTCGACCTTCTGCGTGTCAGGCAGATGTCCTAACCAAGCTAGACGACCGGCCCCTGCTATCTCAAATTTCTGGTTGTCCTATATTGGTTATGTCCACAGTTCTGGTGTTCGTAGTTTGTATGATAGGCCTTCTGCTAAATGGTTTTCGGCGTTCTTTTCTCGATTGCTTGAGAGATATCAAGGGATGCGTATCCTCATTTCGATTAAGTATTTCTGGATTAGATCTATGCTGTAGTATCCTCCGTAAGCGCATATGACGAGCATCACGGTCTTTCCCACGATCGCGCTTGCGAGCGCTTTCACTTTAGGGTACTTCATCATTCCTAAAGGTATCCAAAGCAAGTCGTCAGGCGTTAGAGGTGTCACCGCGAAAAGGAAGATTAGGAGGACCCCGTACCTGTCGAGCCTAGCCTTCCACTTCTCCATCGATGCCACTCGCTTCTCCGAGAGCAGGAATCTTCCACCGGTACCAATGTAGTAGTGCAAGTACTGTCCTATCCCAGCTCCAAGTCCAGCAAGGATTCCAATCAACATCGGATTGAAGCCGAGAGCAGGAGCGCTCATCAGGAATACTACTACTTGAGGGGGAAAGATTGAGATCATCAAGGAGCTCGTCCCTAGAACTCCGGATAGAAAAGCTCCGAGGTAACCGAGTCCGATAAGCGCTTGAGTTAAGCCGTAGATGCCTTGGACTCCAACCGATAATAGGAATATGGTAACGACGATTGCAACGACAGTCACGATAGCGACAACCGTTTTCTCCAAGCTGCTTCTCACCGGAACGCTCTACAGACCATAGATTGCTCGTGATTAGAACTTAAATTGCTTAGATACTCTTGAGTTAGCTTTACCCTCGAGAAAAAGACCTTGAAGCTCAAAAGACTAGGCTGGAAATGAAGAGATGTTTAACGTCGAGAGTGCTTCCAGTGCCAAGAGTACTCTCGAAGATGCGGCGTCGCACCGTACCCGCACGCCGCACATCTCTTCTTGCGAATATGGTACGCTCTCCGGCCGCATCGACGACATACAATATGGGTCTTCGAGCTACCTCTCTTACCGAATGATGGTGTACCCTTCCCCATCTATCATCGCCTTGGAGGAGGACTGACGAGAACTACGTTATCCCCTCTCACTATGATCGTTCCGAGCTTCCTCGGGTTGCTCGAATCCGTAGCATCCTCAGCCTCTTCGAGAACAAGGTTCATATGTTGATCGAAACTGAAAAGCTTCCCTCTAACCGTTCTACCGCCCTTCAATTGAACAAGAACAATCTTGTTTAGGCTTTCTTCGAATATCTTCGTCGCAACATCGGACACAGTTGACCCACCAAATTGAACATTCAACTTTAAGGGTGAGAGAGGTTGATTTAAAGGTTGTCGTGATGGAGGAAAGAGCCTTCGCGATCTCAAAACGACAATTGCGTGAGAAAGAGATCAAGAAGATTCTAGCGGAGTTCAAAGTCTCCTACAGCCTTAACGAAAAGATGCTCAGCTCGAAGCTGAAAGCGGAAATAGTTGAAACTGGAAATGAAGCTTTGATATTCATTGACAACCGACCGGTAATACTAAGAAGAGTTGGAAAGCTATTCCCCACTTTAACCTTCAATGAAGCCCTTGAAACACTTCCTCGAGCGGTCGTCGATATGGGAGCCATACCTCACATATGCAATGGAGCAGACATAATGGCGCCAGGGATAAGATCGATCGAGGGGACTTTCCAAGAAGGAGCGACCATCCTCATAGTGGACGAAAGGTTTGGAAAGCCTCTTGCAATCGGATTGACGCTGGCGAACTCAGATCAAATGAGAGAGACGAAACAAGGCAAGGTCATCTCGAACATTCATTTTGTTGGAGACAAGATTTGGCAGGTTCTGCGGGAAAAATAGCCTCAACTTTCTAGCAAATCCAAGCGGAAGCCAGGCTTAAATATGCTTCTGGGGCATGCTAGTTAGCAAATGCGTGTATATGCTGAGCCCATGGTCGGCTGCAAATTTGACCAAATATTTCATGATTTATGTCATACGTACGTTGCCGCTGTTTTCATCGACGCTAAGGGTAACTTCGATCAACAAGCAAACGCTTAAAGTACTGTAGGGCTATCACTCTCTAAATGTAAACTTGACAGTAAGCTTATGAGTGAACGAAATAGCCGGAAGGAAGTGGAGTGAAGACTTCGAAAGTCGAGCAATCCTTGTACGTGAAGGCTCTCCCCCTGCACAACTTATCAGATATAGATAAGATCAAGTCTGAGGTAAAACTTGGAAATGTTCTCATAGTTAGAATAACTCCTCTCGCAAAGAAGAGCGTTGAAGAAACGAAGCATGCGATAAATCAATTGTGTGACTTCATAAAGAATGAAGGTGGCGATATAGCTAGACTCGGCGAAGAGAGGATAGTTATCACTCCGCCTTCGATAAGGATATGGAGAAGTAAGCAAGAAGTTTCCGAAGAATATCGTTCTAAAGAGCAATCCATAACGGTCACGTGACGCTCTGCTGGTCGCAGCTTAAGGGCTCTACCTCAACCTGATCGTCTCTAAAATGTCTGGAGCCAAAGTACGAAGTTTCAGTAACTTCGCTATACTCTGAGCTGACATCTCGCACTTCTTCCTTTCCCCGTGATTCACTATCACCCGGTTCGGTTTGGGCGACATCTTATGGATGAAGCTTAGTATCTGGTTTCTATCAGAGTGCCCTGAGAATCCTTCAATCGATTCCACACGCATCTTTATAGCGACAGCTTCCATCTTTCCGCCTGCACTCATAAGTGAGACTTCTCTAAGCCCGTTCCTTATCCTGTTTCCCAGAGTACCCTCGATCTGGTAGCTTACGAAGATCATCGTATTCCTCTCGTCTTCAGCCAGATGCTTAAGGTAGTCTATAGCCGGTCCTCCTTCAAGCATCCCAGAAGTAGCCATTATCACCGAAGGCCCTCCTGCCAAGATTTCATCTCTCTCCCCTGGATGGTTCACGGTAACGAAATAGTCTGATTGGAACGGGTTGATGTCTTGATGGAGTATCTGATCTCTTATCTCCTTAACGAGGTATTCAGGGTAGGCCGTGTGAATAGCTGTTGCTTCATTTATCATACCTTCAACGTGTATAGGAGCCTCCTTTAAGCGTCCACCCTTCATGTAGGCGTCCAAGACCAGCATGATCTCCTGAGCCCTCCCGACCGCCGGGACAGGGATTAAGACTTTCCCTCCTTTCTCGAACGTTTCATTGACTATCGACACAAGCCTCTCCTCGACGCCCTCCCTTTCAGGCATCAGGTCATCTTGTCCACCATAAGTGCTCTCGACGATCAATGTCTCAGCTCTAGGGAAGACTGAGGAAGCTGCCTCCAAGAGCATCGTTCTTCCGAACTTGAAGTCCCCTGTATAGACGATATTGTGCAAACCTTCTCCAACGTGAAGATGTACAATGGACGATCCTAGGATGTGACCTGCGTTATGGAGCGTCAACTTGATGTCTGGAGCTACATCCGTGACAACACCGTACTTGAGAGGAATCGTATGCATCACAAGTTCTCGCACATCCTTCTGGTCGAAAGGTGGGAATCCTCCCTCTCTACTCACTACGTCAAGGTAGTCCAATTGTAGTAGCGTCATCATAATCGCTGTGGGTTCTGAACAGTACACAGGACCGTCATAGCCGTACTTATATAGGAATGGAGTGAAACCGCAGTGGTCCAGATGAGCGTGGGAGATCACAACCGCATCCAGTTTGTCAAGATCGAACTCTTCTATATCCAGCCTCGGATAAGCTTGAATTGGGTCTTGAGACCCAGGGTTCATCCCGCAGTCGAGCAAGACGCTACTCTCATTCGCTTCAACAAGGATACATGAACGACCGACCTCACGAAAGCCTCCGAGAGTGGTTATTCGAACATTGCTTGTCTTCGTCAAGGTCGGCCTGAAGATCCTTTCACCGATATCTCGTAGAATCCTGCTTCTCTCTTCGCTCTCTGAATGCAGTATATGCCTGGTGCTCGCGATTATCTTCGAAGGCAAAGGTTGAGCTCTAAGAACTCTTGGACGCCACCTCGTTGCCTTAATGATCTCTTGAAGCGTCGAACCGTCCTTGCCTATCGTTAAACCAGGCTTTTTCGCTTCAATTATCACTTCGCCTAGGCTGGGATCGAAGTTTATCGCAGTTATCTCAGCTTCAGCCGGAACGAGGTTCTTGATACTCACCTCAGCCTCTCTCTCAGGCAACCTTATCGAAGGATCCGACCTGATAACTATCCGTTTATGGAGAAGGTTCACTATATCCGTGACGACGTAGCTCTGCTCCATAAGAAGGATAACGTTCTTCACGTAGATTGCCAGTCTCGGTCCTTCAAACTCGATCCTAGTTATCTCAGCTTCCTTAGGCATATGTTCCAGTATCGTTTCTCTGATCTTAGCATGAGAATTATTGATAGCCCTAGCCATGTAGCACCATCTTTCTAGGCGAAGCAGAACTGCGAAACTTTCAAGCCTTGTTCGTCAGTAGCGTCTTCTTCTCTTCCTCTGTCAATTCTCTGTAGCCCTTCGAAGTCACAATGGCTACGTCGAAACTGTCTCCGCTTCCAGCGTCTCTTTTCATAGCGGAGTCTATCGCTCTAACGACTACTGGAACTGTCTCCTTAACACTCATTCCTTCCTTAAATTGAGATTCCAAAACCCCGTAAGCTATGGGAGAGCCGGACCCTGTAGAAACACATCTCTCTTCAGTTACGCTTCCGAGAGGGTCCAACGCATATATGTGTCCGCCAGAGTCATCTATACCCCCTATCAATGCTTGAAGGATTAAAGGGGCGACCCTAGCCGAAAAAAGGACATTCCCTACGAGTCTAGCTGCAGCGCTGACGGGCATAGATTTTCCACGCTCATACCTATAAAGTTGAGCGTTGGCCTTCAGTATCTCAACAACCATCTGTGCGTCACCCACCGCTCCAGCGATCGTCATAGCTAAATGGTCGTCTATCGGATAGACCTTCTTCGCGCGTTTATGAGCTACGAAGTACCCCATTGTTGCGCGAGTATCCGTAGCGAACACTACGCCGTCGTTGCAGACGATACCTATCGTCGTCGTTCCTTTCAAGACATCTTTAGGAATCTTGTCCAGTGGCGAGTACATAGAGTTACAGCCTCCCAGAAGTCTTCTATGAGTTTCTTAGAAGCGCGCCGCAATTAGAACAGCACGCGCTTACTTGAGAGCGCCTTCTGAGATTTCAATCTTTCTATTCGAACTTGCTTAATAAATGTTTGACTCTTTTAAACCTTGAGTTCCAAACT
>CAZHMI010000098.1:0-6065 GCA_964533795.1 uncultured Candidatus Bathyarchaeia archaeon
ATTTATGCCTTGTCGAATTTCACGAGTTTTCAGGTCTCAAAGACTTCTCCGTTTCAATTCTTTCGTTACTTGAAGAACGACGCTGTCAAGCATATTCTGAAACTCTCTCTCATCAAACATGACTGAGAATTTCTTCTCTTCGATCTCAGCTTTGATCTTATGAAGGAAATCGTCGTCTTTCAAGCATGTTGCGTATTTTGGCAAGTCTATGAGCCTGCTGAGCCCATCGATCAGTCTAAACGGTCCGTAGCTTGGCGGTTCATCTATGCACCCTCTCGCGCTAGTAGCGAGAAAAGCAACAAGTTCGAGTAAGTAGTCATCGCCTGTGATTTTCTTTTCCTCTTTCAAGGTTTCTTATCCCCCTCTGCTTCTCGACCAGATCTTGCCGTATTTGTCCAGAAACGCTATCTTCTCAAGCGGATGCTTCGGAGGATCTGTCGGCGTTTCATCAGGGTAGCCTACCATAAGGATCAGTTCAGGCTCAATTCCGTCCGGTAGTTCCAGAATCTCCTTTACGGCTGGTGTCGAGAAGGATTTTACGGGACACGCGCCTAGACCGAGGGCATGTGCAGCAAGGAGCATGTTTTCGGCTGCCATCGAACAATCGGCGATAGTGAGATAGTCTCGACCTAACTTGCCGCCTTTTGCATAGGCAGTTGCTTTATCGGAACATATAACGATAGCCATCGGTGTAGCTCCTAGGTATCCTGGGGAGATCTTACGGATCATATCTAGAATGGCTCGATTCTTGACGACGACGAACCTCCAAGGTTGAAGGTTTGAGCCTGTAGGCGCCCATCTTCCTGCTTCCAGTATCTTCTCCACGGTGTCATCTGGAACGGGTTCAGACTTGAACTTTCGAATAGTTCTTCTAGTCCTGATCGCTTCTAAGGTATCCAGCATTCATGCCTCCTTTTTGACTTCCTTCGCAGGAAGATGCTTTTCAGCCTTTTGAAAATTCTTATATATCTTGCCGAGAGAACTCAAGTTCCACTTGCAAAAATAGCAGGTAAGAGTTGAAGGAAATGCCGGAGTATCAAGAACTTGAATTGGCTAAGGCTGCGGATGTAGTCGTTCGCGAGTTACTCAAGGTGAAGAAAGGCGAAAGCGTCTTGATCACGCAAGACACCGAAGGCGATTGGAGGGTCGCTGAAGCAACAGCTAGAGCAGCGCAGGCGGCTGACGCAAAAGTTGCCGTCATATGGCATTCTGCGCCACCAGGCTTCGGGAAAGTCGCCGACCCATACCTGCCAGAACCCCTTAAGAAAGCGATTCCAAACTGCGATGTATGGGTTGAGTTCAACTACGAGTGGCTCTTGTACTCGACTCCTTGGGACGAGGCGATGGCAACCAATAGGATAAGATACTTCTGCTTGGTCGGAATGGACGCACCCATGATGGTTAGATGTATCGGTAAAGTGAACTTCGACATCTTAGGAAGATTTGAACGGAAGATAACTGATATGACGCAGAAGGCCAAGAAGATGAAGGTTACAACACCAGCCGGGACTAACATAGCTTTCGAGAACGATCCGAAACGACCTGTAAGTTGCGAATTGACAGCCGATACGCCTGGAGCACACTTCTTAGCAGGGCAGATCGGTTGGGCGCCTATTGAGGAAACGATTAACGGAACTATCGTATTCGACGGATCCTTCTCAGGCGGCGGGCCAGCTGAACTAGGGGTCCTACAGACACCAATCACCTTGGAGGTTAAGAAGGGAAAGATAGCTGCGGTCAAAGGTGGTAGAGAAGCGAAAGTCGTTGAGAGATGGCTGGAGAACTTCAGGGATCCGAACATGTACAATATGGCTCACTTGTGCTATGGGTTCAATCCAGGAGCGAAACTGACAGGCGTATGCTTAGAAGACGAACGGGTTTGGGGAGCAACGGAATGGGGCTTAGGCAACCAAGGTCCAATGCTGAAAGGCAAAGCTGGATCGGCGAGTTCACATGCAGACGGAATCTGCTTAAACTCCTCTGTCTGGCTTGACGGAGTCCAAGTAATGGATGAAGGGAAGTTAGTCGATAAAGAACTTGCAAAACTCGCGCATGAATTAGGAAAGCAATAACAACATCCTTTTCCTTTTTTCTTTTTAGGCGCATAAAGATATAGCGAGTGCGCAGTAGCATTTAGTGGCCAATACTAGATCGTTGATAAGAACATGATCGTTCGGTGTATGGGCGAAACGTTCGTCTCCGGGTCCGAATCCGATAGTCGGAATCCCTCTCAATCCGGCGGTGTAATTTCCATCGGTACTAAATTGCCATTTTGTGAGTTTCGGAAAGCGTTTCAGAACTGATTTTAGAGCTGTTCTGGCTTTGCGTATCACTTCCTCCTCCCTATCGAGGACCCAAGCTGGAAAGTACAGTTCAACTCTTTCACTCTTTCCTGTGTAACAATTCAACCTTGTCTCTGGGATTCGAACTTCGCCTTTAGCCTTGGCATGCTCCAAGTAACGTTTACATTCAGCTATTAGCGATTCTTTGGTTTCAGTAGGTACAGTTCTTCTATCAACTGTTATTCGGCACTTATCAGGCACTACCGCGCTTTGATCTGGGCTGCAGGATACCCTGTTGATTGAAGCAGTCGCTTTTCCGAGAAACCGATGCCTCGGCAGATTGGGAGCATTCTCCATTATTCTCTCTATAACTGGCAGCATCATGTGTATAGCATTAACCCCTCTATTTGGCATGCTTCCATGGGCAGTTCGACCGTGAGTCTCAATCTCGATCTCTGCTCTTCCCCTATGTCCCACCGCAAGATCGAGGTTCGTTGCCTCCCCAAGAACAATATAGTCCGGTTGACCTACCTTCTCTATGACTTTTCTAATTCCGAAACCTTCACAAGGCTCCTCGTGGACTACGCAGGCGATAGTGAGTTTGCCCTTCAGTCCTCCAGTTCGCTTCACGATTGCTCCAGCAAATATCATTGACGCTAGTCCTCCTTTCATGTCACAAGCTCCTCTCCCGCAGATACTGCCATTGATGATCTCTCCGCCATAAGGGTCCACGAGCCAGTTTTTCGGGTCTCCAGGATCAACCGTATCCATATGTCCGTCGAAGATTACGGTTCGACCTCTTGATGATCCCTCAATTGTCGCGATAACATTTCCGAAATCATCGACTTCAACAGAATCATAGTGAAGATCTCGCATCTTGCTCGCAATGAGCTTCGCTATCTTCCCCTCGCTCCCAGACGGGCTGGGGGTTCTAATGAGTTGCCTACAGAACTCAACAAGTTCATCTTTGCTACGACTTATTGCAGACTGCAGCATTCCGTCATTCTCCATTTGTATCAAGCCGAAAAGATTAGCTGAATAATCGAACATTAAAGTTTTGAAAGAGACATTGCGTAACTCAACTTTCAATCATTTCTAACGACCGATCATGTGAAATGTTATATACGATTTGAGATAGAAAGCCCTGATCAGGGCGAAAATGGAGGAGCGTTTTATGCCCGATTATCTCGAGTTTGAATTGGCAAAGGCCGCTGACGTTGTTGTCAGACAGCTTCTGAAGCTAAAAGCTGGCGAAAGCTTTCTCATCACAGCGGATACTGAATCAGACTGGAGAACAGTGGAAGCTACAGCTAGAGCAGCACAAGCAGTTGACGCCAAGGTTGCTGTGATGCTCCATTCGACTCCACCTGGATACGGCAAGGTCGCGGACCCATATCTTCCGGATCCAGTTAAAGTCGCGATCCCGAACTGCGATGCTTGGGTTGAGTTCAACTACGCGTGGCTTCTGTATTCGACACCTTGGGATGAAGCCATGAAGCCTGGGGGGAGAACGCGATATCTCTGCCTAGTCGGAATGGATGCGCCTATGATGGTTCGATGCATCGGCAAGATCAATTTCCCTATCCTCGTCGAGTTCATGAAGAAGGTTTCAGACATGACGCACAAAGCAAAGAAGATGAGGATAACCACTCCGGCGGGCACGGACATAGGCTTTGAGAACGATCCGAAGAGACCTGTGCTTTGTGAGACTGGTGTCGCAGACACACCTGGAGCACACTTCTTGACTGGCCAAATCTTGTGGGTGCCTTTCGAGCATACGATCAATGGAACCATAGTCTTTGATGGATCCTTCTCGGGCGGAGGAATCGCTGACTTAGGAGTTCTACGTGAACCTGTGACACTGGAGGTCAAGAAAGGGAAGATAGCTGCGGTCAAAGGTGGTAGAGAAGCGAAAGTCGTTGAGAGATGGCTGGAGAACTTCAGGGATCCGAACATGTACAATATGGCTCACTTGTGCTATGGGTTCAATCCAGGAGCGAAACTGACAGGCGTATGCTTAGAAGACGAACGGGTTTGGGGAGCAACGGAATGGGGCTTAGGCAACCAAGGTCCAATGTTCAAAGGCACCGCGGGATCAGCGAGTTCACATGCAGACGGAATCTGCCTAAACTCTTCAGTTTGGCTTGACGGCGAAGAGATCATGCGTGAAGGCAAGTTGATACACCCCGAGTTAGCGAAGTACGCTCAGAAGCTTGGAAAACAGTAAACTGGAAACTTACCCTCTTTTTCTTTTCTGAATTTGATTTCAAAACGTTTCAACTTTCTGAGGTATTTAAGCTGGATACAAATCCTCAGGAGATTCTCGTTGTGTGGTACATGGGTCCATAAATAAACACGACACTATCTATCTTTGAAGAAACCTTTTTGAAAGCGTTTCATCAAGTGTTAGCTGGATGAATAAGCCGGGATAGCCAAGCCAGGTATGGCGTCGGCTTGCTATCGATTAAGCGCAGACAGCCGATGACCCTTACGGGTCTCGTGGGTTCAAATCCCACTCCCGGCGCCAATCAAGATCATATTCTGCGGCGTGCACTTTCAGGTTGTGGGTTTGAAGGAACCGACTTCCCTGTACCACTTCTATACCTTCATAGTCAGTATTGTGCATCTTAAAAGCGAGTTTCTTGGGATCTTGACCTGTGCGTCTGATCTGGTGGAAGAGGGTATACAGGAGGCTCTGCACAGTTCTTTTGAGGTCTGAACGAATGTCCTCAAGATTCTTCGGATTCTTTTCAAAGAATTCCTCAACTTTTTTCGCTATTCTATAGTTTGCCAGCTGTGCAGTCAGCCATGATGTAGGTACGACTACGACTGTAGATATTACGAACCACTCCCCTAACTGCCCGTATGGCAACCTTAGCACAAATCTAGCCACAACAAGTACCAATGCAACGGAAGCGTAGGTTGAAGCCAGAAAGCGAGATAATATACGGATTTTGGTAAGCATTACAACTCCAGGAATTGAAGCAGGCAGACTCGCCATTCTATCCAAGTTCAACCGGATTTCCTTCCATTTCCGAGCCATCTCTTTACCTAGATCTCCCTTCTGAATCGCTTTTTCAACCGAGGCGGGATTCTCGAACCTGTTTATTCTGTATCCGTCGAGTAGGAAGATCAAGGCTATTAGCGAGGTAGTGTTGGGGAATGTCGTTTTACTGTCAGGTTTGCGCATTTTGGATCCAGTCGCTCCCGTTTGCGGAGAACGGCGTAAAGTCTGTTTCGAAGGTAATTAGCCACCGCTATTTAACCTCGATGAGAGAACGGCAAATTTTCAATGTCAAAGACTTGGCGATCAGCACAGAAAATTAGAGTGATGTTTTTCATGTCAGACATAGATCGCATTTTCTACTGTCAAGCCTAGGCAACGAATTCTCACACATTCCGCAGATCAGTCGTTCGCTCCTAATACAGTTGCATGCCTCGCACAACTTGCGTAGTACAATCACCATATCGGTCTCTTCTCTAGCTAATTCATATGCTAGTTCCGAGAGGATCTCTCTAGCTCTCGTCGATTTGTTGACCATACTGGCATAGTCGCTTCCCCTAACTCCTTTGAGGTACTGGGTCACGGCTGCGGGAGTGACGCCCATCCTAGCCGCCACTTCACCCGGTCCCAGCCCATTTCTCTCGATCATTTCTCTTGATATGATGGCGCGCATAGCAGGCAGAATTTGAGAAACAAGGATTAGACAAGGTGGCTTCAACGCACTCACGGCCGTTAACGGTGTTAAACAAGATGAGGCTATATAAGAATTCGCATCGGAC
>CAZHMI010000099.1:0-6052 GCA_964533795.1 uncultured Candidatus Bathyarchaeia archaeon
ACAACGCTCCAGATCATAGCGACCAAGATCAGGAAGCCCTTAACTTGACAGAGCTGTAGCGCCTCTGAAAACGCTTATAAGTTTCTCAAAATGCTGTTAATTGAAGCGTGAATCTAAATGACGGTAAAAATTGCGATAAACGGATTCGGAAGAATCGGAAGGCTCTTCTTCAGAGCAGCCTTGAACGACAGAGAATTTAAGAGAGAGTTCGAAGTAGTTGCGGTGAACGACATCACCGATTCAAAAACCTTGGTTCATCTTCTAAAATACGACTCAGTCTTCCGTGTTCTCGGTGAGGACGTGAAGGCCAAAGAATCTTCGATGACCGTGAGGGGGAAGGAAATAAAAGTCTTGGCGGAAAAAGACCCAGCTAAACTTCCTTGGAAGTCAATGAACGTAGAATACGTTTTGGAGTCAACCGGCTTATTCACGGATAGAGACGGCGCTTCGAAGCATTTGGCCGCTGGAGCGAGGAAGGTCGTTGTTTCAGCCCCAGCGAAGAATCCTGATGTAACCATCGTTCTCGGAGTCAACGAGAATGTCTACGATGCGAAAAAGCACAACATAATCTCCATGGCTTCTTGCACAACTAACTGTTTGGCTCCAATTGTAAAGCTGCTGAATGAGAGATTCGGCATAGAACAAGGGTTCATGACAGCTTGCCACGCTTACACAAATGATCAAAGACTTCTAGATCTTCCTCACAGAGATCTTAGGAGAGCCAGAGCGGCAAGTCTATCAATAATCCCTACGACCACTGGCGCCGCGAAGGCAGTGGCTGAAGTCATTCCCGAGTTGAAAGGAAAGCTTGACGGCCTTGCTTTGAGAATACCCGTGCCAGACGGGTCGATAAATGATTTCGTCGCTTTGTTGAAGAAGGAAGTGACCAAAGAAGAGCTCAACACGGTACTAAGAGAATCGTCAGAAACGAGTCTGAAAGGAATCTTACAATACACGGAAGACCCCATAGTCTCAGTTGACGTAATCGGCAACCCGCATTCCTCGATCGTAGACGGATTGAGTACGAATGTGATCGGAGAAAGAGGAAAACTTGTCAAAGTGCTCTCTTGGTATGATAACGAATGGGGCTTCTCCTGTAGACTAGTCGACTTGCTCAAGCTCATGGCGAGAAAGGAAGCAAGATGACGAAGGAGTTTCTGACATTAGACGACCTTGATTTCAAAGGCAAAACGGTCTTCCTGAGAGTGGACATAAACTGCCCTCTCGACGAAAAGACAAGGAAGATCACTGATATCTCCAGGATACGGGCTGCCTCTCCTACCATAAAGGAACTGTCCGAGAAGGAAGCAAGAGTTGTCGTATTGGCCCACCAAGGAAGACCAGGCGACTGGGACTTCGTCTCACTCGAAGAACACTCCCAAAAGCTAGGAGAAGTACTAGGGATAAGCGTAAAGTTTGTTCCTGATGTCTGCGGAGAAAGAGCTCAAGAAGCGATAAGAAGCCTAAAGAACGGCGAGATCCTGATGCTTGAGAACCAGCGGTTCAACCCGGATGAGATGAAAGAGAAAACCGCATTGGAGCATTCAGAGACAACCTGTATTCGCAACCTGGCTCCTCTTGGAGATGTCTTTGTCAACGATGCATTCTCAGCTGCCCACAGATCCCAGTGTTCACTGGTCGGCTTCACGGAAGTAATGCCATCAGCAGCTGGCAGATTAATGGAGTCAGAAATAACGAGTTTGAGCAAACTCGTCAGCCCAGTTAAACCGTCAATATTCATATTCGGCGGAGCCAAATTCGCAGACTCAATTAAGGTCGTGGACAACGTACTAGAGAAGGGGGAAGCAGACCAAGTGATTCTTGTCGGCCTGACAGCACAAGCCTTCCTAAAAGCGAAAGGGGCAAACTTAGGGCCTCCAAATGAGAAGGTGCTGGAGAAAGAAGGCACTCCAGAACTCTACCGAGAAGCCAAAAGCGTTCTCGACAAGTACAATGAGAGAATTCTCTTACCCGAAGACTTCGCAATCGACAAAGACGGCAAAAGATTTGAGATCGCAATAGACAAGCTTCCCACGGACCACCCAATTTGCGACATCGGAACAAACTCTATCGAACGTTTTCGTGAAGTCATCTCGAAGGCCAAAACCGTTTTCATAAGCGGCCCCGCAGGCATCTACGAGAGACCCCAATTCTTGAAGGGAACATCATCGATCATGAAAGCCATAGTATGTAGCAAGCCGTTCTCAGTTGCTGGTGGAGGCCATACTACCGCTGCCCTAGAACAAGTAGGGCTGCTTAACAAGATGTCCTATGTCAGCACTGCAGGTGGCGCATTGGAAAGGTTCATTATGGGCAAGCCGATGCCAGCTATAGAAGCCCTCAAGGCATCGGCTAGAAAGTTACGAAGGCAATAGGCGTAGGATAGTTGCTTTCACGTATGATTACAATTGTAAGAGAGGATTCGGAATGAAGATAGGTGTCCTTACGGGTGGAGGAGACTGCGCGGGTTTGAACGCTGTAATACGAGCAGTCGTGAAGCGAGCGGAGGATTATGGCTTCCAAGTAATAGGGATTAGGTACGGTTGGGCAGGTCTGATTAACGCAGATGCTGTGCCGTTGTCTTACAATGATGTTCGTGAAACCCTCGATGTCGGAGGAACCATTCTAAAGACCTCTAGAACTAACCCTCTAAAGAATCCCGCCGACGTTGAGAAGGTTCTTGCGAATGCAAAGAAGCTTGGCATAGATGCCTTGATAGCAATAGGAGGTGAGGATACGCTAGGTGCTGCTCACAAGCTGGTTGCGAAGGGTTTGAAAGTTGTTGGAGTGCCGAAGACTATCGATAATGATCTCTCTTCGACAGATGTCACCTTCGGCTTCGATTCAGCAGTCAACGTCGCCATGGAGATGATAGATCGAATCCGAACTACGGCGGCTTCTCATGATCGAGTGATAGTCGTCGAGGTAATGGGTAGACACACAGGATGGATAGCTATCGAAGCGGGCTTGGCAGCTGGAGCCGACTTGATTCTCATTCCGGAACATCCCTTCGATCTTGAAGAGGTTTGCGAGAAAGTGAAGATACATTTTGCCGGTAAGCGGTCTGCTGTCGTAGTCGTGGCTGAAGGCGCAACCGTCAAGGCTTCACCAGGAGCTGTATCTGGAGGGTCTAAGGTTGACGAGTTCGGTCATGTCAGACTTGGTGGAGTAGGAGAATTCCTAGCGGATGAGATTGAGAAACGAACTGGATTAGAGACGAGATCCGTTACGCTTGGGCATGTCGTCAGAGGAGGCTCTCCCTCTGCTTTTGATAGGATCCTAGCGACCCGTTTTGGACTCGCGGCCGTAGATCTAGTGAAAGAAGGTAGGTTCGACATGATGGTCAGTCTTCAAGGCACGAGAATTGTGCCTGTCAAATTGGAGGAGGCTGTGGCAAAGCTCAAAACCGTTGATGAAGCTCTCTTTAACTCAGTTAGAACTTTCATCGAATAGAATATCTTGAATCTCGACGTTCAGGTTTTGTCATCGTTCTTTTCTTCACGCAAAACATTGAAGCGGAAAACCTCTCACAGGATTCTATCTAACCCAAGGTCCCTTACGGTTTCCTCTGTAGGTTCTCCATTCGAGTTCCATCCTCTCAGCTCATAGTAGTCGTTTAACATTTGATCAAGATGAACGACTTGTCCTGCAGAAGGACCTTCTCTAAGCGGTTCCGCAAGAGACCTCTTGGGCAACGTGTCATCTCTTCTTCCGAAACCTTCGCGAGTGTTGAACAACCTCGCAAGCGTTATCACTCTTGCTCCCAATCTCTTCAGCTCTGACACATCTTTGTAGTTGAAGCCTGTGCAAGGAACGATCATCTGGTAAAGCTCCTTCAATTTCATACCGAACAATGTGAAAAAGCATAGCACTGAAGAATCGACAACAGCTTTCTCATCTTGACGATCAATAGCTAACTGGACTTTCGCTCTGTCATATGTTCGAGGATCAGCGCCGCCGCTATAACCAAGCAGTTCAGCGCCCGCGGTATACGCCCTAAGGTGGCAGGCTCCTCGCTCCGAAACAGCGTAACACAAACCCATTCCTTGCGCAGCTCGAGGCTCATATGCAGGCATCTCAAGACCTTTGACATGCATAGCGAAGTTCTCACTTCCCTTATACTTCTCACTTAGCTTCTTCACGCCCAATTGAAGAAGAGCGCCTATGCTTTCACCTTCACCAATTCTTCTCACCAGATTGACCAGCGCTTCCGAGCTTCCCCAAGTCGCATCGATCCCGTCCAATTCTTCTCTAGTAACTATGCCTTTTTCGTAAAGCTCCATTACAAAACCGATGATGTTACCTGTGCTAATTGTGTCGATACCGTAAAGATCACAAAGATAATTCGCGTACGAGATAGCCTCGACATTATCAACCACGCAATTCGACCCTAGAGAGAAGACCGTCTCGTAATCAGGGCCGTCGATCGCGGTCCCTTCGTAAACTTTGTTCTTGAGGAACGCTATCTTACTGCATTTGATTGTACAACCCATACTGCACGCGAAGTCCTTCTTCCACAGCCTTTCCCTGAAGGCCTCACCGGATATCTTGTCCGCTCCGTCAAATCTTCCCGTTTGAAAATTCCTTGTAGGTAACGCGCCAGTTTCATTTATCGTTAGAAGAATGTTGGAAGTGCCGTATTCAGGCAAGCTCCTGACAGTAACTTCATTCATTCTCAGCGCTCGGTAGGCTACCCAAGTCATTTTCTCGAAATTCTCGGGGTCGTATACTGTTACAGGGTGCTTGCCTCTCACAGCTACTGCTTTCAATCTCTTTGAACCCATCACTGCCCCTATTCCGCCTCTCCCAGCACATCTCCCTTCCGAGAAGACGCCGGCTATAGGTGAGCATCTTTCGCCCGCTGGGCCGATTTCAACTATCTTAAAGTCCTTTCCAAGCTTCATCTTCAAGGCGTACTCTGTATCAAGAGTTGACTTTCCCCAAATTTTCTCGGCTGATTCAAATCTGACTTCACCGTCATCAATCACCAAGACCGTGGGGCTGTCGCACCCACCTCGAATGACCAGCGCGTCATATCCTGCAAACTTCAACTCTGGCCCGAAGAATCCGCCGGAATAGCTATCATTAACCGTCCCCGTTGCGGGGCTCTTCGATACCACACAAAATCTGCTATTCGGCGCTAGAGTCCCCGTTAGAGGACCCGTCGCGAAGATTACGGGGTTTTCTGATGACAAAGGATCGACATGCGAGCGAATAGATTTGTAGAGAAGCCATATCCCTAAACCCTTCCCACCGAGGAGTAAGAATGCGATCTTTTCGTCCAACGGTTCAACCCTGTGAGACTTGTCATCAAGATTGATTTCGAGGATCTTGCCCATGTAGCCTCTGTTTGCGTTCTCCATAGGGAATCACCTTTTGACGTAAGGGACCGCCTTCAGAGCTACGGGCTGACACCATTCGGCGCATTTCGGCGAGCCTTTGCACATATCGCAGATGAACGGCTTATTCATATTCTCGTCAAATCCTACGATATGGAAGGGGCAAGCCGAGACGCAATCCCTGCAACCATTACACTTCTCTTCAATGAGCTCGACGTAGCCTAATGTCGGATTGAAGATCAATGCGCCCACCGGACAGGACTTGACACAGTGCCCGCAAAGAGTGCAGGGATACGGTATGAACCTGCCAACAGAGACCACATCGACACGTAGTCGCGCACGTGATGGGGAGAAGAAGCCGTCATGGCTGAATGTGCAGATGGCTTCGCACAATCTACAGTTTGTACAGTTATCAGCAACTACTTTCAGACGGACAGGCCCCGTTACTAACCCTCCAGCGGCTTCAATTGCACTCTTGCCTTCGTGCACTACCGCTCTAACCGCTCTAACAAACTTGCTGGGATCCTCTGCTTGAACCACTTGGCGGCCAAAGACGACCCCGACGGCTCCAGCGTCAAGGGCTTCCTTAGCTATTTCCAAGGAATCTCTTACGGTCTTGGCTTTGGCTCCGCCCAAGACTAGAACAGGTATTCCGGCAGATCTTACTGCTCTCTTGAAACTGTCGATATCGCCGGTGTAAAGCACTTTTAAGG
>CAZHMI010000100.1:0-3138 GCA_964533795.1 uncultured Candidatus Bathyarchaeia archaeon
CTCAAGAATTGGTCAACTTGGGCTTCATAATCGTCTTCCTAGGATTTGCCATAACCCTTATCGCAGTATTTTTGATGGCTATTCGAGGTGGGAAAGCTGGCGGCAAGATGAAGGGGGGAGGCGCGATCTTGGTTGGGCCTATCCCAATTGTCTTCGGAACCGATAGAGAGTCGATGAAGATCGTACTGATTCTAGCGATTGTACTCACCGCGATCCTCGTGGCTATTACTGTGGTTCCTTGGATCTTGTTCAAATAGGAGGGTTTGGATGCCATCTAAAGATTGCGAGGTTTGCCGGAGAAAGGGTGCGATGTATGTTTGCCGTGAGTGCGGAAGGGCGATCTGTGACGACTGTTTCTATGTTCCAAGTTGGCTTTGCACGGAATGCTATGAACGCGCATCGACAAAGCGTCCTGAATTGCGTATTGGCGCATTTGAAGAAGCGGAAGGCACGCCGCTCGCGTTCAAAGTGTTCATGATCGGATTCTTCGTGATCTTCATAGGAATCATGCTAATTATGGCGGCTTCACTTCTCTCTCCAAGATCGAATATGAGTGGAGGCGGAATCTTTCTGATCGGTCCGATCCCTATTGTCTTCGGTTATGGGCAATACTCGGTCTGGGCAATAGCTTTCGCAGTGATTCTAACGATAGTGGCAGTCGTATTCTTCTTTCTCTCATGGAAAAGAGTAAGATAGACCGGTTAGAGCTTCACGTATTGCGATACAAACCGAAGCAGATCTCCACCGATGAGAAGCAGTGTTCCTTGAGCCAGACATAGGAGACCTATCGGAACCGAAACAGCAGGGTAAGAGAGGAGACTTCCTACAGAGTGCAAGATATCCTCAGCGAATTTGAACATGAGATAGACCGGTAATGCTACGACTATGAAGATGACAAGCATAACTGCTGTACCTAACTGTCCAAAGTATGCGTTCGCGTAGTACAGTACGACTATGCCAGAGACGAGCCCTACCACGGCGGCCCAACGAACGTTCTTCAGAGGCTTCAAGAAAAGAGAGAGCCCGACAGTCACAAGTAGCGCAAGCGTGACGATGTCTGACGCGCTCTTGAGGAACGACAATACAGCTGTCGCCAAGGCAACGATCCCTGCTAGAAAACCGATGAAGGATACGAGTGAGCCTAGACTTCGAGAGATTCTGCTGAAGAGCCATGATAGTGAACATATTCCGCTTACAATGAGGATGTATGGAATATAGCTGAGCAGAGTACTAACATCCATTAATCCTTCTTCCACCAACCTCAGAATATTAATTGCGACAGAATATAGAGCTATTCGCCAACGGCAAGGGCTTGATAGCCAAGACGGGAAAAGCTGATCTGGAGTGCCTAGTTTAGGCTAAAGCCTCTTCCTCAACCTCTTCAGCCGCTCTTTCAGCCTTTGCTCCCTTAGCGGCTCTAGCGGCTCTTGCGGCCGGCGCTTTCCTAGCAGGATGGTCGGCTCTACTCAAAGCACTGTATGGACTATACTTTATGGCAGACTCTTCAGTCTTCTGGACGAGGTAGCTTGGAACGGCGACCACTCTGTTTCCAATCGCGATATGACCGTGAGAAATGAGTTGTCGAGCTTGATGGATTGACTTCGAGAGCCCTGCCCGGAAGACTACGGTTTGCAGCCTTCTTTCAAGTAGACCTTTAATATCAAGGTCGAGGACGTCGTCTATGGATGTCTCCTCCGGGAGAACTCCTATCCTGCTCAGTTTCAGCAGGTATTCTTTCTCAGCTTTCACTCTTTCTGATTCGCTCTTAGCCAACAACGATCTAGCGATACCTCTAATCTGAGAAAGCATCGTCTTGTATCGCCAAAGTTCACGCTTGTTCCTCAGCCCATACTCACCTATCAATCTCAATTCAACATCTATCTGATCTTTCCGCCAAGGATGTCTAGGCGTCTCGTACTTCTTTCGGTTCTTCTTAGGATCGCCCAACCGAGTTCACCCTAAACTACTTCTCCTCCTTCTCCCGCGCCGCAGCCCTCGCAGCCGCTATCAGAAGTTTCTTTCTGACACCGACAGCCTTCCCCATTCTTCCTGTCGTCCTAGTCCTTTGACCTCTAACCTTCAACCCCAGCGAATGGCGTATACCTTTCCATGTTCGAAGGTCTTTCATGAAATCTATATCGGACTTAACCCTCAAAGCTAAGTCTGGACCGACCAAATGTATGTCTCGCCCAGATTCCAAATCCTTCCTCCTGTTCACAAGCCTCGGAGGTATCCCATATTTCGTAGGGTCAGCAACGATATCCTCTATCTTCTCCACTTCAGCCTCTGTCAGGTTTCCAATCCTCATCTCAGCCTTAAGTTCAGCAGCCTTTGCGATAGCGTTTGCTAGGCTTACGCCGACGCCTCTGATCTTCGTGAGACCGTAGATCAACTTCTTGGTCCCGTCTAGATCAGTTCCACCCAACCTGACTATATGCCTGAACTCACGTGACATGAAGCGTCCACCGTACATGTGCTAACTACGGAGAACAGGTAAAGTTATTTAAGGTTTCTCGTAATAAGAACCGTGTTGAGAAGAAGAAAGAAGCTTCGGCAGCTTCACAATGAGGACGTCTGCTTCTTCTCATACTGATCTATGAAGCTTTTCAGGGTTTTATACGAATCCTCGAACCTTGCTAGAACTAGGGTCTTTGTTTCATCGCATTCTTCAATTTTGGCTAGAGATTCTTCCAGCCGGATCATTGTGTTGAAGAGTTTCACAAGCTCAGTCTTCAAGATCAAGAGGCTTCTATCTGTTGACGAAAGCCTCTGAAGTATTGTCTGCCTCTGCATTAATTTCAACTCAGTCTCTTCATCATCTTTCTTCTGCTCCTCAATCGCCAGTATCCGCTAGCGTCACGATAGAAGGATTCACTTTCACTCATACAAACCATCCCACCAGTCTCCCATCTTTTCAATCTCCAACTTTAGCGAACTCTTCCGTCAGCCGCTCCACCAAGACGCGAGTAAGCCTCGCCATCCAGCGCTCCAGCTCTTTCATCGTGAGTATCTTCGACAAGTGGTTCACGAACCATTTGGGTTATCTTGTATATTACCCGAATGTTACCGACGAGTGGAAGTCTTCGTGACAACGAGTCCACCGCAAATTCAGAATCAATTATGTTAGAAGGATGACCC
>CAZHMI010000100.1:3238-5989 GCA_964533795.1 uncultured Candidatus Bathyarchaeia archaeon
AATTCAGAATCAATTATGTTAGAAGGATGACCCCAAGTTGGCGGATTTCGAGATTCGCCAGATAACTCACGAGGAAGTTTGATCCCAGAGTTGAAAGAACATCTTACCGTTTTACTGAGGAAGCTCGGACTCAACTTGATGTTCTCCGGAGCGGCGTCAGAAGCAAACCCTTTAACGATGAGTAGTTGAAAAGAGGTAATAAAGCGATTTACCAGTAGGAGGCTATTCCTCTTCAAAATCGAAACTTTCCACTCAGTTCACTGCTTTTTTCGAAGGAGGAGATCTACTTGAGAGACACCTCCGCAGCAACCTCTCAGATTCCGGCCAAGAGACGATCTGAGCTTTCGAAAGCTCTGGCCATAGTCGAAAAGTTGTACCGCATCAAACCTTGGTCAAGGGGGATGGATTCTTTCGAGGTTCTGGTTGGAACAGTTCTATCACAGAATACAAATGACAGGAATTCGATGCTGGCGTTCAAGAGATTGAAGAAGAGGTTCAAGATTCAGCCAGAGGTCTTAGCGAGGGCGAAAGAGAGAGATATTGCTGAGTGCATTCGCCCCGCTGGACTTTACAATATGAAAGCTCCTAGGATAAGGAAGATCGCCCGGATTCTCTTGGAAAAGCATGATGGGAAGCTGGATGATGTTCTCAAGTTGCCTGAAGCCGAAGCTCGAATGAAGCTGCTGGAACTTCCTGGCGTCGGCTTCAAGACTGCCGATGTCCTCTTGGCGTTCGTAGCTGGCAGAGGTGTTCTTCCAATCGACACTCACATCGCTAGGATAGCGAAGAGGATAGGCGTCGTAGATGAAAAGGCAGAGTATGAAAAGATTAGAAAAGCCCTCGAGAGCCTTGTAGGCTCTGAGAAGAGAGGAACAACTCACTTAGCTCTAATCAAATTCGGAAGGACAATCTGTATAGCCAGAAAGCCGCTCTGCCCTACATGCCCAATCGTCAAGTTCTGCGCCTATCCAGCAAAAACAGTCAGTGCTGACTGATCTCGAAGCTCACCACGAAAGTCGTGACCTCAAAAGCTACTCCCAGAGCGACTAAGGAAGGTCTATATTAAATTGAAACGATCAAACTGGAAAATTTGAGGAGAGGATTTGTTTGAGTGAGGCTAAACTCAAAACAATCTCAGAAAGAGCCGCCAAGCACTTCGAAGCCGAATTCAACTGCGCCGAATCCGTTTTGATGAGTTTGGCTGAATCGATCGGCGTAAGAAGTGAATCGATCCCTAAGATTGCAACACCATTTGGCGGCGGAATCGGTAGGAGAGGATCGGTATGCGGTGCCCTCACAGGAGCGGTCATCGCCATCGGGCTGAAACTTGGTCGATCTAAAGCGGAAGACACGAGGACTAGAGACGAATCATCTGAAAAGGCGTTAGAACTCTTAGAGAGATTCGAGAAGGAATTCGGTAGCGTCCACTGTTACGACTTAATCAAGCTCGACCTCACAACTCCAGAAGGAAGAAAGATGATCAAGGCAGTTAGACTTGAGAAGTGCATAAACTTCGTTCGAGCTGCCGCAAGGAATGCGGCTCAATTAATGGAGTGAAAGATGAGGGCGGGTAGGAGAACCTTGAGCAGTCGCGGCTGTAGCTAGGGTTCTAGGCACTACTTTTTCTTCTTCACAGCCTTCATAGGCTTCATCGGTACTCCGCAGCACACAAGATCGCACGGCGCGCATCCACAAGGATCGCTAACGAAAACTACGACACCGCATTCCTCGCACTTGAATTTGTCTCCTTTCGAAACCAATTTCTCAATCACCCCCTCGGCTTGTTTCGGAGCTTGGTAGATTGTTAATTCGCTATGTCGCTCTTATCTCTTAGCCGAGCTTTCAAGTGACTTTTGGGATGGCATGCTTTTTGGCGGGTTCGCTATGGAACATCGAAGAAGATTTGAGAATGAGGTTTGGCGCCGGGAGTGGGATTTGAACCCACGCGGCCCGTGAGGACCACAGGCTCTCGAGCCCTTTCATCTCCAGGCTTAGGCTTGTTCCGTCTCGATCTGCCCCGTACCAGGCTCGGGAATCCCGGCAGCCAGAAGATAAGGTTTCAAAGGTTTGTTATAGAGGTTTTGAGTCTTTGCTTTTCCACATTCTAGGATATGTTTCAGCCGGCATTATCACTCGAACCGTTTTCGCGGCTAGACCTTTCTCCTGGTCCATTGCCTGCTCCGTGGACAGTAGTGCCTTCGCTAAAGCTACGACCTCGCCTTTCAATGTAAATATGGCAACCGGAGCTTTCTCAGCGATATGCGAGTCAAGTTTGACTATTCCGGGTATGGCGAGGTCGGCGCCGTGGCAGATCGCGGCTACAGCAGAATCCCTTACATAGATTTTCGGAATATACTCGAAGGCTTCCTCCATCGGCTTTATGATCTCTCTAAGCAGAGTTTCGTCGTTTGTCTCTTTGAATGAGGCGTATGCGTTCAGCACATCGTATAGCGTATAGAGGTTCTTCTCCTCGGTGAATGGACCAGCTCTCGTTCTTCGAAGTTCACTCATGTGAGCTCCTGTTCCCAAGACCTCGCCTACATCTGATACAAGCTTCCTGATGTATGTTCCGGCTTGACATCCGACTTTGAAGAGTACACGTCTCCCATCGATCTCGAGGACATCGATACCGTAGATCCTTCTCTTCCTGATCTCACGCTTAACTGAAGCTCTCAAGGGTGGCTTCTGATAGATCTCCCCAGTGAACTCTTGTAGAGTAGACTCAACCTTGTCGCTCGGTACGTATTCATG
>CAZHMI010000101.1:0-5715 GCA_964533795.1 uncultured Candidatus Bathyarchaeia archaeon
AAGGCATAAATAGAATCCTTTAAGCCACTTATAATGAGGTCTTGTAAAATGAAGAGAACTCTCAAGAGGAAAGAGGACATAGAAGACTTCATATTTGGGGTAACCTTGCTCGGCACGGGAGGAGGAGGCGACCCGGACAAAGGCTTGCAATTCCTACTCGATGACTTGAAAGCTGGCAGAAAGATTAGAATTATTGATATCGACGATGTCCCGAGCAATGCGATGACATCATCATCGTTCTATATGGGATCGATCGCACCGCTCAAAGGGGAAGTTCTCGAGCTATTCAAGAAGTGGGGTAAATATGAGTTTGATCAACTCGCGGTCATGGCCACTAGAACCTTGGAGAAAGAGCTTGGAGCTAAGGTTAAGGCACTGGTGGCCGTTGAGACAGGGGGATTGAATACAGCTGCACCGCTAAGCATAGCAGCGAAGCTGGGGATTCCAGCTGTTGACGGTGACTACGCTGGAAGAGCTGTTCCTGAGCTGGAGCAGATAACCGCAGGATTTCTAGGTGTTCCTTGGACCCCATTCGTCTTGTTCGACCGTTTTGGGGATAAGACTGTGATCAAGGAGATTGTCAACTGCCCTCAACTTGAAAGAGTGGGGCGATACGTGTGTGTGGCTGGGTACGGGCTTATCGGTGGTGCAGCGCTTCCAGTTCGCGGAAAGAAGATGAAGCAGATCATAGTTCCGAACACTATTTCTCGGGCGATAGAGATCGGAAAAAGCGTCAGAGTGGCAAAAGAGAAAGGCGAGGATCCGGTGAAAGCGATACTGGAGGCTACGCAAGGCTACCTACTGTTCAAGGGCAGGATAAAGCAGTTCGCTTGGGAAGACAAGGAAGGCTTTATGTACGGCACAAACGTGATCGATGGAATCGAAGAGCACGCAGGGCATGAATTCAAAATATGGTTTAAGAATGAGAACCACATCGCATGGGAGGATGAAAAAGTTGTCGCTACTAGTCCAGACTTGATATGCGCGTGCGTGGACTTGAAGACTGGGAAACCGACGACCAATGACAAGTTGAAGGAAGGCTTAGAAGTGGCTGTTTTCGCTACGAAGGCTCCCAAGCTCATGAGAACGAAAGAAGGAATAGCAGCACTCGGTCCGAGACATTTCGGCTTCGACATGGACTATGTTCCAATAGAGGAGCGCTTGAAATCTTAGACTCAAAATTCTTCTTTTCCCCACTTCTCTTCTTGGCTTGCTAGCCACTTTCAGCTTATATAAAATCCAGTTGCATAGAAAAATGATAAGGAGTTATCAGAACCCATTCGCGATAGGCTTAAATACGGAACGCCAAACAAAATGCAATTCTCATACAATCGAGGCGTGTGTGAATTGACTGATAAGATCGTTGCGTCCAAGGATCTTGTCAAATGGTATGGAAAAAGCGTTCTCGCCTTGAACAAAGTTACTTTTGAGATCGATGAGGGAGACTTCTTCGTCCTAATAGGACCTAGCGGCTGCGGGAAGAGTACGCTTCTAAAAGTCATGTCTGGAATACTGGATTACGATGACGGACAGCTTTTCATAAAAGGCACCGAGATGAAGAACGTACCTCCTCATAAACGCGATGTCTCACTGATGCTTGAAAACTACGCACTGTTCCCGCACATGAACGTATTCAATAATGTAGCTTTTGGTCTGAAGATGTTAGGGAAGGACTCGTCCGAGATCCAGCGAGAAGTGAAAGAGTCGCTTGAACTCGTAGGGCTCGGGGGATTCGAGAAGAGAAGCCCGCTGGAACTGAGCGGAGGGCAGAGGCAGAGAGTCGCCCTCGCTAGAGCATTGGTGATAAAGCCTTCAGTATTGCTTCTAGATGAGCCGTTAAGCCATGTTGACTACATGTTGCAGAGAAAACTGATGGAGGATTTAAAAACTCTGCACAAGAAGCTTGGTAACACTTTCGTTCTTACAACCCACGTTCAAGAACATGGGCTTAGTCTAGCAGACACTTTGATGGTTATGAACACCGGCGTAATCGAGCAGATAGGCAAACCAGACCAAATCTACTCGAACCCAACAACAGTCTTCGCAGCGAGGTTTGTCGGCGATATAAACCTCTTCTCCGGCGAGGTGACATCACGTCAAGGCGATACTTACTTCGTGAAGACAGAATGGGGGGAATTGAAAGCATCTTCTTCGAAAGAAGGCCCAGACATGGTTGGAAAGAAGCTTGCCTACTGCATAAGACCGAAATTCATTAAGGTCAATGATGAGGCATTGTCTTTAGCGAACCAATTCAAATCCAAGTTCTCAGGATACTATTACTTCGGCGACGCTGTGGAATGCCTTTTCGAGATCGCAGACGGAATTACCGTCAAGGCGAGTTTAGCGCCTGAGCTGGTTTCTGGTCTGAAACTCGGTGAATCGTATGCGATAGGCTGGAATCCTGCTGACGCCAAGCTAATCGAGAAACCAAGCGTAATAGAAGGGTTGAACATAGAAGAAGTGATATACGGTAAGTAAGGGAACCCTGAATGGTCAAGATCACAAACTACGTTATGTTGCTTCCAGGGCTTATCTCATGCCTAATCTTTCTTATCGTTCCTTTGGCGATGATTGTTTCAATGAGTTTCTCCACGTATGCCACGACCAGCGTTCCCGGCTCAGCTGAAGGTGCTCTTACTTTGGAGAACTATGTGAAGTTCTTCACGTCGCCTCAAACACCAACAATATTCCTAAACACATTTGGAATGGCGTTCTTGACATGCTTCGTAGTCTTTATCTTTGCATACCCAGTAGCCTATATCATGAACTTCAAGATCAAGAGCAATATAGTCAAGAATTACACTCTGTGGTTTCTGACAGTACCTTTCCTGATCGATTGGACTATTAGAACGGTAGCTTGGATTCCAATTCTTGGAGAATCTGGAATAGTAAACTACATCTTGATGTCAACGAGAATCACCAGTAGACCTCTTACAGAACTCTTGTTCACGCGGTACACCCTAATGATTATTTGGCTTCAATCTTATGTCTTGTTTATGGTGTTTCCGATCAGCCTTGCTTTAGGTAGGATAGATCCTGATCTAATCGCGGCCGCGAAAGTTCTTAAAGCGCCGCCTTGGAGAGTATTCTACGATATAGTTTTCAAACTTTCACTGCCTGGGGTTGTTTGCGGATTCATATTTGTCTTTGTCAGCATCCTCGGTGACTTCGTTACGCCTGGACTTTGGGCTGGAGGGCTTCAGACGATGGGGCTCTCGATCGCATGGTATTCAGGGCACTTCGTCTGGCCTTATGCATCTGCTCTTTCAACGATACTGTTAGTGGTAGCCCTCGTGGTATTGTACATTCTTCTGAAGGTTGTAGACATAAAGAAACTCATCTATGAGTGATGCTTATGAAGCTAGGAGAAATTGTAGTAAGGCTTTATCTTGCCTTCATTATAGTGTTGATATGGCTTCCTATAGCGTTCATGATACTGCTCTCATTTAAGACCGGTGGAAACGTGAGTTTTCCGGTTGAAGGTTTAACAGTGGACTGGTACATAGCAAAGCCGAAAGGCTATGAATATATTTCCTACATCTCCGTCCTCTACGACAAGGCTTTTTGGCAAGCACTTCAAAACTCAGCGCTCGTATCAACTGCGGTTGGAGCGGTCACATGCCTCATCGTTACCGCAACTGGCTTGGCGCTAAGGCATAGAGTCGTGGGTAGAGACATCCTCTTCTACCTGATACTGCTTGGCTTCATAGTTCCTGGCGTCTCGCTGGGACTAGGGCATGTCGTGATGTACAAGCAGTTAGATCTTGAGTTCACGTTCTGGAGCGCAGTTGCAGTGGATGTGGTATTCACCGTTCCATTCGGCTTGGTTCTTATGATGGCTAGGTTCGATCCTGATCTGATGCTGTATGAGCAGGCCGCGAGTGTTTTAAAGGCAAGCCCTATCAGCGTTTTCAGAAGAGTAACCATGCCCCTGATCAAGTGGGAAATACTTGTTGCAGGTGTACTTGGATTCGTGCTGTCTTGGAGTGAGCTTGTCAGAACAAGTTTCGTTATGAAAGGTACAGGTGTTCTAGCAACATACATATTCAACCAAATGCAGATAAACCCTGTAACTCCTAAATGGTACGCAGCCGGCACAGTTATAGCGTCCGTTTCGTTTGTTGGACTGATATTAGTTGGATATATAATGTCAAGAACCGCGAAGTAGCTACTCTCAGCAGATGTGCCCTTCATAGAGGGCTTCTAACTGCAAATACCAACTCTTATATATTCAATTGACACTTGAAGAAAATTCTTAAAGGTGAGAAGATGTCTCAAGAAAAAGTCTCGAGAAGAAACTACCTCAAGATCGGAGCTGGCGTAGCTGTTGCTGCTGTGGCGATCGGTGCTGGCGGGTACTACGCTTATGAGGCAACACGTCCAAAGGTAAAGCCTAAGATAAGATACTTAGGCTACCCGTTCTATCTTCCTCAGGAAGCCGCTGATAAATGGAAGGAAGAGCGCGGTCAAGAGATAGAGCTGACTTACGAAGACTTCTGGGTGCTCTCTCAGAAGCAACTTGCTAACCCGAAAGTCTGGGATGTAGGGGGTTCAGGAAGGTATAGGCCTCTGGTTGATGAGGGCCTTTTCTTATCTTTCCCAATGTCAAAGATCCCTAGGTGGGTACCCGAAAAAGCGGTGCCTCTGTTCACAAGTCCCGAGAAGTACTTCAGTCCGGAGCAAGCTGAAAGATTTACTAGGCTTACTTGGAAATCGAAAGAAGAAGTAAACAAGACGATGATCGCTGTGCCTTTGATGTGGAACTTCGACACAGGCACGTATCTACCAGAGTTTCTGCCGTACGGTCCGCCGAAAGGCTATGAAGCCGACTTCGAATTCAATGAGTATTTCAAACCTGAATGGAAAGGCAAAGTCGGAATGTACGACGAAGCTTTCGCTGTATTCACAGAGACAGGAAATTGGCTTGACGCGACGGGTCAAATGAAGATCACAGGGGCGATATCGAGTATGGATCCAGAGGAGATCGACAAGATTTTCGACTATTTACTTCCGATAGCCAAGACCGGGCAATTCAGAACCTTCTGGTCGAAATACGCCGATGTTGTGAATCTACTATCTACACGAGAGCTATGGCTCTCTCAATCATGGAACCCAATAGTCTTCGATACGAGAAAAGCCGGAACGCCAGCATTCTACAGCAACTATGAGCATGGAGGATCATTCTGGTACAACTCGCACTACATATCCAAGTACGCTAACCCCGACGTAATCGAAGACGCATACGCGCTGATGAACTGGTGCTTAGAACTCTACATGCAAATGACTTATACCAAACAAGGTTACCCAACGCCGATGTGGGGACACGACGATGTCAAAAACACGATGGGCGATGAGTTCTACGGATGGTTCTACGAAGGGAAGAGAACATACCTGCCAATCGATGAGATTATGAAGGAAGCGTGGCCGGATCACCCAGAGTTCGCTGCACTGGATTACAGGCTTCAGCAAGGTCTATTCGTTCCAGACATATACTTCCGACACTTCTGGACAGGAGAAGCACCGAGATCTGGCAGTCCGAATCCAAAAGGCAACATACGCGAATTGGGCTCTGTGGAAGACAGATCCAAGAGATGCAGATTCTTCAGCTCACCCGATCTCCCGGACAACAACGACTACTACCTAAGCAAGTTCGAGCAGCTTAAGGCAGCTCTTCCAGTCTAAAAACCCCTCCAACTTTTTTCTTTTGTTTTCTTG
>CAZHMI010000102.1:0-5568 GCA_964533795.1 uncultured Candidatus Bathyarchaeia archaeon
GGCTCAAGCAGAACGCGTGGGAGCAGAATTCATCAACGGCGAGGCCACGAGCGTCGACTTCTCAAAGAAACCGTTTAGGGTCACGGTTCAAGAACAAACCTTCGAAGGCAAGTCGATCATAATCGCCACAGGCGCAATTGCCAAGACGTTGGGGCTGGAGTCTGAAGCGAAACTCCGAGGTAAAGGAGTCTCCTATTGCGCTGCGTGTGATGGATACTTCTTCAAAGATAGAAGCGTCGCAGTTGTTGGAGGCGGCGACACAGCTGTGGAAGAAGCCCTCTTTCTCACCAAGCTCGCGAAGAAGGTATCACTAGTCCATAGACGAGAAATCCTGAGAGCAAGTAAGATCCTTCAAGAGAAAGCGTTCGAGAACAAAAAGATCGAGTTTGTCTGGAACTCGACAGTGGAAGAGATATTGGGAGAAGTGAAGGTGCGAGGGTTAAGACTCAGGAATGTGAAGTCTGGGAACATATCTGAAATAAAGTGTGATGGCGTCTTCATCGCGGTCGGATACAAGCCCAATACAGCCATATTCAAAGGACAGATAGAACTTGATGAGGACGGCTTCGTACTAGTAAAGAATGAGACCGAGACAAACATGGAGGGGGTATTCGTAGCTGGAGACGTTTGTGACTCAAAATATAGACAAGCGATAACCGCCGCGGGTTCAGGATGCAAAGCGGCAATCGATGTCGGAAGATTTCTGCAATCGGGCTAACAGTGACAGCACATTTGAAGGGCGATAAGCGTAATTAGCATGGCGCTACTCATTCAAATTGGGAACTTTCATGGGATACATGGTAGGTGTAGTCGGTAAACCCAACGTAGGAAAATCAACTCTCTTTTCCGCAGCCACATTGGTCTCAGTTCCGATAGCGAGCTACCCGTTCACAACGATAAAGCCGAATCATGGCGTCGGATACGTCCGGACTCACTGCGTATGCAGAGAATTCGATGTCAAGGATGAACCGGTGAACTCAGCCTGCGTAGAAGGCATCCGTTTGATACCTGTAGAATTGATCGATTGCGCAGGACTCGTTCCAGGAGCTTGGCAAGGTCGAGGTCTTGGAAACCAGTTTCTAGATGAGATAAGGCGAGCTGATGCTTTGATTCATGTAGTTGACGCCGCGGGCGCTACAGATATCGAAGGGAAACTATGCGCTCCAGGGACGCACGACCCGATCGAGGACGTAAAGTTCCTCGAACATGAAATCGACATGTGGCTCTTCCAGATAGTCAAGAAGGACTGGGACAAGATCGCACGGCGAGCCGAGGGCGCTGGAGAAGATCTCGCGCTTCTCATGGAAGATAGATTGAGCGGACTGACCATTAAGAGAAACCACATCTTAGAAGCTATACAAAAGTCGCGTCTGAATGCCGAGAAATCAACCTCGTGGAGTGACGATGACTTGGTCAGACTCCTGCATCTGTTAAGAGCTATCGCAAAACCGATGGTGATAGCTGCGAACAAGATCGACCTTCCTTTCGCGGAGGAGAACGTAGAGGGTATGAAGAAACTCGGATACGCGGTGGTTCCGTGCTGCGCAGAGGCTGAGCTGGCTTTGAGAAGAGCTGCTGAGAAAAGGATCACCGACTATAAACCTGGGGACTCCAATTTCAATATCTTGAAGCCTGAAGCTTTGACAAAGGAGCAAGAGCAGGCATTAGTGAAGATAAGGGAGAAGATTCTGATGCCATGGGGGTCTACAGGCATTCAAGACTCGATTAATCTCGCCTTCTTCAAGCTACTGCGAATGATAACTGTCTATCCTGTTGAGGATGTAGAGAAGCTTTCAGATCACAAAGGTCGGGTTCTTCCTGACGCTTACCTAGTGCCTTACGGTACTACGGCTCGACAACTCGCTTACATGATTCATACAGACTTGGGTGAAGGATTCATCTATTCTATCGAAGCGAGATCTAAGATGCGTGTAGGAGAAGACTACATACTAAAAGATGGAGATGTCATATCGATAGTGAGTGCGAAGAAGAGGGGCTAGTAACCAGCTTCCTTTAAGTAGTAGTCTTCCTCTTTCTTGGGGCCGAAGCTTCTAACTCCCTTTTCTTTGAGTTGATTCCTCAATTCTTTAGCGTATTCAGGCGTTATCTCTTTTCTCCTTTCAAGGTATTCAACAGTTCGAATTCCTTGCTCCTCTGTGTCGCATCTTCTCAAGTAATCTATCGGCGTTGGCATGTAGCCCCGGAACTTGTCGGATCTTTGAACACTATCGACCTGAAGCTTGGCAGTTCCTTCCGCAAGCTCTCTCGCCAGATTCGGGTACTTTCTCTTGAACTCTTCCTTATCGAAATCTGTTATCTACTCTACGCGGCTACCGCTCAATTTCGCGTTGTTCTAGCTCCTGTTTCTGAGTGACGATAACGCCTGAAGGCAGGTCTCTGTAAACAGTAACGTTTGGTCCAATCCAACTACGAGTTCCAATCTTGATCCCAGGCATCAAACTAACGTTCACCCCGGTTCTAACATGATCACCCACGATCACGCCAAACTTCTTGGTTTCACTATCGACTAGTCTACCTTTGACTATCATCTTCACGGACTCATCATCCAATCTCAGGTTAGCGACTATTGTGCCAGCTCCAAAATTGCACTTCTCACCTATTATGCTATCTCCAATGTAGGAATTGTGAGGTATCTTGGTGCCGTCCATAACTATGCTATTCTTCACTTCGCAAGCGTTTCCTATCTTTACATCCTTGCCCAGGCTTGTGTAAGGTCGGATGAGGCAATTCGGCCCTATCTCACAGTTCTCTCCAATATATGTAGGACCTTCAACATACGCTCCTGACAGAACCTTTGCTTCTCTACCTACGAAGATAGGACCCACCAATCTTGCTCCGCTATCAATTTCGCCTAGAATACTGGGTTCAAGCGCAGTCAAACAGAGTCTATTCGCTTCGAGAACGTCCCAAGGACAACCCATATCCGTCCAGTCTTTCTGCTCTATTCTAGCAGCAGCGAACTCGATTCCCTTACTCATCAAGGCGTTGATGGAGTCTGTTACTTCCAGTTCTCCTCGCTCCGACCTCATTGTAGACTTGATCGCGTCGAAGACTTCTTTTCCGAAGACGTAGATTCCTGCATTAGCCAAGTTGCTCAGCGCTTTCTGAGGCTCTGGTTTCTCTACGATTCCTGTAACCCTATTTTCAATGAGGGAAACAACCCCATACGATGATGGATTGGGAACAGGTACAACGGTCAAAGTTGGTTTCTTTCCACTGGCCTCGTAGGTTTCGAGAACTCGACGTATAGCTCTAGGTGTCGTAAAGAGGTCTCCGTAAATAGCTAAGAAGTCCTCTTCTCCAGCAAATTCTTCAGCCATTCCGATGGCATGCGCCGTTCCGAGTACGCCAGGTTGAACTACGTAACTTATCTTCGCGTCGAACCTACTGCCGTCACCGAGGAAATCTTGAAGAACCTCTCGCTTATGGCCTACAATGAGTAGGAGCTCATTTACCCCGCTTGCCACTAAGGATCCAACGATATGCTCGATTATCGGTCTTCCAGCAATCGGTATCATATGTTTCGATCTAGTCTCTGTAATAGGCAGAAGTCGAACCCCTTCGCCGGCAGCTAGAACTACCCCTTTCAACCTCTCACTTTTCCAAAACGATACTCGCGAAGCCGCTTATATCAGATTATCGCAATCAATAACCGTTGGCGTTCTAACTCTTGAATTCTCCGAACCTTCTTCCCCAGGTATTGCTGTAGACCCGCTCACTCAACCCTCTACGACTTTTTGCCGGCGTCTCGGCGGCGTAGCCTACAGGTAGAATCGCTTCCACCACATACCCATCAGGAATCTGCAGTATCTCGCGAATTGCAGCAGTTCTCGAAGGCGTATAGGTTACCGTGGCGAGACCCTCTTCCTCTATCGCAAGCAGCATATAGCCTATGGAGAGCCATACAGATTGAACATGGTATACAGCGGCCTTCTCTGAGCAAACAATGACAAGATACGGCGCTTCAGTCAAGAAATCTTTGACAGGAGTGATATCCTTCTTCCTCAACCATTTCTTCATCCATTCCGGCGCCTTCGCATGGAAACTTCTTTCGACTCTCTCAGATTCTTCACGAATGCGATGCTTAAGGCCAGCGTCGCTGACCACGATGAATCTCCAAGGCTGTCTATTGGCGCCGGAAGGAGCTTGTTTAGCGACCTCAAGGATTCCGATTATCTTTTGGATCGGTACTTCTTTGGACTGGAACTTTCTGACAGTAACTCTTCTTCTGGCAAGATCGATTATCATCTATGCTTCCATCCAGCCACCTCATTACTGCCCTTGCGCCTTGTGGTCAAGGTCTGATGCAGTTCGTTGACTCTCTTCGATGTAACCCAGCCTTTGTGATGCCTGAAGCCTCCCTGAAAACTCTTTGGAACATGCAAGAGCTCATGTATGATCACCTTCTCCTTCTCTTCTTGAGTGAGGCTATCGTATCTTTCAGAGATTACCTCAACGACGTAGTGCGCTTTCACTTCAAGCGCTCTCTGCCAAACTCTTGACAAACCGTGAATTCTCGCTATTGTATGCTTAGCCTTTGAGCCACTACTTCGAAGACAGAGGACTTGTTTCACCAGTACATGGGTGAAGCCCAGCTTACTAGTTATCTCTGCAAGCAGATTCTCAACATCTGTCGCAGGACTGTATCTTATGACCATAAGACATCCCCGTGCGGCGATATTGAATAAAAGAATTCTTTGACGATTCATGTTAATCGAGCGATTATCGTCAGCTGAGTTGGAGACCTCAATTGCAAAACTTAATTATCTTATCCAAGTCAACGTAAAACGGAAAAAGGTGCGGCTATGTCAAAGCAACGGTCACCGTCTAACACCATGGAAGAACTTCTCCCTCTAGAAGAAGAAACGAGAGCCCTCCGAGGCAAGCGAGACGATCTCAACGAGGAAGCTAGGAAATGGGCTGAGAAACGAAATCAATTAAATGAGAAATTCAAAGCGATGAACGAGGAGATACAACCCTTAAGGATAAAGAGAGACGCGCTGAACGATGAGGTCAAGAGGTTAAAAGCAAAACGGGATGAAGCTAGAGCGGGAATCGCGGAGAAAAGGAAAGCGCTCGACGACGTGAAGCAGAAGGTCGCGTCTATCAGTAAGCAGACTTCCACAACCTATGCGGAAGCAAAAAAGACGATGCAAGACCTAGACTGGAAGATACAGACTACGTCGATGTCGACAAAGGAAGAGAACAAACTTATCTCGAGAATAAAGAAGCTGGAAGCGGAGCTCACTCTTCATAAACAGATTATGGAATTGGAAGCAACAGCGACAGAGCTGAAAGCTGAGATCGGGGCTCTCAAGATTCAAGCCGACACAATCCACAACGAACTCTCAAAGTTGGCTGAAGAGAGCGAGGTCTACCACAAGAAAATGATGGAGATAGTAGAAGCTGCTTCTAAAGTCAAGGGAGAAGCTGACAACGCTCACAAAAGTTATGTCGACCTGAAGAATCTGGCAGCCGAAGCGCATAAAGAGTATATGGAGCGATTGGATCGGATTCAGCAGCTCGAGCACCAGACACGAATGCATG
>CAZHMI010000103.1:0-5514 GCA_964533795.1 uncultured Candidatus Bathyarchaeia archaeon
AAATACAGCAATAAATGAAGGCGTAGAAATCAGATGGGTAGGAAGACTACGACCATTCGGGTTGACGAGGAGCTTTGGGCGCGATTTCTACGGTACTGCATAAAGAAACATAAAGCTCTTCGACATAACAGCGAGGAACTGGAGAAAGCCATACAGGAGTACTTGGACAAATACAACGGAACTTAACCGCTGAGAGCGGGTTCCAATAAATTGGAACATTTCGGTTTCTCCAATAAATTGGAGAGTCAGGTTTTCTCCGGCGCCTTGCGGATCAGGTTGAGGGTTTTGCTTGGTTGATATTTCATGTAAGAGCCAATAGAATAAACAAGGTCAACATGAACCTAATGAAGAACATTGAAGAAAAGCTTGAAAACAACTGAAAGGTCTCAAAGTTGAGGATGTTCAAATTGAGTTTCAACCGTTGACCAAAATGGAGCGTCAAAGGAAAGGTTGGCTTGGATACGACTTCCCTGAATGTATCTGGACATTCCTGTTTGTATTGTTGTTCCTTCTCTGGTTGTTTTTCGCGACCAAGATCGGACAGAACTGAGAAAAATGATTCTTAGCGATCTTCCCATTGGTCTAGGAATACTGCCATTTGCGGGCTTTTCCTATGAGTTTGAGCCACTTGTTTGCTCGCGCTCATCAATGTCCGCGTTCAACCTGGCGTAAAGAGTATGTGTCCCTCTCTGTTTATCCTACCTCTTCGAATTCTTGTTGTCGATATAGGTCGGTAATCTTGGGCTGGCACTAAAGTGATAGGCACGATATGAAGAGGCTTGAGGCCCTTTCGACGTCTCAACCGGTTTATGAGTTGCGCAGTCGGCTTGGTCCTCTGGCTAACGACCAGTGCATCAATTCTCTTCTCCACGATTGCTGGGCCATAAGGATCTTCTAGCTTTATGATGGTGCTTCTGTTGAGCCAGTTCCTTCGTTTGAGCAATTTCTTCAGCTCCTTTTCTCGCACTTCATAGCTGTCGACCTTGTGGGGTTTGTGAAGTTTCTTGACAAATTGGTCGCTGGTTACGCCGATCATTACGTTCTCTCCGATTCTGAACGCGGTTCTTAGGAGCTTTCTATGCCCTTTATGAACTAGGTCAAAAGTCCCTCCAACGGCGACCACTCGAAATTTTCTCGCTTTCTTTATCCTAATTCTGCTATTTCGATAGGAGACCGCGGACTTTGTTCGATCCATTTGAACCCGCTTCACTCATTGTCCGTTGGCGAGCTTCCAGATGAAGTAGCCTCCATCGTACTTAACGCTTGTCTATAAAAACTCCCAAGACTGATAAGACTACGTAAGAGACTATTGCAAAGCAGGATTTGGCGAGAAAGAAGATGTAAGTTCGTCGTTTTCATCCGTGCTTGTAGAACCTAGTAGAGATTCGAGGGCAAACATCTTCCTGCGGGCACTTAAGGGTGCATAATCTCTCCAATTTCTTGTATGGCCGACTCATTCGGTAGTGGGGAGACACGGAAGCAGAGTCCATAATACTGTTTTTGCTATGGGCAAGGAGCTTAGGTGAGTCTAGCGTGTTTTTCGACTACATTCGGTAGTTCTTTATGCGAAGAATGAACAAATCAACCGTAGAGATTAGAGAGTCTAGGTATAAAGGTTTCGACAAGTGAGAAACATGAAGATTGTTGTTGGAATAACTGGGGCGAGCGGCCCTATATATGCTTTGAATCTCCTCAAGTTCCTCTCGAGGAAGAGAGCGGAGACCTGTGTAATTGTGTCCAAGCCAGCAGAGGCGATCATAAGGCATGAATTAGGCTTGAGTAGAGACGATCTTTTCAAGCTTGCGACTGAGCACTATGAGATCGACGATCTCGCTGCGCCGATATCTAGCGGATCACAAAGATTTGATGCGGTGGTCGTTGTCCCTTGCTCCATGGGGTCATTGGCGGCCATAGCGCAGGGATACTCCAATAACCTCCTGCTTCGTGTGGTGGACGTAGCGCTAAAGGAGAAGAGAAAGGTTGTATTGGTTCCGCGAGAAACTCCTCTGAGTTCCATTCACTTAAGGAATATGCTTTGGCTGTCAAAATTGGGGGTTCTGATAGTTCCTGCTTGTCCGGGATTCTATCATAGACCTAAGGGCATCGAAGATTTAGTAGGCTTCATCGTTCAGAAGATAGCGACGCATATAGGTCTAGAGGATGAACTATATGAGCCTTGGAAAGGATTGAGTGAGAAACAAATGTCCAAGAGGTCTGGATGAGCGCTATGAGGGATCTTAGGTCATTCCTAGATGATCTGAGGAAGAATAGGGAACTTCTTAGCATAAGAGATCCTGTTTTGACGAAATACGAAGCAGCTTTTCTGATGAAGAAGCATGACGCTGGTCGTGCGCTGTTATTTGAGACGGTTCGGGGTTATCGCAACAGGATGGTTTCGGGCGTCTGCGGCTCAAGAAAGAGAATCTCATTGGCTCTAAGAGTCAGAGAGAATAAGCTTTCGGATCATCTTCTCGGTTCGATGAAAAACCTGTCGAACCTTGGGGAGTCTGATGATGGACCTGTTAAGGAAGTTCAAGGGACCCCAAGACTGGATCAGATACCCGTCCTCACGCATTATGAGAAAGACGGAGGAGCCTACATAACGTCAGGAATAGTCTCAGCAAAAAGCCTCGACGGCAAGGTCGAGAACGTGTCTATCCACAGAATGATGGTAGTCAATCGTAATCATTTAGCTATCAGGATCGTTCCACGCCATCTCTATCGCTTATGCGAGATGGCCCGCGAGCAAGGAAGTAAGAGCCTTGATGTAGGAATAGCGATCGGGGTGCATCCTGCGGTTACGCTGGCGGCTTCATCACCTCTGCCCTTCGGGGTAAGCGAGTACAAACTCGCAAGTACGCTCATGGGCCAAGATCTTAAACTCACAGCTTGCGAGCGCGTAAACGCTCGCGTTCCTTGCGATGCTGAGCTTGTCATTGAAGGTAAGATACTTCTTGACAAGGAAGTTTCCGAAGGCCCTCTAGTAGATATCACCGGTACGTACGATATCGTTAGGAAACAGCCGCTTGTCAAGGTTGTTCATATCATGCACCGGAAAGACTACATCTACCAGGTAGTCCTGCCTGGAGGAACTGAGCATCAGTTGTTGATGGGCCTTCCCTTTGAGTCAAGGATCTATGAAGGCGTTAGAGCGGTCGTGCCTAGCGTTAAAGGAGTGAGGCTTACTCCCGGCGGATGCTCTTGGCTTCATGCTGTTATCTCGATAGAGAAGCAAGCTGAAGGAGACGGAAAGAACGCTTTACTGGCAGCTTTTGCTTCTCACCCTTCATTGAAACATGCGGTTGTAGTGGACAGCGACATAGATTTGGATAACCCGCAAGAGGTCGAGTGGGCAATCGCGACGAGATTTCAAGGCGACAAGGACTTGATCATCATACCAAATGCCAGAGGCTCCACACTTGATCCATCCTCGAACCAAGAGCTTGCGTTGACGACTAAGGTCGGTATTGATGCCACGCGAAGCCTTCTAAAACCAAAAGAGAAGTTCATGAAAGCTGTGATACCCAGCGCTTAGACCCAACGGTTGTGGCCGAACAAGTTTGTTCTTAACAAGGCAAGAGGAAAGAATGCTGCAAGGAGAGTTCGGCGAGTCCAAAGCCTTAGCGATGAAGCTGCTTGTTGCAGTCGGCGATATCTTTGACGCTGAAAGGATGATCAAGGTGAAGAGTGTCCAAGTATCCGGAGTGTCATATAAGACGATTGGTGACGCAGGCTTAGAGTTCCTTGAAGACTTGTCAAGAAAAGGAGCTGAAGCAACGGTGAAGACAACTCTCAACCCTGCTGGAATGGACTTGACAAAATGGCGCCGAATTGGAGTGCCCGCTGACTTCGCGAGTCGGCAAATGAGGATTATTTCAGCTTTCAAGAGGATGGGAGCAAACATCAGCTGCACCTGCATCCCCTATTTTGTGGGTAACAGACCTAGGTTTGGCGAAAGTGTCGCGTGGGCTGAGTCATCTGCAGTGTCTTTCGCGAATTCGGTTCTAGGGGCGAGAACCAATAGAGAAGGAGGCCCGACTGCTCTTGCGAGCTCTATAACGGGCAGAACTCCTCTGTACGGGCTTCACCTCGATCAGAATAGAAAACCGACGCACGTAGTCCGAGTGCGGAGTGAACTAAGTAGTGACCTTGACTTCAGCTTGCTTGGATATGCTCTCGGGCGAGAACTTGGTTATTGCATCCCATTTATCGCAGGAACTAGTATGGGGAGAAACTTTGACCACTTGAAAAGTTTAGGTGCGAGCCTGGCAACATCGGGAGCCGTTGCCCTCTACTACGCGAATGGCATAACGCCTGAGGGTCGTCTCATCAAAGAACGCGAACTTCGTCCTCTCGAGAGAATCTCGATAGATAAGTCCGAGTTACGGTCAGTGAAAGAGGAGCTGACGTCAGCGGAAAATCCAGGACATGTGTGTTTAGGCTGCCCGCATTGTAGTCTTCAAGAGCTTCGGAAAGTGGCGAAGCTGGTAGGTGGAAGAAGGTTAAGAACAAAGCTTTGGTGCTTCACTTCTAGGAGAACATGGGAAAAGGCTGAAAGGCTTGGATATGTGTCGGCGATCGAGAAAGCCGGAGGCATGCTTGTTAGAGATACTTGCATGGTCGTCTCCCCGTTGGAGAAAATAGGTATCGAAAAGGTTCTGACGAATTCGTGTAAGGCAGCGCATTACCTGCCTTCTTTGTCCAAAATCCAAGTTGCGTTGGCGCCGTTGGAGAGGTGTGTAGGATTTGCGATCAAGGGAAGTTAGAATGAAAGGGCGGTTCTTGGTCGCTGGTAGAGTCATGGCAAAGGCGCTTGTCACAGATCAGCCGATATCTTTCCTAGGCGGTGTGGACCCAGTGACTGGGAGAGTGATAGAGAAGAATCATGGGCTCAGGGGGAGATCGTTGAAAGGCAGGGTTTTCGTCTTTCCAACGGGAAAGGGGAGCACCGTCGGGTCCTACACGATCTACTCCATGGCGAAGAACGGGGTAGCCCCGGCAGCCATCATAAATAGGATGACAGAGCCCATAATAGCGGCTGGATGTGTACTCGCAGGGATCCCTCTAGTTGACAGGTTGCAGAGGGATCCCATCAAGGCTATTAAGAATGGGGACTACGTCATCGTCGATTCGAGATCAGGAACTGTGACCATTAGAAAACGTTAGGTTCAAGTCTTTGTGGTAGCCCGGGGGAGACTTTCGGAAAGACCATTCGAACTCCCGTCGGCGGGTATCTTCTCCTTTCTAAGGAGGATCCAGAGCCCGCTATCCTTGGTCGTGTCTCAAGCCCACTTTGACCGCTAGACGACCGGGCTACTTGGTTTGGCTTCGTTTCATCCCAAACCCATAGAGTGATGATATTAGGGTGCTTTAAGAGTTTACCATGTCGGCGCTCGTCCATTTAATCGATGCAGTTGAAAAGAACGGGTTGCGCCAGTTTTTTGCGCTTATTCGGCGACCTGCTGTGTCGAATAACTCTAGTCCTTTGTGAGTCTCTCTTGCTGTCTTTTTTGG
>CAZHMI010000104.1:0-5352 GCA_964533795.1 uncultured Candidatus Bathyarchaeia archaeon
TTAACAGCAGCCACAGCCCTACTACGTCGAATCAGGTAAACCCCTTTCTTTTTCCTATTATAAAACGGTCTGCGCATATCCCGTGAAGTCGCCTCGTTAACCCAAAGTCTAGGTTAGCCTTAATTGCGAGCTGCTTGGATAACTATTTTTGAGGAATCTCAGCATTGAAGAAGCTACTTCCAATTTTCACCTTAACCTTCTTGATCATCTTTGCGTCGATATGCCTGACCGCAGAAAGTGCAGGCTACCACACGGACTGGGTTGTCGTAGACTCATGGTATTCACCGTCCAAGCCTAAGGTGGGAGATACTGTATCCTTTTGTGTGAAAGTTGGGATCCTGACCTTGATCGACCCCCTCCCTCAAACGGTTGATGTAGCATGCATCGTAGATGAGATGCTGGTCAAGTTGGCTTCGGTAACATTCACGAAGCCTCTCGACATCCTGACCATAACTGCGGTTTGGAAAGCAACCGAGGGGAAGCACATGGTAATATGGCAGATCGATCCGGACTTCGCCTACAACGACCCGAATCGAGAGAACAACATCTCAACGATGATGTTCGACGTTGAGCCTCCAAAACCGACTGAAGCAACCGCGACTACGACCGTAACAGAGGTCCTCACGACGACAACGACGGTTGGAGAGGCGGTGATTCGAACCGAGACAAAGACCGTCACAGAGCCCCAGATTCTTACATTGACAAGCGCCACTACTATAACGGAGGCGAAGCCCGGTACAGAGTACCCCTTAGAGCTTACATCACCGACTACATATGGAGGGATACTCGGAGGCATAGTTGCACTGCTCTTGGGATTCCTCTTTGGCCGGAAGACAGCTCCCCCTAAGCCTCCGAAAACCTTGCTTACCGGCGACTCACATGAAATTCCTGCGCCAGCGGAGGCGATCTTCTCGCAGACACGTTTGAGACCTGCTAAACAGCTTGGACCAGACGAATGGGAGGCTAAGCCAGGGGAATACGTTCCAGATGCAAAGGGAATCGTCGGTGTCGATCAAAATGGCCGTGCTACAGTTGTATATGACCATTCAACTCTCTACGACTCAGAGATCCTAGGCCGCCCACCCTCAAGCGAAGACTTCGCGAAGATAGATAAAGAAATCCTAGAGGGCCTCTTGGAGCAATTGAAGTACCACGACCTAGAATTGAATGATTTGCAGAAGAAAGCTATCGATGAGCTTATCCAAAAGATGACGGAGGAGTTGCATAGGAGAGCTACAAGAGTTCACTGAAAGAAGAAAGCCTGGGCCCTCCAGCTAAAGCTGCTCAAGTCGAATCCTAGAATTCGGATTTGGAATTTGATTGTAGTTTCCCATTATTTTTTCACTAGGGGTAGTTTCCGGCAATACTTATAAGTGGGATTACGGTTTTACAGTATGATGGTGAAAATTTTGCCGAAGCATAAGACCACAATCCTAGTCGATGAGAAGCTATGGAAGAGCTTCCTTTCATTCATTATCAAGAAGCATGGGACCACTAAGAAGACGAGTATGGAAGTCGAGACTGCGATAAGAGAATATCTAGTTCACCATGGAGAGTCGAAAGATGAAAGCTAAAGCGCTATTCAACGTTTCTGTTCTTCTAGCCGCGTTTCTCAGCAGTTCTTTTGCATTGAACGTTGCGAGAGCGCAGACCTTCTATATTACTGTGTCTCCGGCGTCTCAAGATGTTCGTCAAGGGCAATATGCCTATTATTCGATCACCGTCTACTCGATAGGTGGTTTCAACCAGACCATAACTCTAGGAACCTCTGCGCTACAGACTGGACTTACCGCCAGCTTCAATCCTTCTAGTGTGACGCCTCCTAGAGACGGTAAGGCATACGCAAGCCTGACAATACTTGCTTCAGGCACGATGACTACGGGAACCTACAACTTCTATGTTACAGGTACAAGTGGAGGAACCACGCAACAAAGTGCCATACTAACGATAAGAGTCTTCTCCTCAGCGGAAGGTGATTGTTTGCTGTATGCTGGATCCACTACAATCATCGCAGGCGGATATAGTCCTGTGTTTGTCAGCGCAACAAGCATAAACTACTTTGACGGCGGCGTTACATTTGCACTTCAGGGCTGGCCGAGCGAGATAACCGGATCGTTTGACAGGAACCCAATCGACGTGGCAAGCGGATCCTCCAACTCCTCCACCTTGACCATATACGCTAGTCCCTCCGCCATTGCAGGAACATACTACCTGGCGATAACGGGGTCATTCTACACACTGGTCGCGAGAACCAAATGTGTGCTGGCAACCGTAAATGTTGTGATTCCGGATTTCAGCATAAGTGCTAATCCGCCCTCTAGAAGCATAAAGCAAGGAGAATCCACCGACTACACTATCACTGTGGCCTCAGCCGGAGGCTTCTCGGGAACGGTGACTTTTTCGAAACAATGGGTCACAACGACACCGGATGGAGTAGATGCGGTTCTCGGATCGACCTCGGTAGCACTCGCGGCATATGGATCGCAAGACATCACGCTCAGCATCACGACTACGTCCACAGCGACAATTGGAACGCATAAACTTAGGGTGACAGGCACTTCAGGAGCTAAGACGCATTCAGTAGACGTTACACTAACTGTCTCTACCGCCGCAAACTATACGATGTTTCTTAATCCTCAGTCGCAAACGGTGAACAGAGGGTCATCGACCACGTTCGCTGTCACAGTTACTTCAACCGGTGGATTTAACAAACCAGTCTATCTGTCGCTTTCAGGGCATCAGACCGGTGTGACGTACGATTTCAACCCTAACCCTGTGACACCGTCGGCTGGAGGGTCAGCGACCTCAACTCTCACAGTGTACGCGAGCGCAACTGCATCCCTTGAAACTAGGACTCTAACGATAACCGCTTCTGCACCGGACCCGGGGATAACTCACACAGCCACGGTCTCACTCACGGTCGCCGGCAAGACAGATACCTCAATCTCATGTAGCCTCAGCGTATCAACGATCAGGCAAGGACAGAATGTGACGATAAGTGGCTCGATAACGCCTAACCCAGGCGCTAATAATGATGTCATCTTGGAATACAGCGCAGATGGCGGATCAACTTGGGGCTCGATAACTACAGTGAAGACGGATTCAGCTGGTAGCTTCAGCCATGTATGGTCTCCGGGTCAAGGAAACTATAAGGTCAGATCGAGATGGGATGGATCTGCGACTTACAACGGTGCAACAAGCTCTCCGCAGTCGCTTACCGTTCAGCCGCCTGGCTGCGTGATCGCAACTGCAACCTACGGTTCAGAGCTTTCGCCTGAGGTCCAGTTCTTGAGAGGCTTTAGAGATGGAACTGTTATGGCGACGTTTGCCGGTAGCGAGTTCATGGTAGCCTTCAACGCATGGTACTACTCCTTCAGCCCGTACATTGCAGACTTCATATCCAAGCAGCCATTGATCAAAGAAGCGATTAAGATCCTCCTCTACCCGCTCATAGGGATACTCCACATCTCAGCCCTAACCTACTCAGCGCTCAGCTTCAGCCCAGAGCTGGCGATAGTAGCCACCGGGCTAGTGGCAAGCAGCCTCATCGGAATCATCTACTTCGCCCCGTTGAGCCTCATCACGTTGCTATGCATGAAGCGGCACCGAAAGTTCAGGCTGTACATGAGCCACTGGAAAGGTTTAGCCGCAACTTGGATCGCAAGCATAGCGCTGATATGCCTCGCTGAAGCAACCGCTACGGAACCAGTCATGATGGTAGCCACAGCGATGCTCGTGCTCTCAACCCTGACGTTAAGCGCCTTGACAACCGCGCAGAAGGTAATTCAGAAGCTCTTCTAAACCCCTTCCTCTTTTTCTGGATGAATTATCTGAGAGATGAAGGAAGCCTTTCTTTCGCTGAACATGCGGTAAACGCAATCTTCAATCCGAGTGTAGAATGTAACTGTTGTCACTGGCATTGCAAGCACCTACGGTGCTAGCTATTTCAATTCTTCACGAGGGGCGCTCAGTCTCTGCTTACTGCCAACCTCATCTCGAAGGCACCAATATCCTTTCCAAGGGTCAAGTATCGTTATGCCAAGTTCCGACGCTAAGCGGTCGCTAATTATGGCTTCCGTCTCCCCTGGAAGCACTGTGACGTACGCTGAGGTTTCAACGGGTGGTTTGTCATCTAGAACCAGCTCGACCCTTATAGGGTTCTCAACCCTGTATCCGGAGACCCTGCTCCCTCCTGCTGTGCTAAAGTCCTCGATACTGGCGTCAGCTGAGGATAACCCTAAAGCTCCTGACAAAACTATGGGGATGACCAGCTGCGGCTCCTCAGCCTCAAATCCGCTGTTGATCAAAGCTGAGGTGACAACTTCTCTACTTTTCCCCTTTATCCTCAGCCTTACCCTTACCGCCAAGCCTGTAGACCCCCAGGCTCTTCATCTTTCCTATTCGCTTCAACCCTAGGCCTCCTACAGGAAGAATCATAGATGAAACATATAAGTAAGGCTCTCGGTATGCCGATCTCCGTGTTCCCTCGATCCTTCTGGGCTACCGACTCAGGAGGATTCTGAATACATGAAACTCTAAGACCAGCTGACATGAAGCAAGAACTTCGCGTCAAGAGGCGATTCCAATATTCCAAGTTGGACCTGCCGCAAGACGTGTTGAGCTCAACGTTTAAGTGGTGTCTTTGAAGTAGATTTCGTATATGTCAGACAGGGAAGAACTCATGGAACAGCGGAGGATTCCATCCGAGTACGAAGGTTTGTTGAAGGAATATTGCTCGGCGATGAAGATACATTTCGCTGAGAAGCTTGTATCGATCTGTGTCTTTGGCTCATTGGCTAGAGGGACGCCGGCGCCTTCGAGCGATATAGACGTTATGGTTGTAGCCGAGAACCTACCGGAGGATGTTGGCGAGAGAACGCAGAGCACGAACTATATCCATCAGATGTTGAAGAAGACTGACGCCTCAGCCACTTTAAGGAATCTGGGCAGAAGCACTTTAATCTCAGATATATTCCTGACGCCTCAGGAAGTTGAGAAACATCCTCCGATCCTGATAGACATGGTGGAGGACGCCTTAATCCTCTATGATCGGGCGGATTTCCTTAGAAAGGTGCTGAAGAAGCTTGGAAGGAAGCTTGAGGAGCTGGGAGCTAGAAAAGTCGTCACAAAGAAAGGCTATTTCTGGATTCTCAAGCCCAACGCAAAGCCGTCCGAGGTTGTTGAGATTTGAAAAGTTTAGAGATGGCTGCGGACTATATCTACAGAGCCGATCGTTGCCTCAAGGAGGCTCAAACCGCAATTTCGGAATCAGATTTTGCCGGAGCGGTTAGGAGATCCCAAGAAGCTTTGGAGCTCGCGGTCAAGGCTGTGTTGAGGGCGATGGCTGTAGAG
>CAZHMI010000105.1:0-5339 GCA_964533795.1 uncultured Candidatus Bathyarchaeia archaeon
GGGCATATCATAACATTCGAAATGCTACAAGAAATGCTCGACGAATACTATCGGTTACGAGGGTGGACACCCGAAGGGAAGGTTCCATCGACGATCGTGACGGAGCTGGGGATTTTGTAGCCTCAAGTTGCGTATCGACGAGCGATGCGCACCAGTAATTAATGCATTAGAAAATGCCTCGAATTTGTATGCCAGATCCTTCAGAATCTACGTTTGGCTACGGTTCGCAATTCTCCAAAGTGATTGTTTCGAGATTGAGAGTTGAGCGGAGGCTAGGTCTTCTTCTTAACTTTATGGATAGATCTGCCGGCAGCATCCAGCGCCGCTTCCTTCAGTGCTTCACTCAAGCTCGGATGCGCATAGATCATATCAGCGAGATCAGCCACCGTAGCCTCAAGCTTTATCGCTAGAACCGCTTCATGAATCATCTCTGAAACCTGCGGCCCAATCATATGAATGCCCAAGATCTCTCCTGACTTTGTGTCTGCAACGACCTTGACGCCTCCTCGATCGTCGGAAACTGTTAGGGCTCTTGAGTTATCTGAGAAGGAAAATCTTCCCACAGCTGTCTGACGACCTGCTTCAATAGCCTGCTTCTCAGTTAAGCCTACTGAAGCTACCTCTGGAAAGGAGTATACGCATCTTGGGACTGCTTTGTAGTTGATTTTGACATCGGCTCCAATTACGTTTTCGGCGGCTACGATCGCCTCAGCCGATGCCACATGGGCGAGCATGAACCTGCCCACGACATCGCCTATAGCATAAATGCTTGGCACATTTGTTTGCATGCGTTCATCGACGATGACGCCACCCTTATCGTCGACTCTGATATCATCTAGACCTAACCCACGAGTCTTAGGAGTTCTCCCAACAGCTACCAATACCTCTTCAGCAGTCACCGTCTTTTCACCATCGCTTGTCGCCACTACCGCAGCGGCTTCTCCATCCTCCTCCTCGATCTTCGTTACTCGGGCATTTGTTAGAACCTTGGCACCATCTTCTTCAAGAAGATACTTCAGGAATGACGCGATCTCCTCTTCTTCCCCAGGCAGTAGCTGAGGCATCATCTCCACCAACTTGACATCGGTTCCAAGTCTATTGAATATGCATGCAAATTCGACACCTATTGCCCCGCCTCCAACGATCAGCAAGCTCTCCGGAATTTCCTCTACGGTTAACGCTTCGTCACTCGTAATGATTCTCACTTTGTCTGATCCCGGGGTTCTCAGAGGCGCGGGCTCTGATCCAGTTGCGATTATGATTTTGGTCGCTTCAACCTTCTTAACGGAGGAACCAGTGGCGACTGCGATCTCTTTAGACCCTGTAATGGTCGCGGTTCCGGCAACAATTTCTATGCCATAGCTTTCAATGAGACGTCGCGTGCCGGTGACTATTCTCCTCACTATTCCGTTCTTTCTCTGCATCATTGAATGTATATCAGTCGACACGTTGCCTACAGATATCCCATGCTTTTCCGCTTTCCCGATTTTCGACAGAAGATTCGCGCTCTCCAAGAGGGCTTTCGTGGGCACGCATCCTCTATTAAGGCAAACTCCTCCCACCTCATCCTCTTCAATTAGCGATACTTTACCTCCCAGCTGGGCTGCTCTAATCGCCGCTACATAGCCCCCGGGCCCAGCCCCAACTATAGCAACATCAATCATTCCCAGGAAACCTACCATCTGATTAGAATGAAACTATTATGTAACAAGAGTGCGCGCCGTCTCAAGCAGGTGTTTAACTTCGCGCAGGAACTCTGCAGCGGGCACTCCATCCACAACTCTGTGATCGAACACTAGGGAAAGCGTCGCCATGCTCTTTACCATAACATGCCCGTTTACAACAATTGGCCTTTTTTCTGTCGTACCGATTCCGAGTATCGCTGTTTGCGGGGGATTAATGACTGGAGCGAATATCTCGACACTGTAAGGACCTAAATTGGAAATGGTAAATGTGCCTCCCAACAAGTCTTGGAGGTCTAGTTTCTTCTGCATTGCTTTCTCAGTAAGTTGATGGATCGCATTTGATATTTCCTGAACTGTTCTTTTGTTTGCGTTATGGATTACAGGAGCGACGAGTCCTTCTGGCGTATGTATTGCCAAAGCGATGTTAATATCCTCGAATAGCTTTATCTCTTCTCCTTCCAAACTGGAGTTCAGAATTGTATGCGCCTCCAAAGCTTTCGCTACAGCTCTCACCAAGAAGGCGGTCAACGACAAGTCTTTCTTGATCTCTTCTATCATAGTCTGCCGAAGATGGATCAGATTTTCCATGTCAACATTCATCGTTATGATTACGGGTACGGTCGTACGGAAGCCGTATGAAAGGCGCTCGGCGACTGTTCTCCTTGTTCCAGATAGCGGTATGGACTTGGCGATTCGCAGACCCTTGAACCATTCAATCGGCGGTACGAACGGAGCACCAGCCCCCGCTTCTCTTTCCTCTACTGCACGCAGTACGTCCTCTTTGAGAATTCTTCCCTCGGGACCGGTGCCCTTAACGGTTCCGAGATCTATGCGGTGCTCTTCAGCTAGCTTTCTTGCAAGTGGAGACGCTCTAACCTCTTCCACTTTTCTCTCTAGAATCCTTGGGAGAGCTTCTTCAACCTTCCTGATAGGTGATGGCGCAACTGGCGCCGCCACATCAACCTTTGGCAAAGGTTCATCCAGTCGACCTACAAAACCTACTGTCGCCGGAACCTGCACATCAGCTCCTGATTCGAATAGCTTCTTCCTTAGAAAACCTTCACCGGGCGCTTCCACCTCAAAGGTAGTCTTCTCACCCTCAACAACCAGAAGCGGTTCTCCTTTTCTTACTTGATCGCCCTCCTTCTTGAGCCACTCCACAATCTTACCTGTTTTCATTGCAGGATCCAAACGGGGTACGATGACTTGGTACATGATTGCTCATCTATCTTAGAAGTGATTTTACGGCCTCGATGACTTTCTCTTTGTTCGGCATATACTCTTGTTCTAAAGAGGGAGAGAACGGAATTGGCATATCTGGTGCAGCTACGCGAAGTATTGGCGCATCCAGGTAGTCGATCGCTCTCTCCGCAACGCTGGCAGCTATCTCTGCTCCCACTCCTCCCGTCTTGCAGTCGTCCTCAGCTATTATAAGGCGCCCGGTCTTCTTCACGGAGTTGACTATCGCTTCTCTGTCGAGGGGCTGGATCGTCATTGGATCTAGAATCTCAGCAGATATTGCTTGTTCTTCGAGTATTTCAGCCGCCGCCATCGCTTCTTGGACCATGCGTGAGATAGCGACCACCGTCACGTCGCTACCTTCTCTCTTCACGTCAGTCTTTCCGAAAGGCAATGTGTACTCGTTCTCCGGAACCGGTCCCTTAACCCTATAGAGAAGACTACTTTCTATGTACACAACCGGATTGCCATCTCTCATCGCTGTTATCAGTAGACCTTTAGCATCATGCGGCGTGGATGGGAGAACAACCTTTACGCCCGCCACTTGAAGAAGCCATGAAGGAACGAATTGCGAATGTTGTGCTCCGTGCGCCCTACCCAGACTGTATTGAGTTCTAATCACTATGGGAACTCTCAGTTGACCTCCACTCATAAATCGCATCTTCGCAGCTTGGTTACAGATCTGCTCCAGACAGATCGGGAGAAAATCCATATACATAATCTCGGCTACAGGTCTGAGACCCATTAAGCTTGCGCCGATCGCTGCTCCAGCAATTGCAGCTTCAGATATCGGTGTGTCTCTAACTCTCTCCGGGCCGAATTCCTTTACAAAGCCATCGGTTATCTTGAACGCGCCACCATATGCAGCTATATCCTCGCCAATCAGAATCATGTTTGGATCCTTAGTCATCTCCTCCTTCAGTGCCTCGCGGATCGCTTCTGCATATGTTATCTCCCGCATAGCCGTCAACCTCAAGCGTAAACGAGTTTCCCCAGCTCTCCGAAGGGAAGGACCGGGCTCTCTTGAGCAAACTTAACAGCCTCCTCAATTTCCGATAGAGCTTCCCTTCTGATCTTGCTCAGTTCTTCTTGAGAAACGATCTGAGCCGCAACCAGCTTATTTTGAAAATTGATTATCGGATCTCTTTTCAGCCATTCCTCAACTTCCTCTTTAGGCCTGTAAAGAGCTTTATCGTAGACTCCATGACCCTTCTGTCTGTATGTTCTGCACTCTATCAACGTTGGTCCTCCTCCTAGACGGGCAATCTCAATCGCTTGTTTCGTGGCCTCATGAACAGCAACTGGATCGTTCCCGTCGACTGAAATTCCATGAATGCCGTAGCCGGTTGCTCTAATGGCTATGCTCTTCGTTGCTACAGCATTCTCAGTCTTCATCCCTATGGCGTACATGTTGTTTTCGCAGACGAATATGACCGGCAGTTTCCAGATGGCTGAAAGGTTTATCCCCTCGTGAAAAGCTCCAGTGTTGACTGCGCCGTCACCAAAGAATACGGCTACCACGCGGTCGCTCTTCCTGTGTTTAAGCGCAAGTCCCACTCCTGAAGCTATAGGTATTCCACTACCTACTATGGCGGAAGCGAAAAGACTATTCTTCTCTGGACATATCGCAACATGCATCGATCCGCCTAGGCCTTTACAGGTTCCAGTTGACTTGCCGAAGAGTTCTGCCATAATCAGTTTTGCCGGTATCTCCTTCGCCAAGGCGTGGCCGTGTCCTCTATGGCCGCTTATCACGTAGTCGTTAGGATCTAGAGCGGACATGACGCCGACGGCAACAGCTTCCTCCCCGAAATATAGGTGGGCTGGTCCTATGATCAAACCTCGCATCAAATACAGCTCTTCCACCTTTTCTTCGAAAAGCCTTATCTCAACCATCTTCTTTAGCATCCAAATAAGGTTCTCCTTGTTGAACCCAAGTCTAACGTAGTCATCTGAAGATATGCTCTGTATCTCCGTTAGACCAGACATCTCACCTTACACCGTCCCTATAGATCAACAACATAGTAGATAAAAGCTACTCGTTCTATGTTCGGAATATTGTTGCTAGTGCCAATTCTTATAGTATTCAGAAGTTCTCTGAATATCGTTCGGGATTTGAAGTGGTCAGTGTTTAAGGGGTACCGATACTTTGGAGCCAGAGCTTCAAGAGGCATAAGGTTCTATTGTGATGGTTGTCGGTCGTAGAGGCCTGTAATCGAACATTGCGCGGCAGACTATTGACCTTACTGCCTACGAGTCATTGAGGCGTGCTCCACACCATCCGAAGCGTTAAAAGAAGCGGCTCTGAGAGCTGTCGCTAGATCGCTCCACAAAGCCGGATTAGCATTATGGAGAAGCATTGGCACGGTTTAGTTGATCGATTCTCAAAGCTAAAAGGAGGACATGGGTTTGACG
>CAZHMI010000106.1:0-5302 GCA_964533795.1 uncultured Candidatus Bathyarchaeia archaeon
TTTATCGTCCCCGTAGTTGTTGACAACGATCGTTTTCAAGAAGTTTCCGTCCTGCTCAATTCTGTAGGACAGTATTCTATCCGCCGATAACTCTCCAGTTCTCGCAGACTCTCTGTCTTTACTTTGCATAGGTTCTAGAACACGTCCTATTAAGAATGCTCTTAGAGGTGGAGAGTTCACATCGTACTTCATGTTTGGAGCGGATACCACCTTCAATTCTTTATCCGATACATATACATCGGCCAAGTGGACGCCGGTCACCGTCTTCAGTGGATAGGATTGTTGGTAAGGTGGGGGAGCAGGCTCTAGCGGAGTCGGCGCCGCTGGGACAGTCGTGGGCACCTTGAAAGGAGGGGGCATCGTCTTCGGGACCTCCGCCCTCTTGAAACTCTTCTCCGTGAGCGTAACATCTACAACGTCGAGAAAAGACCTTAGTCTGGTTATCTCTTCCTCCAGTTCGCTTATGCGCTTCTCTAGATACGCTTTCGCTTCCGCGAGCTTCTTCACAGTTTCTTCTTCACTCATCAAACCCACCTATGGAGATTTACAGATTGCAGTTTCCTTCAACATAAGGTATGGAAAGCCAACTCTATGAGTCTTTTGTAGAGCGTGTTTCAACGCTGCCGTTCGAAACAATCCGTATGCAGAATTGAAGCAGCTGAGAGTGTGCTGCATGGAAAACTCGAGTGACATTCAACTGCTGGCAATATGGAAGGGTCGTTCAAGCGTTGCCGGAAGGTGGTTCGCCTTCTTCTGTGACGGCTATCGCGAAGTCCGGACAGTACAGCTCACATAGATGGCAGACGGTGCATTTTTCCTCTCCGACCGCAGTAGCGGTGTGAATTCCGTTCTCGCTCAAGTCCTCTTTGAGTTTAAAGACTCCTCTCGGACAGAACTCAACGCATATTCCGCAGCCCTTGCATAAACGGCTGTCAATGTAGATCTTTGCCACTAGCGCTGTCCACTCCCTTTTACCGCTCTACTTTGTCTCTCTAAGAACTCTCTAAGGATATTGCTTCGAGCGTCGGTCAAGTCTTTGGGATTTGATTCGAAGATACCGTGAACGACGAGCTGCTCCTCTTTCTGGTATATTCCTACCTCTATAACTTTGTGGCCTTGACTCGCGATAGCATCCTTCATATGACCTATTACGCAACTCAAGTCCGAGCTTGGACAGTTCGTGTAAGCGACCACTTCATCGATTATTGTGTCCCCGTACACTAGAACAGGGTTGTTCAGCAGCATAAAATTGGGGATTTTCACTATTCTCCCTGTTTGAACACTGGGCAATCGTTCACCGTCTCCAACCTCCATTAAAGACGTGCGAATCGGGCCAACCTCCAAAATATCGCCTTTTATAGTCGGTGTTGCAAGTATCTTGACCCTTCGACCCCGCTTTATATGTCCAACAAAACGGAAGACCACGCCTGCTATCAGCGAGGCGATATAATCCTTTAGAACTAGTGCAAATCCCAGCGCTAAGGCGCTTGCGATCGTTATCAGTAGAGACGTGTCAACCAATTGAGGCACCTCGCCATAATAAAACCAGAAGAAATTTAAACTATTCGCGGTTGCAAAGGTTCTTTCATCTCTTAAATACTTGTGAGAGTCCATGTAACTTGAGAGACGAGTTGAGAGGAACGATGGATTTCGTAGACGTCTCACGTGTACTTCATGGAGAACTTGATGGGAGGACAGTTCGAATGCACGGCTGGGTTCATCACAAGAGGTCTAGCGGTGGAATCCAGTTTCTCCTACTGAGAGACGGGACAGGCATAATTCAATGTACTCTGAAGAAGGGGAGTGTCGACGGGAAGACGTTCCAAGAAGTGGAGAGGTTGCCTGAGGAGTCTGCGATTGAAGTTTCAGGCGAAGTGAGAGTGGATACTCGTGCCCCCCGCGGTCATGAGGTAGCGATAACCGAAATTCGGATAGTGCACAAGGCGGATGAAGATTACCCGATCGCTAGGAAGTATCATGGCCCGGAGTTCTTGCTTGACAATCGACATCTTTGGCTGAGGAACGAGAAGATGCAAACGATAATGAGGGTGAGAGCGAAGCTATTGGAAGCTGCGAGGGAATGGTTCAAGGAAAACCAGTACACTGAGGTTCAGATGCCAACTTTGATCACAGCTGCATGTGAAGGCGGATCGACACTCTTCGAGGTTAAGTACTTCGATATGAAAGCCTACCTGACCCAAAGCTGGCAATTATATGCGGAAGCTGTCATCGCAAGCTTGGGGAAGATTTACACTATCGCACCGTCCTTTAGAGCTGAGAAATCGAGAACCAGACGCCACTTGACAGAGTACTGGCACTTAGAAGCTGAAGCCCCATGGTGCGACTTGGGATGTATCATGAAAGTCCAAGAAGGGCTCGTGTCACATATCTGCCACGAGATCGCCGAGGAGTTGCCGGAGGAGTTGGAGAGCCTCGGAAGAGACCCGAAGACTCTGCTTAGAGTGGAACCGCCTTTCGAGAAGATAACATACGATAACGCGGTTGAGATGCTGAGGAAAGACAAGGTTGAGATAAAGTGGGGGGAAGACCTCGGCTGGGAACAGGAGAGACATCTAGCCTTAAAGTTTGAGAAACCTTTCTTCGTGACCCACTACCCGAAAGGCGCAAAAGCCTTCTACCATAAACCAGATCCGATGAAGCCTGAGGTTACATTGTCAGCTGACCTACTGGCGCCTGAAGGGTATGGGGAGATAATCGGCGGAGGACAGAGAATACACGACCTACAAGAACTTCTTGGAAGGATAAAGGATGAGAAACTGGACACTAAGGACTATCAATGGTACGTAGATCTTAGGAAGTACGGCTCAGTTCCTCACGCAGGCTTCGGTTTGGGAGTGGAGAGGACACTCGCGTGGATATGCAAACTGAAGCATATTAGAGACGCTATACCTTTCCCAAGATTGATTAACAGGGTCTACCCGTAGAACCCGAACCTTCCCTTTCCAGGGTCGCGGAGAAACGGTACGGCATATGCGTTGAGAACCTCCTGAAGTTTTTCTCGATTCATATCACAGTTCTAGATCTCCTTCTTCCCGTGTCTAGACCAATTCTGCTTGTTCTCAGCGTCGACCGCTACTTTGACTTTCCCATTAATTTTGAACGAGTTGACTGGCGCTCCAAAGCTCTTTTCCAAAATATAGCCGGGATGGAATAGTTCTAAAGAAGGACATTCGAAAGCGTCTCGGGGGTCAGAAATGAGATTGAGAAAAGATGATCTCTGACCGGTTTAATGGCATCATCCACTTCCATATGCAAAAGCCCACGTATGCATCGCGACGAAGGGATAAAAACAAGCATACAGCAATATGGCGATGAGAGCATGATAGAGGAGAGAAGATCGCGAACCTCTTCAAGCACCTATACCTAGAGCCCTCGGTTAAACTCAAGGTTCTCATTAACTTGCTGAAGTCGAAAGCGATCAGTCGAGAGAGCGAAATACCTCTGAAGACTTTCAGCGATGAGGAGCTGAAGCTTCTGGATGAACTAGCTTCAAAGCGACGACTGGTCATAACGCCCTACGGATCCGCGCACTTGACTGATCTTGGCAGAGAGATCGCGGGGGCGCTGTGAAGCTACACAAGCTTCCACGCAGACTCCATCTACGTGTCTACATAGTAGTTACGTAACCTTGAACAGACAAGCCTTGAACAGGCTCCTCCTAGGCGAATCATTGAGACCCATCCAGAGATCAAGGGCAATATTCTCTTGCTAGCTGGATATGGCCATTCGACCTGCTAGGTCACTTAGGTTGTTTCAGCGGTCAACGGTGTTCGAATCAGCGAGAACTCGGTATAGCGCCTTTCAGAAGAGAAATAGAAGTCTAAATACGATTGTTCGTTCATCATTCTCCAAGACCCACTTGAAAAACGGGGGACCGAGGTTTGTCATCCATAAGAGAGCAGATGGAACCGTTCTTTAACCCAAAATCTGTAGCTATAGCCGGAGCCTCTCGTGACTCAACGAAGCCGGGCTATGTAATACTGAGAAATTTTTTGGAGAACAGAAAGAGAGGAGTTTTCAAGGGGCAAGTCTTCCCCGTGAATCCGACAGCGACCGAGATTCTCGGCGCAAAATGCTACGACTCTATAGTGAAGATCCCTTCCGACGTGGAGGCCATAGTCGTCGCCGTTAAAGCGGAACTTGTTCCAATCGTTCTCGAAGATGCGGCTAGAAAAGGGGTGATGGTCGCGACTATAATCAGCGGTGGATTCAGTGAAGTCGGCAATGTCAAACTCGAGAATGAGGTGAAGCGAATAGCGAAAAATGCTGCGATCAGAGTGATCGGTCCGAACGGGGTCGGCGTTTATGATGCATACACGGGGGTGGACACAATCTTTCTTCCCGAAACCAAGACAGTCAAAGGAGGCATGGAAGTGGTCGCAACCCCGAGACCTATGGCTGGAAACATCTCCTTCATCACACAGAGCGGCGCTTTCGGTGTTACCTTCCTAGACTATATGGCTGGAAGAGAGATGGGGGTGAGCAAGTTTGTTGGTTACGGAAACAAGATTGACGTCAGCGAGGTTGAGATGCTAGAATATCTAGCTGAAGACGAACGGACGAAAGTTGTGCTTCTATACTCAGAAGGAATTCAGGAAGGCCGTAGGTTCATCTCGACTGCGAGACGAGTCGCTGAGAATAAACCCTTAGTTGTTCTTAAAGTTGGGCGAACAAAAAGCGGCTCAAGAGCAGTGGCTTCCCATACTGGAGCGCTCAGCGGAGACGATAGAATCTACGAAGCCGCGTTCGAGCAGTCCGGCGTCATCAGAGCGATGGACACCGAAGAATTCGCTGACATAGGTAATGCTCTAGCATATCAGCCGCCTCCTAGAGGCGACCGGGTCGCCGTGCTGACCGACGGCGGTGGAGTAGCGGTTATGGCGACGGACGTACTCGAGTGGCTTGGTTTAGCCGTCAAGAGGCTATCCGATGAAACATTGAAGAGATTCGATGAACTCAAAGCTAGAGGCGAGATTCCTGCTTTCGCGCCCTGCTTCAACCCAGTCGATTTGACCGGATCTGTCACAGGGCAGATGTATGAGAAGTCTTTGAAGATTCTCCTTGAAGATGGAGAGATCGATGGCGTAATCATCTTGGCTCTTCACCATGTTCCCACTCTAGAGGAAGATTTCGTGGACAACATAGTCAACATATCAAGAAGATATTGCAAGCCTATTGTGGCATGCGATGTTGTAGAGGCTGAGATGGCGAGGCGCATAAGGTTCAGGTTCGAAAAGTCGCGAATACCTGCTTATCCGACGCATGAGAGAGCCTCTAAAGC
>CAZHMI010000107.1:0-5263 GCA_964533795.1 uncultured Candidatus Bathyarchaeia archaeon
CGACCCACCTGAACAGCTCGCGCTTGAAAGTTCACGAGTTCACGTTTATACTCGAGCGGAAATACGTGAGTTGGGCGCTGAGAACGCGATGAGAGACGCTCTTGAGAAGCTCAAACCGGTCTGCGACGGAATTTACGTTCACGTGGATCTAGATGTCTTAGACGAAAGCGCTATGAGAGCCCAGATTCTGCCGGCTCCTGATGGATTGCTGCTTCCCGAAGTCACTCGATCTATCCGTACGGTGAGAAACACCTGCAGCCTAGCAGGACTTGCCGTAATGGTTTTCAACCCGCTCAAGGATCTTGACGGTTTTGAAGCTGACAAGGTCGTGAAATTGATCGTTGAATCGGTGAGTCCAAGATGAGTATGATCTCAAGCTTAAGATGTCTTCAATGCGGGGAGCAGTATAGAGCAGACGAGAAATCCTTCAGATGTCGAAAATGCGATGGGCAGTTGCAGGTGCTATATGACTATCAGGGGGCATCGGAAACTCTCAGCCGTGAAGAGCTTGAAGCTAGACATCCCGGAGTTTGGAAGTACTTCGAGCTTCTGCCTGTGAGGGAGAAGAAGAATGTGGTTTCTCTCTCTGAAGGCGCCACCCCTCTCCGAGCTTCCAGTAGACTGAACGTCACACTTGATTTGAAGAACTTGCACTTGAAAGACGAAACGAGGAATCCAACAGGCTCCTTCAAGGATAGACCGATCTCCGTTGCCATTTCAAAAGTTTTAGAGTTCGGTGGAAACACCGTTGTCACCGCCTCGACTGGAAACGTCGCGGCTTCAGTCGCCGCCTACGCGGCGGTTGCGAACATGAAGGCTTACGTGTTTATGCCTCAGAATGCTCCGAAGAATAAGATGGCGCAAGCACTATTATTCGGGGCTGTTGTGGTGCTGGTTCCGGGAAGCACGACAGACGATGCCCTCAGACTTTCTAAGGAGGTTGCCGAGAGGTATCGCTGGTATCCCATGGCAACAGCCGCTGAACTGAACCCCTACACCATTGAAGGAAATAAGACGATTGCGTTCGAGATTGTTGAACAGCTTGAATGGACAACGCCGGACTGGGTGGTTGTTCCCGTTGGCGGAGGCGGAAACCTAGCTGGCAATTGGAAAGGGTTCTTAGAGCTCGAGGAGCTAGGTCTCCAAGAAGCAAAGCCGAGAATGGTAGGAGTCCAATCGACAGGCTGCATGCCCTTCGTGGATGCGGTGCGGAGAAACCTTAAGCCAGACGAGATAAAACCTTGGTTGAATCCTACTACAATCGCTTCAGGCCTTGCTGACGCATACCCATGGGACTCACTTCAAGCTATGAAAGCTATACATAAATCAGGCGGCGCAGTTGAAGCGGTTAGTGATGAAGAGATACTTGAAGCTCTTCACCTGCTCGCTAAAACTGAAGGGATCTTCGCTGAACCAGCAGCTGTTTCATCGATCGCTGCGCTCAAGAAGCTCCGAGAGAACGGGACGATCGATAGGTCTGATCTGGTAGTATGCGAAGTTACAGGGTCGGGGCTGAAGCAGCCTTCTGAAGCCTTCGAAGCTCTGAGCATGCCTGAGTCGATTCCGGCTACACTGAAGGATTTTGAAAGGACATTTCTGAGGATGCAGAAGCCTGTCGGTGAGCTTTGAGAAGTACGCAAAGGCTCATATTACGCGGCTGGGAAAATCAAGACCAAACGTTGAGTTACTGGGATGCGTCTGAGTTGGCAGGAGGCTACATGGGGAAGATACTCAGGGTCAATCTCTCCACGAGAAATATCTCCGTTAAAGACCTTGAGGAAGACTTTGCGAGAAGGTACATCGGCGGCGTAGGAACAGCGGCCAGAATACTGTACGATGAAGTGCCATTTCGGGTTGATGCGTTCGATCCACTAAATAGGCTCATCTTCAGCACAGGCCCCGTGACCGGGACCCCCGTCTTCTCAGCTGGGCGACACTCTGTCACAACCAAGTCTCCACTAACCGGCTCAATCGGAGATGCAAGCGCTGGAGGATTCTGGGGAGCTGAACTCAAGTTTTCGGGCTATGACATGATAGTTATCCATGGACGAGCTGAGAAACCGGTATATATCTGGATCAACGACGGCTCCGCTGAAATCATGGACGCTAGAGCTTACTGGGGAATGAGTACCAGAGATGCGGATAGAGCGATAAGAAGAGACTTGGGAGATAGTAAGGCGAGAGTAGCGACGATTGGAAGAGCGGGTGAGAGTCTTGTTCGATATGCGGCGATAATGAGCGATGAAGGAAGTAGAGCAGCAGCGAGATGCGGCGTCGGCGCAATCATGGGTTTCATGAATCTAAAAGCAGTCGTTGCGCGCGGCCACAAAAGTGTTTCCTTGCACGATGAGGATCGTGTTAAGCAATACGCAAGAGAACTAGCGAGGATCCTGAAGGCAGATACGCATACTCAATGGTTTCGAAACCATGGCACACCGGGCTACTATAGCATTATTATGGAGCTCGGCGATTCGCCGGTGGAGAACTTCAGAAAAGGAAGCTTTGATGGAGCCGAGGATTTGTCTCTGCCCGGAGGATACTCAAAAATTCTAGTTGGAACAAGGACTTGCTATAACTGCCCAGTATCATGTCGAAGAATTGTAAAGGTAGAGGATATGCCCTATCGTACTGATCGGAATGTTGAAGGTCCTGAGTATCAAACGCTTGCCGCCTTAGGCGGCAATTGCGGGGTGAGCGACGTTAGAGCTGTCGCCAAAGCCAATGATCTTTGCAACCTGTATGGAATCGACACGATCTCTGCAGGAGTGACCGTAGCGTTTGCGATGGAATGTTATGAGAAAGGGATTCTAACCAAGGACGACACCGAAGGCCTTGACCTAAGTTTCGGGAACGGCTCGGCATTAGTCACTACGATTGAGAAAATCGCCAACCGTGAAGGGTTTGGAAACCTACTAGCTGAAGGATCGAAAAGAGCTGCTCAAATAATCGGCAAAGGCGCAGAACGTTTCGCTATGGAAGTCAAGGGATTAGAAGTCGCTATGCATGATCCAAGGGCGTTCCAAGCTATGGGGTTAACCTATGCTACAGCGCCTGTCGGAGCAGATCACATGGAAGGAGAGACCATTTTCATGGAGAATCCGGGGGATATAACCTATGCAGAGCTCAACGGCGGATCGAAGTGGGGAAAGATAGATAGGTTTTCCATAGAATGGAAGCCCGAGATCGCTTTCAAAGTCCAGAACCTATGGGCTGTGATCGCCGCCATGGGATATTGCCTTGCTGCATGTGTCACTGGCACAACGGTGTATCCGCTCGAATACAATATCAAGTTCTATGAGGCCGTAACAGGTGTAAAAATATCTTTCGCCGAGTTTATGAAGGCTGGTGAGCGAATCTACAATGTCAAGAGAGCTTTTAGTGCCAAGCATGGTTTCACTTCAACTGATGACTATTTGCCCAAAAGACTGCTCGAGCAGCCGATGAGAGAAGGCGGATCGAAAGGCTTCGTAGCAAGGGTGAATGACATGCTTCCTGAGTATTATCGTCTGAGAGGATGGGACCTTGAGACGGGCAAGCCTACCAAGGAGAAACTTGTTGAACTCCAACTGGACGACATCGCGAACGACCTGTGGACATGATGGATCGTGTTCCTTACCGTCCATAGGCTGCTTGCATAAGGCTGGAGCATCTGTCGAGAGTGTTCAAACGCTTAGGAATGTCAACTTAAACGAGAGAACGTTATATACGATTTGAAGGAAGGTAGCTCTGGGACAGTGAGGCTGCGTGGAAAGGTATCTCAAGTCGCTTGTCTGCGTGAAATGTGGAGCTGAATACGGCTTCGAGGAAATCGTATACTCCTGCAGAAGATGCGGAGACGTGCTTGACGTAACTTACGACTATGATGCCATTGCCGAAGTTCTCAACAAGAGAGTGCTCACTGAACGAGCGCCGAGCCTTTTGAACCTGCGGGGCATGTCTGTTGCTGACCTGCGAAGACGATGGGCCTTAAATTCTTATCCAATAGCGGCGCTGTATCGATCTCCGACCTGTAAGGCGGGACGTGAAAACAGAATATCGCGGTCTTCATATTCTTTATCTGCGATACTACGGCTTCAAGCTTTTCGAGCAGCTCATCTTCACTATATTCTCGAGGCGAATTGAATGGCGTAGGGTTCGACCAAGCGAAACATGCTACTTCATGCTCATCATCCAGAGGGACGACTTTCTCTTCACCATATATTACTGCGGGATGACCTCTAATCGCATCATCGATTGCGAACTTGTCATCGTTTCCAGGGCTTATTATGACCCTGCGATTCTTCGGAACCTTTTCCGGAACCAAGTCCATCCAATACTTGACTATCTCCACTTCAAGTTTCTCGAACAGTTTCTCGCGTTTTTCACTGTCGGACTCGTAGATCTTAGCCTCCTCAGGATTTGTCACATACGGAATGTAGGAAACCATTCTGCATCGCTTCATGAACTCAGGGATATCTTCCTTCGATAGCGTATATGCGGTCCCAAGGAGTGAAGCATCGTATTTACCGTCAGTTCTTTCGATTATAGGAACGATTACTTTACCCGTCATGTCACCACTCAAAACCAACGCGTCTAGAGTGAACATTTTGCCGCAGAAACTTTCTCCAAACCGTTTCCGACCCATGGATATCGGTCGCGAAGATGAACTTCGTTTTAGCCAATAACATCGCCCATGATAAGTAAGATGCCGATTTGAGGTCTATCCGCTCTATTCATAATTAAGACTTGCTTTCGCTTCAAGAGCCACGACGACTAAACATTAGCTATTGCGAGATAGATATGCTCTAGAGATGGAATGTCGAGGAACAGAAGTGCCAAAGATGTTAGTCATCCACAATCGGTCCGAGGATAGCCGAGGATTTTGGCACTTGAAAAAGAGACTGAGCGTAGCCTATGATTCCTCTCTACTTTTCAATGTCAGGTCTTAAGAGACAGTAGGGAAACCAACAGGAGCAAGAGGCCGATCATCGCCACGAACATACCAATTATGGTCCAAGCCAACCATGAGGGAAGAATTAAACTAAGGTATCGAATCGAACCGATACAGAGGAAGATAATGCCCGCCGCAAGTAAAATGGAGCCCGTCACTGCTATCGCGATAGTTTTCAAGACCTGCTTAATCTTATCCTTGACGTAGCTACCTACAGCCTCTTGGGCTTCTTCAAGAATAGTCGAAGATATCTTCTTCAGAATTGCGTTGAGCAAGTCCTTTGACAACGCTAACGTTTACTCCTTTGATTTCGCGAGAGCAACACCTAAAGCC
>CAZHMI010000108.1:0-5008 GCA_964533795.1 uncultured Candidatus Bathyarchaeia archaeon
CTCTCATCCAGCCAAGATCCGTTTACTTCTCAACTTTTGAGTTTGCATAACCTAATCCTCTGCGCTTCTCAATCAGATAGGAGACTTCTAAAGATAAGATGTTGTCTCCTCAATCCTAGACTATATTAGAGGCTTATCTACGATAGAAAGTCGTCGAAGGTCAGCAGCATGGTAATGACTCACAAGGAACGCTACATGACAGCCATCGATTTAGACGAGCCTGATACAGTTCCCGTAGACGCTACCTACATTGACCCGATTCATGTCGAATGGATAACCGGCAAGAGAGTTCTGGCAGCTGGAGGAGGCGGTGGAGGAGGAGGGTTTGCGGTCACTCGTGAAGAAGCCAAGATGGACATAAATGAGATTATGCTCAGAAACCAGAAGCTCTTGAACGAAGCCATAAAGAAGATAGGTTTAGACGCACTCATCGTATCGGATTATTGGCTTTATCCTGAAGGCTTTAAACTCAAGTTCATCGATGAGTCCACATACGTGGATCAGTGGGGTAAGATCTACAGGATCAGGAGAGACGTCAAGACGACTTACTGGATAGACGGAACGATAAAGACCCCTGAAGATCTGGATGATCTTGAGCTTCCGGACCCTGAAGATCTCCGTTATGATGTCATTGACCTAACCAAACGGGACGCTGGTGAAGATTATCCGGTCGTGGGATGGTGCCACTGCGGGGAGATGTTCCCATACTTGATGAGAGGCGGAATCGAGAAACTCACTTATGACATTTATCGAAACCCGGGTTTCGCTAAGAAGCTGATAAAGAGGGTTGCTGAGACGAACATCGAGATAGTTAAACGAATGCTCGATCGAGGCGTGGATGTGATCGCGGATAGTGACGATGTAGCGGAAGGGAAAGGCCCCTTCTTCCCTCTGAAAGTCTTTAGAGAGTTCTTCTTCCCATATACTAAGAGGCTAATAGATGAATGTCACAGGCGAGGAGTTCCATTCCTAAGGCATTCAGACGGAAACCTATATCCAATTCTTGAAGATTTGATCAACATAGGTATAGATGGGCTACACCCTATCGAACCCAAGGTTATGGACCTGGCTTACGTCAAGAAACGCTATGGAGACAAGATCTTTCTAAGAGGCAACGTAGACTGCGCGTATATTCTTCCTTTTGGGTCAGAAGAGGAAGTTCGCAGAGATGTGAGGAGATGCATAGACAACGCGGCAAGAGGCGGCGGATTCATTCTTGCTGACAGTAATTCATTACATAGTAATGTGAAGGCAGAGAATATTCTAGCGATGATAGATGAAGCTAAGAAGTATGGGCGTTATCCCCGCTAGGCGTGCCACACATCATCTTCTAAAATGAATTTTGATCTGTAGGTTGCAACCCATCGAAGATATGCTTCATCCAAGTCGCTACTTTTCAAGATATACTCTCGAACGTAGCCGACATGCTCTCGAATCAATTCCTCCATTCTATCATCACTCAAGCGTCTTCCTCTAGCTTCTAGCCCGATCTCATTCCTGAGGATCTGTAGAGGAGGAAAGAAGTATGGAAGATCGATATACTCTAGTTGAGCGTTGTGGCCGGCACTGCGAATTCGCTTAAAGATAGCCCCTCCTTTAACGCCTGAGACACACACAACATCCGAATAGCCTTCAGCCACATCTACAGTAAAACTGGCTTCCCTTTCAAAAGCTTCAGCCTCCATGAGCAATTCAGATTCCAGCAGTTCTCTCCAAATGCCAAGGTCGATCCTTCCTGTAGAAGCAGCATCGAAGGTTAGCATTGATATCTTAACAGCGGCTTGAGCGCTTTTCTCTTCGTAAGCCGGATCCCCATAGCAGAAGATGTCTAAGAGCTGGTGCTTATGCTTGATTTCTCTCAATGCATACAAGAGAGGTTCGACTACGCGTGTCCAAGGCGCAAGAGGTTCTGAGATCAACTTCGAGAGCTTGAGCTTTTCAATAAACAGTTCGTATGGCGCGCCTACAACGTATTCCTCAATGAGTGTTTGAAGGGTTCTCGGGATCGGAATAAGAACAGCGTCATGCCTCGTTTGCCGGAGGTAGTTCGCTACCTTCTGAAAAGACTTTCTTAGTTTCGGAACGGCGAAGATTGAAAACATGTTCATGGAAAGGCCACGATGGCGAGATGCCTTAACCGCATCTTAAGCCAATCCTCTCACCTTTCTAAGGTTTCCGAAGTCGTCGCGACGATTGTCGATCGGCGTTTCAAGTATGAAAAGCAGATCTTTGAGTGATTCATGGTGGAGAATCGCTCTGAAACCTTCATCACCAATAAAGCCCATGCCGATGTGCTCATGTCTATCGATGTGAGAACCCAACTTTCCTTTCGAGTCGTTTATGTGAATAGCTTTGAGGAGTCGAATTCCAAGTATCTTGTCGAAAGCCGCGATGGTTTCTTGAACAGCCTCCACATTTCTGAGGTCGTAACCGGCGGCAAATCCATGGCAGGTATCGAAACACACTCCTACACGTTCCCGCGCTGTAATATGACCTATTATGTGTCGAATATCGTCAAATGATGAACCCATGCTATTCCGTGTTCCAGCAGTATTCTCTAGGAGGAGCATAACATCATTCTTAACTCTGGAAAGCGCTGTATTACACGCATTGATTATCCTCTCGAAGCCTACTTCCATACCCCTTCCAAGATGGCTCCCAAGGTGAGTCACTAGATAAGGTATCTCGAGCCTTCCACATCTATCCAACTCAGCAATTAAGGTCTTCAAGGACATGGCGTAAATACTCTTTTTCGGGGAAGCGAGATTTGGGAGATAGGGCATATGCGCCACAGCCGGACCAATTCCTGATGACGCCAGCTTCTCGACAAAATTCTTAACTTCATCATTCGCCAACTGCTTGAACTTCCAACCCCTAGGGTTACGAGTGAAGATCTGAAACGTTGTACAGCTTCTTTCAACTGCTCGATCCACAGCCATGTCTATTGAACCGGAGATCGAGACATGAACACCTAACTTCAACTTCCGCTCACGTATTTAGAGTTCGATGTCGGTTAAAGATGAAGTTATCCAAACTTGGCTGTAGCCTGTGCGAGCCACCCTATAGATCGGAAAAGCACGAGCGTCTCAACCGTTTCTCTTCTTGGAAATTCCTTCGACGGATAGAAGCAAGGCTTGATACCCAGATCGACACGTGAGTAAGGTCTTCTATCGGTGGTATGGATGGTTTGCAATCGTTGCGGGCACTGCTGCGCGAATCACTTTGTAGTGTTTGAGGAAGAGATTAAGCTTATTGAGAAGTACACTGGGAAGGATCGAAGAACGTTTGCTGAACAGGTTGGCCCCTATCAATACTGTTTTCTGGAGGGATCCGAGGACAGATGCATCTTCCTTGTAAATGGTGAGAACGGCACGGACACTGGTTGCGAGATCTACGAGGTTAGGCCATTGCTCTGCCAAGCTTATTCTTGCGAACACCCGAATGTCTTTCTGCTAAACGAGTACGCCGATAGGATTAGACGAATCAAAGGGATATAGCACTGCTGGTGTCCATCAACCATATTGTGAGTTTTCTACAAATGTCCGGCGTCAGAGTCGTATTCGGGCATTTCCCTGAAAGGTCCTCGTCGCAACCTGCGCAAGGAACATTGATGATTGAGTCGACGCTTGAGAATTTGCGAACGGGAAATATTCTGTAGGTCCACTTGCCCGCGCGAAGTTCCTTTCTCCTCTTTATGAACCCTTTCTTCTCAAGTTTTCTTACTTGTCTTGATCCTTCTCTCCCATCCCAGCCGAGTTTCTTCCATAGATCGGACTGTAGAACTCCCTTCTCACCGCACAGTCTAATCGCCATAAAAGCATCATTTTTAGTGGCACCATAGGTGTCGAGTCCAAGTTCAATCGAGGACTCTTGTACAAACTTAGGTCTGGAGCTCGCAATCTCCTCTAAGCATTTGGCGACACTCTCACCCTTTTTCGTAAGCTCGTAGCTTACAGGTTTCCGCCATTGTACAATTCTTTTCTTTTGCTTAAGTCTGCTGAGATATTTGTACGTTCTTCTAAGGTTTATTCCAACAAGCTTAGAAAGCTCGCGGGCTGGAACTCCTAGGGTGCGGTTCATCTTGACGGTCTTTAGAATTCTTCTTTCAGTAGGAGAGAGTCTGCTATCCGGTTTTTCAGCTGTTGCGGAGAAGAACACGTGATCAGGCGAGTGGTTCCTAACAACCAGTTCGGCTTTTTCTAGTCTTTTTAGAACTCTCTGGAGAGTCGACTGTTCAAAGATGGCGATAAGCTCGTCATAGGTTTTTCTTCCCGATCTCAGAGCTTGTATACACAATTCCTCGTAGCAATTAGAGTGAGGTGAAAATGCTTCCAGGCCTTGCTCGCCCAAGATTTCTTGAATCTCTTTTCCGAGCGAGGTTGATATGTATCTGTTATTCGCGGTTCTGATGAGACCTGCCTCGATCAAGGGCTCGATATACTTTGCGACTGTGTTCAGGCTGTGGTAGAATCCTTTGTCTTTCAGGTTATCTCTTATCTCTTCGATGTTGTGCGGATGCGTTGATAGCAGTTGAAGAATCTTGAGTCTTCTTCGATTCTTGATAGCGTTGAGCAGACGAACCAAGTTCTCGTTCTGCATGCTCCCTGTTTTGGCGCTGACTTCCGTTTTCTTTCTGACTGGTGCTTTCTGGAGAAACCTTTGAACCTCTGGTGATATGCGTAATGTAGACTCATCTAATCTTGAGTGTACTCGGTGCAAATCATCATCGAGATGAAGCGGACCCGCTCTCTTTTCGGCCTTTGCGAGATCTTGGTATTCTTCAAAGGCTGATTCACTCATGCTCCCACTTTCTTGAGGCGCATCTCCCCTTTGAGGACGCTTTAGAGGGGTTGTTAACGGCGTTATTATGGGCGAACCCACTAATTAACTTAACGCCGTTAACTTCACGTCCCGCAGATCGATAATACACCTTTTATCGGTCCTGCAGATGTTGTCCGATGCGAATTCTTATATAGCCTCATCTTGTTTAACACCGTTAACGGCCGTG
>CAZHMI010000109.1:0-5003 GCA_964533795.1 uncultured Candidatus Bathyarchaeia archaeon
TCTTTTATGAGTTTCTCGAGCGATGTCATTTTCATCGGGAGAGATATCGAAACTGAAACTATCTTACCCTTTACTGCTCTCGCGTGTGTCCAGTATCTCCATATATACAATGCTGCTTCCAGAGTAGCTCGACACGTTACATATGTTGCCACGATTAGACCATGCCCATAGCACTTAACTGCCTCCTTAAAAAGTTCCAGTACGTTTTCGCGTAGCACCGGGTTTTCTCGCAGCTCGTTCTCAGCCTGCTTGATCAACCTAGCCGTTTCAATTCGTCTCTTCCTCCAATAGGTCATCAATGAGCACTTCCGTTCTCGGGATTCTAGAGGTACTTACCCTAGGTAAGCCCATATCTTGCTGAACGTCTGGTCCCCTGATCGCGTGGCTCAACGAGAACAAAGTCAACTACTACCTGAAGAAGGAATTGAGATCCTGCCTGAAGAGAAAACAGCCGTCTGAAGCGGAAGCGAAGATTCTAGAGCATGCTTGGTGGATGAAGAAGCAGGGCTACAAGGAAGCAACCATCCGAAACAGGGTGAGGTTCTTAAAGCGGCTTCTCCGGCTCGGAGCCGACCTCCAGGATCCGGAGTCGGTTAAGAGCGTCATAGCCCGTTTAGACATAAGCGAGAACAGCAAGTGGTAGCTCTCCCTAGTATACGGTTGCTACGCATCAACCAACCATATCGCTTGGACCCCTCCGAACTACGCTTTGACCCGGAGGATCCCCTTCATACCGCTTGAGAGCGAGATCGACGCTTTAATCGCTGGATGCGGTAGGAAGCTAGCTACAATCCTGCAGGTGATCAAGGAGACTGCCATGCGGATCGGAGAGGTTCGCCGTCTAGAATGGACTGACCTAGACCTTGAGAACAATACGATAAGCGTAAACAGCCCTGAGAAAGGCTCGAACCCAAGAATCTTCAAGATATCGGGTAAGCTCGCAGCCATACTGAACGCATTACCCAGAACCGGCGACAAGATCTTTCAAGTCAAAGAGAGCTCCGTACGCGTAAACTTCAATCTTCAACGGCATAGAATAGCGGTGAAACTGCAGAATCCTAGGCTTGCACAGATAACCTTCCATACGCTTAGGCATTGGAAAGCCACTATGGAGTACCATAAGACTAGAGACATCCTCTACGTGAAGCAGCTTCTAGGCCACAAGCGGATCGAGAATACTCTGCTCTATACGCAACTAATCACGTTTGAAAGCGATGACTACAGCTCGGCGGTAGCTAAGACCACGGATGAAGCTAGAGGTTTGATTGAAGCTGGGTTCGAGTACGTCTGCAGCCACGACAATACCATGCTCTTCCGGAAGCGCAAGTAGCTATCGCCACTATACGATTATACGGAAAACTATACGGTTAGCCTTAAATACGATTATGTGCGAATTAAGGCTTGACAAACTTAAGGAGCTTCAGAAGCATATAATGGCGGAAGTCTGTTCGACCTGTGGTCTTCCTAAGGATCTTTGTGTCTGCGGCACCATAAGCATGGAGCAACAGTTGGTCAAAGTTCGTCTCGAGACGAGGAAATGGGGTAAAGCTGTAACGGTTATTGAAGGTTTAGATGCCAAGAGCGTCGACTTGGATAATTTGGCTGGTAAGTTGAAGAGTTCTTGTGCGTGTGGTGGTACAGCGAAGAATGATGCAATTATGCTTCAAGGGGATCACCGAGACAAAGTCAAGAAACTGCTTGTCCAGTATGGCTTTCCAGAATCTAGTATAGAGGTTCACTGACCCTACTCTAGAATGTGCGAAGCCCAGGTGGTAATGTGGATTCTCTGATCAAAATACTTTCGAGTCTAAAGAGAGAAGCTCGAGCTCAGAAGGCTTGCCCCAAGTGCGGCAGTACGAACGTTACAAAGTCGGGGCCGTTTGATGGCTGGTTGTTTCCGATCCGCTACGTATGTAGGGACTGCGACTATATAGGTGCGTTGATTCTTGAAGTTGAGAGAGAGCCATAATTGGGTTTCTAATCGAAGGACCCCCATTACGAGCTTAGATTGCCTAGTCAAAGATCTTATGCGTCTTCATGTACAAATTTTGGGCTACTCGGAGTAAACGGCTAATATGTTGCCGAAGGAGAGAGCACTGGCAGCTCTGCATTTAGAAGAGCCCGATATCGTACCGGTCTTTGAGGCTTGGACGTCACGGCTCATCGTTGAGCGACTACTCGGTAGGGAATACCGCGATGTACGAGATCTTATCGATTTCTGTACGAAGCTACAATTGGACTTCATCGAGGTTCCTAATGGAAACCCTCGGGACTTTATGCCGACCTACCTGCAGGAAAATGTCTACGTCGACGAGTTCGGCAGGATCTTCGAGTTCAAGAGTAACACCAAGACCGATTGGTACAAAGGTCCTTGGTTTAAGGACATAGAGTCATACCTTGATTTCGAATACCCAGACCCTCTGTCGACGGGACGGCTTGACAATATTGAGATCGCGGTGAAAGAGATTGGTCAAACTTTTGCTGTGGCAGGAGAGATCGATTGGGGAATCTTTGAAAGGTCGTGGACCCCAATTGGAATGGAAAGGTTCCTTAGGGCCATTTACACTCAACCGTCTATCGCTAGAATGATCATCGATAGATCACTGAAATTCAACCTTGAACTTGCTAAATCGATCGTCGATTCAGGTGTCGACGTTGTGCTGTCAGGAGACGACCTAGCGGACAATCACGGTCCATTCGTAGCCCCTAAGATCTTCAGAGAGTTCTTTTTTGAGCCTTTAAAGGGTCTTGTTCAGTGCGTAAAGAAACGAGGCGTCCCTTTCATTCTTCATACGGATGGAAATATCTTTCCAATTTTGAGCATGCTTATCGATGCTGGCGTAGACGCGCTTCATCCTTTGCAGCCTCAGGTGATAGATCTTCGGAAATTTAAGGAGGTCTACGGAAACACGATCTGTCTTATGGGGAACATCGACATTTCTAGCGTACTCCCCTTTGGTACTCCTGAAAATGTCGCGAAAGCTGTAAGAAGCTGCATCGAAGCGGCTGGAGCCGGAGGCGGATACATTTTATCTTCAAGTAACTCGCTTCACGAAGGAATACCCTTAAACAACATAATCTCAATGGTGGATGCTGCGAAGAAGTTCGGTCGGTATTCTATCAGCGGGAGTTAGCTATCTCTTCATACACGCTAAGCACCTAGAGAAGTAGACAGAAACGCGGGTTACGCGGAAGGACTCAGCTCTACATACCTTTGAAGTTCAGAAGCGACATAGTCTAAGCCAAGATTCCCCATCGTTGCCCTCGAAGGTATTCCGCGGGCATCCCAGCCTCGCTTCTTGTAGTAAAGGTCGAGTAGTGAGTTATATTTCTGCAACTCGAGCTTAGAGCCTTTGTAACGTCCAAACGTAAAAGGTTCCTCGAACCATCTCGGTGGAGGTGTATCCATTCTCCGGGTCCAGTTCGACCCATACTCTCGAACCCAGAAGGCTCTAATCAACGAATAGATTCTATCGCTTACTTTGAAGAGATCATCCAGATTGATTGACAAGCCAGTAGCCTCCTTCAAGAACTTCGGGTACCAGTCGAGTTCGAAACCTAACTCTATCCACGGGAACCGGCATGCCACTAGGCTCTCGAACATTCCCCCTCTGATCCTCTGGAACTCAATAACCTTGTCCGCCTTTTCTGGAGCATAGCCCTCTCGCCCAAAACTGACCTCCCAAGAGATAACCCAAGCATCTTTGTGGTGAGCGCCGATCGGCGATGTGCCGAAAGCCAAAGCCATTGCTGGCGTCGAGTGGCATTCATACGCTGATATCTCAAGACCTTTAATGTTCATAGCCCATTTCCACGAGTCTCCTCCCAAACGTTCAGCGGCTATCCTAGTTCCTTGACTGAGCAATCCTCCCAATCCTCGTCTGTAAGCTATATCTTCAACAATCGCTTTAGCAACCTTGAAATCTCCCCACGTTATCTTCTCGCTTATCAATCCCTTCTCCGAAGCTTCCATCGCGAAACCTATAGCACTGCCAAGTGAAATCGTGTCCAGCCCGAATTCATCGGCCATTCTATTCAAAACTGCGATCTGCTTCAGGTCTGATAACCCAATGTTCGAACCTAGCATAGCCACATTCTCATAGTCGAGCTCCGATAGAGACTCATCCGCGTCGTAAATAACGTTCCCACATATCATGTTACAGTCAGGGCACCCTCTTTGCGTTGCCTTCCGCTTCTCCATTTCGATACCGCCTATTTCATCGGCATGTTCGAAGATCCCTTCCCTGAAATTGAAAGTCGGCAGCACGCTATTTTGCTGGCTCCACTCAATCGTCGACATCGTACCTTGCCTTCTCCAAAAGGCATAGTTCGGCTTTTTCAAAATCTCCCTAAAACTCACTGCTCGAATACGTTTCACTGCCTCATCGTTCGCTACAGGTATCTCACGGGTACCTTTAACGACAACCGCCTTGATTTTCTTGGAGCCCATAACCGCTCCGATTCCCGGTCTGCCTCCAGATCGCCCTTCTTGGGAGATAATCGTCGAATAGCTCACAAGATTCTCTCCCGCCGGACCGATGCTTAAGATTCCAACGTTTCTACCGTGGCGCTCTCTCAGTTTTTTCTCTGTTTCGGATGTACCGACGCCCCATAGATCTTCCGCCTCGATTATCTCGACTGAGTCGTCAATGACTAGGACGTAGCTCGGCTTCTTGGCTATGCCTGAAAAAACGAAAGCGTCAAAACCAGCTTTTCTGATGTGAACAGCTGCCAAAGAGCCGAGATTGCCATCTCCATACCCGCCAGTCAATGGGCTCTTCGCAGCCACAACCAGCTTACCGCTATTCGGAAAACCAAGACCTGTAAGAGGGCCAGCCGCAAAGACTAGTAGGGAATTTGGAGATAGAGCGTCCATGCCAGGACTAGTCTCGTCCCACAAGATCTTAGCCGCATAGCCTCTACCGCCCAAGAAAGCCAACGCCATGTCTGAGCCATAGACCTGAACCTCACTCTTTGTCCTCGACAAATCAAGCCTTAGTATT
>CAZHMI010000110.1:0-4959 GCA_964533795.1 uncultured Candidatus Bathyarchaeia archaeon
GGCGTGGGTAGCTCCCGACATACATGTTGATGAAACTGCTGAGTTGCTTTATTTCCCGGGATGTGTAACCTCGCTCAAGCTCCCCGAGATAGCTGAGTCTACAGCCAGGGTTTTAAACAAAACCCACATGGGTTTCTCCATATTAGGGACGAATGAGTGGTGTTGCGGAAACCCCCTCCTCTCAACTGGACAGTATGAGCTAGCCAGAGAGGTTGCGAGGAATAACGTTGAAGAGATCAAGCGAAGAAAGATTAAGAATGTCTTAGTATCATGTCCCGGTTGCTACAAGACACTTGTTGTAGACTACCCCGGACTGCTCGGCTTAAATGAATTGCCCTTCAAAGTCATTCACACTTCGCAGCTATTTCGACGCCTTTCCGAGCAGGGAAAGATTTCTTTTAGAGAAGTGCCCGAGGAAGTTCTAACTTATCACGACCCATGTGAGCTAGGTAGATTGTCAGGCATATATGAAGAGCCAAGAGAATTGATTCAACGAATTTCGGGGATAAGACTCGTTGAGATGGATCGGAATCGCGAAAATGCTTGGTGCTGCGGCGGGGGTGGAGGAGTGAAGATAGTTTATCCGAAACAAGCTTCAAGAGTCGCGCTACTGAGATTGAAGGAAGCTACGTCTTCCGGAGCTACTGGCATAGTTACCGCTTGCCCCACATGCAAATGGAACCTCAAGGAGAATGTTGAGGCTGCTGGCTCAGGATTGAAAGTGATCGATCTATCTGAGCTTGTGTACTCGTCACTCATAACGTGAGCTATCCCGAGGAAATTGAAATGCCAAAGATCGATCAATATTGGGTCTCGACCGAGATATACTACACGACCGAACATACTTGGGCAAGAATAGAGGAAAACGGCACGGTTAAGGTTGGAGTGGATGAATTCGCGAGTAAGACCGCGGGGGAGATATTGTTTGTCAAAACCCTCGGAATAGGCGAACAGGTTGAGTTCATGAAGCCATTCGGAGAGATTGAAACCTCGAAATGGGTGGGTGAGCTTTACGCCCCACTCACCGGGAAAATCGTTGCACTGAACAAACGAGTACTCGAGAAGCCTCAGTTGATCAACGAAGACCCCTACGGCGCTGGCTGGCTAGTTGAAATCGAACCCGTGAAAACAGCTGAGGAGATCCCGAAGCTACTTCATGGAGAAAAAGCAATCGAGTGGTTGAAGAAAGAAGTCGAGGCTGAAAAGAAGAAGACTTGACTTTGATTCTTGGCTGACTCCACTTCGTGATCAGAGTTGTATAACAGGATTCCGAAGGGTGCCTATTCTCTCCATAGTTATCTCCACGAGGTCGCCATGTCTCAGCGAGAAATCGTCTGGAGGAACCGCTCCTGTTCCTGTAAGACATAATGTGCCCATCGGGACAGGGTTATCTCGACAAAGATATGAACATAACTCGTCAAAAGTCCGTTTCATCTTTGATGAATTCGTCTTCCCGTCGAAAACCAACTCTCCCTTCCTAAAGATCTTGCATTCGATGTCAACATCTCTCGGATCTCCTATTTCCTCGGGCGTCGCGACAAATGGCCCGAAGGCGCAACATCCTTTGTATATCTTGGCTTGAGGAAGATAAAGCGGGTTTTCGCCTTCTATATCCCTTGCTGAAACATCGTTCCCGATCGTGTATCCCACTATATCACTATGCGCGCCTAAAACGAATGTCAATTCTGGTTCCGGAACTGTCCACTCGGAATCGCTTCTTATGCATATAGGTTCGTTTGGACCTACGCATCTGCTAGCCGTCGCTTTAAAGAATACCTCGGGTCTTGTCGCTTCATACGCCTTGTCGTAGATTCCTTTAGTGGTAGTCTCGGTTTCTCTAGCATGCCTACTCCTCAGGTAGGTCACGCCGCAACCCCACACCTCAGGCGGTTCATAAGGCATACGAAGACAAACCAGCTCACTTGTAGGAGACCGTGCCAGAGGATCATATGGATATCTCTTCAACTTTCTCTTCTGAATCAGTGATGAAACGAAGCTCTCTACAGACACGTCATGCGCGTAAGATGCATTCAAGATCTCAATGAAGGACAAAATTTTTCGATCCGCCCCGGTTAGGTCATAAATCACTCCGTCCTTTACGACACCGGCGCGAATACCTTCATTCAACGTTTCGAACCGAACTATTCTCATGGGTCTATCAACTTGATGCCTCGAAACCAATTTTCAATTCGAAGAAGTATTAAATCGCTTTGAAAGCATTAAAGCTGAACGTAAGGTGGAGCCCTTGGGCCCGAATTATGACGTAATCATTGTCGGCGGCGGAGTGGCTGGAGTTAATGCTGCGGTCGAGGTGAAATCAGTTCGTCCATCCTTCTCTGTGGCCTTGGTCGCTGATGAAGGAACGGTATACCCGAGATCCTCGCTAACCGTTGCCATATCGGGACTTGTCAAATCTGTTGGAGATGTGTCCATATTCTCACACGACAGCTTGACGTCGCTTGGGATCAAACCCTTCTTCTCTAGAAAAGCCATTTCGATAGATCCTGATGATAGAGCGATCACGTTGGAGAACTCAAGTGGAGAGAAATGCCTTGGGTACAGAGGTCTCGTCTTGGCCACTGGAAGCGTGCCGGCCGTTCCTCGCGTCCCCGGTCTAGATCTTAACGGTGTCTTCTCGGTCAAGTGGATCGAAGATGCACTGCGTCTCTCGAATCTCGCCAAGCCGGGTATGAAAGCATGCGTCGTAGGCGCTGGATTCATTGGTCTAGAGGTGACGCAAGCACTGTTCCAACGTGGCATTAAGGTGACTTTGATCGAAATGCTACCGCGGATTTTGCCTGGTCTTCTCGAGGCTAGCCTTTCCGCGAAAGTCGAGGAGCAGCTCAAAAGGTTCGGCGTGGAAGTCTTGACCAGTTCCGTCCTAGAAGAAATTCGCGGCAAAAATCATGTAAACTTTGTTTCCGTAAACGATAGGCGATTGAACGCCGATCTCATAGTACTCACAACAGGAGTTAAACCAAATGTAGAGTTGGCGATAAGAGCCGAATTGAAGTTGGGCCGTACCGGAGCAATCGCAACCGACGACAGCTTGAGGACCAGCAGAGAATCAATTTTTGCAGCTGGAGACTGTGCAGAGACGTTAGATCTCGTGAGCCGAAAACCGCTTTATCGACCACTTGGAACGGTAGCTGCTAGGTCAGGAGAGGTAGCTGGCTCAAACGCAGCTGGAAAGCGGAGAGAATACTCTGGATTTATGAGGCGACAGTACGATAGAATTTTCGGGATGGAGATAGTGAGTATGGGATTGAGCGTTCAGCAGGCGGAAGGTCAAGGAATCAAGGCGGAAGCGGTATCGATCGAAGCGCCGTACTCCAGTTATCCGGTTCTCTCAATTTTGAGAGCGAGTGGCGCACTAATGAATGCTGTCGTCGAGAAGAAGAGTCAGAGGATAATTGGATGGCAAGCGATCGGGAAGCCTATCCGGACATCATGGTACTCGCAGTTTATGGAAGAGCTAATTGAGAGGGGAGAAAAGCTAAGCTCTATTCAGGACTTTGGATTAAGAGTGGAGCAGAGGGAACATTCGGAGAAATAGGGTCAGTGACGGAATTTCACTTCTTTGAACTAGGCTTCGGGAGTCTCTTTACCTTCCGGAGTTGGTTGGCTATATCTTTCAATCCAAGCTTTGCCAGAGTCGTCTCGTAAGGCCAGCTTGTCTTTCTATCCCACTCATGAAGAGCATAGTATCTGTCGAGCATGCCGTCGAGCTCCTCCCTCGAATTCATGAGACCTTTGCCCGGTCCAACCGTAGCCGGCTCATTCATCAGCCTCCACGGTAGGTCATCGTACTTCCTATCAACGCCTTCTCTAACATTGAAGCATTTCTCGAGAGTTACTATCCGCCTTCCGGCTAGCGTGATCTCCCTCTCGTCAGTGTGAATGCCAGTGGCTATTGAGAACATCTCCGCCATATTCTTCGGGTTCACGGCATACGCAGCCGTGGAGCTGAAAGCGCAGAACCCTAAGGAGTCAGTTACAGCGTAGCAGTCTTCATGCCATCGAACGATTTCAGCTCGGTACTCGGTTCGAAAAGGCGTCGCCCATTTCTCATCGCCTGTTATCTCCTTTATCAAAGCAAGCCGAGTAGGAGTACCACCGAACTCAGCCAGAACCTCAGTGTGCAGATGATCAGGTCCTCTCGGATTGACTGCGAATGCAAGGGCATATCCTTTTGCAGATCTGGTTTCAACATCGGATTGCTCCAATCCCTTCGAGTTGTTGATCGCCCACTTCCATGAGCCCTTCCCGACTTTGCGTGACGCTCGCATCGTTCCCTCAGCAAGCAGGTTTCCGAGTTTACCCTTTCTATAAGCAATATTCTCGATAGTTTTGAACAAAGCGTCAGGATTGCCGAAATTCAATTCTATGCCGTCTGTATCTGCTTTATCGAGCACTCCTCTTTCATATGACTCCATAGCCCATTGGATCGTAACACCAGTGGATATCGTATCGAGCCCAAATATGTTGCACATCTCGCCGGCCTTTATAACCACGCCGGTGTCGAAGTTCCCTGTTCCAGATCCGAGAGAAGCAGAGGTTTCGTACTCAGGTCCTCCTCCTGAAGCACCTGCGTAAGGTCCTGACTTTACGCTACAGTATCTGTGGCATGAAACTGTACAACTGAAACAACCGACACGTCTGTCGAGGTATCCTTGCTCAACGAAGCATTCGCCAGAAATTGGATAGATATTATCAACTTTCCCAACTTTGAAGTTGTACGATGGAAGAGAGCCGAGCTCATTGATAACTTCCATTCCACCAGCAGTACCTGTCCTATACAGTTTAATCCCTTCAGGGTCCTTAGAGAAACCGATTCGTGCAGCCAGCGCAACTTCATTAAACTTATCTGGGTCGGCGAGCTTCAGCTCACCTGTTCCTCTCACCCCGATAGCCTTCAATTTCTTCGACCCCATGACAGCACCGGCGACCCCCCGACCA
>CAZHMI010000111.1:0-4797 GCA_964533795.1 uncultured Candidatus Bathyarchaeia archaeon
TAGGTTACGACTACTTTCTCCATTATGTAGTTGCCTTGAGCTTCTTTGACGCCCTTGAGTTTCTTCAATTCTTTTTCTATGTTAACGATACATGATGGGCAGTCCATCCCTGTAATCGGGATCGCCTTGCGATCTTGCGCTTCTTTCATTCGAATTTTCATTTTAGCAGAGTTTCCTTCCGGTCGAAGCCGACGAACTCGAAGTCGCTTGTCATCTCGATCGCGTCTACCGGGCAGATCTCTTCACATTGGGCACAGAAGGTGCATCGGTCGAGGTGGAAGATCGGTCTCTTACCCTTCTCATCAGCTGTCATCTCAATAGTCTCTGAGGGGCAGACTCTGAAGCAGAGGCCGCAGCCTATGCATCTATCCCTGTAGAAGGCTAGTTTTCCTCTAAAGTCCGCTGGGAGATGGACTCTTTCTCTTTCCTTGAATGGGTAGAGCACGGTCGCTCTCTTCTTGAAGAGGTGTCTGTAGACTTCACGTATCATCGCCAAATTTTAGCTACCTCCACGTAGCGTACTTCTTGAGTTGGTCCCAGCTCCAAACCCACCGCTTCTCCTTATTGGGGTCGATGAATCTAATTGATCTGTCCATGCAGCACATACAGGGATCGATCCCGGCGATAACGACGGGTATGTCGGCTATACGGACGACGTAATCACCCTTCGAGGTTAACATTTCCATAACGGCTGGAATGTTTCCGAGAGTGGGGGCGCGAACCTTGTATCGAGCAGGCTTCTCTGTGCCGTTGGATTTCACATAGTGGATATCCTCACCTCTCGGGGCTTCAACGCGGCTAACGGATTCTCCAACCGGAGGCGTATTCGGCAACCTCATTCTTATCGGGCCCATGGGCAAGTTGTCGAGGCAGTATTGAACCATCTCGATCGATTCAAGCGTCTCGTCGATCCTGACCATGATTCTACCGAAGACATCGCAACTATCGTAAGTAATAACATTGAATGGGACCTCATCGTGCGCTGCGTAAGGGTCGTCCATTCTGACGTCCGCCTTTATTCCTGAAGCCCTTAAAGTTGGTCCAACCGCTGAGAGCCTAATCGCCTCAACTGGTTTCAATACTCCGACTCCTTTAGCTCTTACAAGAACGGTAGATTCATCCATCGCGATCTTCCTGTAGTACTTGGTGCGTTCCTCAAGTATACTCATGCCTTTTCTTAGAGGAGTCATCTTATCCGGGGTTACGTCTCTCCTCACCCCTCCAACGGTGTTCATCGCTGTAGAAACTCGGTTTCCAGTCAGCAGCTCAATGAGATCCATAACAACCTCTCGATCTCTCCAGACGTACATGAATAGGGTGTCGAAGCCAACTTCATGGCCGACTATGCCCAGCCACAGGAGGTGGCTGTGAATCCTATTCAACTCCTCAATGATAACGCGGATATACTCAGCTCTTCGCGGAATGCTCTTCTCGTACAAGTACTCAACGTTCTGCGTATAGCAGACCGTATGTGCCACGTTGCATATTCCGCAGATCCTCTCCACAAGCGGTATGTTCTGGATATAGGTCTTGGACTCCATCAGCTTCTCTATGCCTTTATGAGCGTATCCGATCCGAACCTTCGCCCCTACGATATGTTCTCCATCAACAGTAAAAGTGAACGACTCCGGCTCTTTAAGGGCTGGATGTTGGGGTCCTATAGGAACGCTGAATGTCGACAAATCAACCACCCTTGATCTTTGAGAGTAATGCGGCTACACCTTTGATTATGGCTTCAGGCTTAGGAGGACAACCATAGACATAAGCATCAACAGGGATTACAGAATCGAGTCCGGGATAGGCGTTGTAGCAACCGCGGTAAACGCCGCTACTGACACAACAGTTTCCGACAGCAACAGCAAACCTAGGTTCTGGCATCTGCTCGTAAACTCTTATCAACCTATCCCTGACTTGGCGAGTGACTGGACCGGTGACTACAAGAACATCCCCATGACGAGGGCTACCCTTGAGGAGAACACCGAACCTTTCTAAATCGTATCTCGGCGTCAAAGCCGCGACGACTTCTATATCGCAAGCATTGCATCCACCTGTGTTGAAGTGAACGAGCCAAGGGCTTTTCCTCCTAGCCCAATTAACGAGACCCAATGCTCATCTCCTAAGAAATCTTGAATTTACAGACGGTGCGGTCAAATCGCGCGACTCCTTAGGCACTAGACGCATTCAACGTTTCAATTAAACCTTTGTTTTTGAAGGATTGAACCGGAAATCCCCTGGCTTCCTACTCTACAATTAACATGCGATGAGGTTTAAGATGTCCATTTTCGTCAACATTGAAAAGCCCGTTATCCTAGGACGTTCCGCGGAACGGGTTAACTCTTAGAATCAGGCTCTCGATCTAGTAATTTTCGAAGTAAGATTTCAAGTCGGATGAAGATATTAGGTTCGCTTTCGTGATTTCACTCTACGCTTAAATCGCTGTATATTGAACTTCTATGGAACATTAACGAGAGGTTGAAGATGATATGAGTAGGCCAGAACCAAAGGAAGTTAGCCTATATGACGTGGTTATTGTAGGCGGGGCTTCCGCCGGGCTCACAGCGGCTCTCTATTCGAGCAGACAAGGGTTGAAGACCTTGGTTGTAACCAAAGATCTTGGTGGACAGGCCCTACTCACTAGTGAAATTCACAACTATCCCGGGCATGAAAACATAGGAGGATTTGAATTGATCAGCAAGTTCAAGGAACAGGCACGATCCTTTGGGGCGGAGATCCTCTACGACGAAGTTGTTGAAATCGAGAGAAGAGATGAATTTTTCAGGGTGAAGACACCTACGAAGAGCTTCCTATCATGCACGCTCATTCTGGCATTTGGTAAAACACCTAAAGATCTCGGTATACCAGGCGAGCAAGAGCTGAAGGGGAGAGGAGTATCATACTGCGCCATCTGTGATGGTTCTCTCTTCAAAGACAGGAAGGTAGCCGTTGTGGGATCAGCGGATCCGGCTCTTGACGCAGCTCTAATTCTAAGCAACATTGCAAGCAGAGTCTATGTCATCCATAGCTTGGATAGACTCTTGGGCTCAGATGAAACACTTCAAACGTTGAAGGCTAAGAGTAATGTCGAGTTTTTTCCAAACTCAACCGTTCTGAGGATCAATGGATCAACGAAGGTTGAATCACTCAACATTCTGGATTCCGAGAGAAAGGAAGAAAAGACGATGCCTATCGACGGTATCTTCATAGAATTGGGGTACATAGCCAAAACAGATTTTGTAGAAGACCTTGTTCAACTGAATGGTAGAAAAGAGATCATAACCAATAAGGATGGATCTACGTCACAACCGGGAGTATTCGCGGCTGGAGATGTTACAGACACACCTTACAAGCAAGTGGTCATCTCAGCCGGGCAGGGAGCGATAGCAGCACTGTCCGCCTACAACTATCTCCAGAAACTGAAGGGTAGGCCTGCAATCCGAGCAGACTGGAAGACGAAAGTCAAGAAGAGCTAGAGTAACCAGTCATCCAAGCGCTTATTAGCAAGCGTCTCATATCCGATATGGCTATGTGTTTGAAGATGAGGCTCTGTTCAAAGTGCGGTAAGGAAGTCGTAGAAGAAGCATCCTTCTGTCCGAATTGCGGAAGCCCGATGTCCAGCATTCTCTCGACGCAACAGTTGGAATTTGAGATCAAGTATAGGCCTTCGTACTCTATGCTCGTCGTCCACCTCAAACCAAATCAATCGATTACGGCTGAGTCAGGAGCTATGACCTATATGAGCCCGAACATTCAAGTTCAAACCAGGATGAGGGAGAAGAGTATCTTAGGAACGATAGGGCTCAAGGTTTTGGGTCGTCAATCTCTCTTCGTGAACGATTATACTGCCACCGGCGGTCTGGGAGAGGCGGCCTTCGTTTCCGCTCCAGTCGGCGATATAGATGTGCTCGAGGTGACGCCTGCGAAGGGGTATGTAATCCAGAAGGCTGCGTACATAGCTTCCACAAGCGGTGTCGACTTGGATGTTCAATGGCAAGGTTTCACAAAAGGCTTGTTCGGTCAAGGGCTCTTCATGATAAAGGTGACGGGTCAAGGAAAGCTGTTTATCAACACTTTCGGTGCCTTAGACCGCCATACATTGCAGCTGGGTGAGAAGCTGACTGTAGACAACTTCCACCTCGTAGCTTTCAGCGATACATGCCAGTACAAAGTCATGAAATTCGGCGGATTAAAGGAGACCATCCTTGGCGGGGAAGGATTAGTAACAGAGATAACGGGTCCTGGAGAAGTATTGATTCAGACTAAGAACTTGAAGGAGTTCGTAGACTGGATCTGGACATTGATAGAACCTAGGGTTCAAGCTAGAGCGCGCTAACTCAACGGACGGCTTGAATTATCGCATTGCCTACTTGAAGCCCCAACTTGAAACGCTTGAAGGCTTGATCTTGACTATGAGACATTCACCTTCTTTGATAGGCATCTCTTTGTACTGGGGGAACTTCTTATGCAATAGATCACGGGTCGTTGCAAACTCCGATCCTTTCTCTAGAAGCTCAGTCTCCCCTTGAATTAGAATTCCTTTTAGCTTTGACCAGTCTTCGAAGTACTGGTCAATGATTATAGAGGCTTTCCTATTCTCCTTAAGGTTCCTTGCTTTCTTTGATCCATAATCGGTTGCAAAATAAATATTGGTTCCATCGAATACGTAGCAGACGGGTACCACATGTAGTTCTTGATTTGAGGAAATTGTTGCAACTCTGCCGACACTCTGCTTTTTTACAAATTCGTTTTCTTTCCGAGAAAATTTGATCATTCGTTTTCACCGACCGAAACAGACATTGA
>CAZHMI010000112.1:0-4746 GCA_964533795.1 uncultured Candidatus Bathyarchaeia archaeon
AGTAAATTCTAACTTCTTTACCTTTTTCTTGAAATGACTGCTGGTTTGTTAGGCGCCGAATGATCATCTTACCGAGACTACTCTCGCGTCAACACGTTTCTTGCATCTGGGGCAATAGATGTAGTTTCTATGTACATCTCCCACCTTAAAAGTGCCAACCTCAGGCAAGAAATCATACTTGCTATCAAACTTGTATCCGCATACCATACATCTTACTTGGACGTGTAGCTCAGATTTCTCTTCATTCTCGGCCAAAAGATCACCTACTTCAAAACGCTCAGTTTTCCGAATTTCTTACTGACACCCAAAAGCATCTCCCCTTTAAACATCTTAACAACGCCGTTCTCGATTCTAACCTTGTCACCGACAGAAATCGTTCCTATCTGATCGTTCCAAAGCGATACTTTAATCGACCCGGTCGCATCCGAAACAGTTATGTTGGATACGAGGAGGACGCTACCGAACCTTGAGAAAACTGTCTTCGGATCAGACTTCTTAATAACCCTGGCCACCAAGTTAACCCCTCGCGTTCCAGCTACCAAGTCCCTGATACGCATCCTCTCTTTAGATCCTACGCGATTCTTTGCCTGCACAAGAGGTTTGGACTCGCTGACGGGGAGATCAACATCGAGCATGCTTCTTAACATAAGCTTATCCAGTCTGAGTTGCCCGAGGACGATTCTATCCTTTGTAATTAGAAATACTCCGTAATCCTCTCTCTTTTCTCGGCACTTAACAGAGACGCTCCCGCATTTCCCGATTCCATTGTTCCAAGCATCCATAAAGCTCTTGAGAAATGAGCTGGAGCTTATGTTGTGCTTTCTGGAGACTTTCATCAGATACATGAAAGCGGAGAGATCGGATATAGAATGCCATGGGGCAGGTAGCCTTCCTCGTGAAGAATGGCTCAGTATTTCTCTCCGCAGAATAGTCATAGACGACTTTTCTACGGTGTTCCGACTATTAGCTTTTGCTTACGCGTTGTGACTTGCCGAGAATTGGGATATATGGCTGATGCTGTGACCAGAGGGACCCTTGAACCGCTATTGAAATCATCCGGAATACATGGCTAAATACAACTACCTTACGAATTTTGAGGATATGTCGGTTTGCGACTGTGTCGATGTTCGACCTGTCGAATTCCTAAATAACGGCTTTATAAGCACAAGAGGCATCTCATCACGATCCGCTAATTGAAGGAGACCCTTGAATCCATTAGTAGACAGATCAAGTACCTAGAGACAAGTATGAAGTATATACGTTACTTGATCTTACCCGATACTCCAACAGAAATTCTCGAGGAAGCTAGAAAGGAAGCTGCTAAGATCGAGAGATACATTTCCTAGACAACTCTGGAAGAGGGCTGCGAAGCAGAATACCGAAGTCGCAGCTTGATTTGAACAGGTCCTCACAGACGCGTAGCAGGCCCAAACTCCACATAACATCAGATACACTCGAAGATTCGAGTTTCGAAACGATTGCAGCCGCCCCCTCCCGCCTCTCTTCTGGGTCCAAGAAAACTGGGGGTCGGGGTGTGTGTCCCTGTTTCAGAGGGCTCTATACTTCACTTTCTATCGAAGTATATGTTCTTCCCAGCTGCGGATAACGGTATTCCGATGATTATGTCTGCATCTAGGATCCCTATTGCTTTCGCACCTGCCCCAACGGTATACATGATTCTATTGTCAACATTCAGTTCGCTCGCAGTCTTTGCAGCAGATGCAACAGCTATCCCTAAGTCCATAGCTTCGAAGATGCAAACTGGCCCTGTGAAGTCCTCTCCTTGCTTTTTCTCAGCCTTTATGAACTCAGCGCAACTCGAATAACCGCATGCGCCGCAGTTGAGGGGATTCTCAGGTTTCTTTGGCATGGTTCCTCTAACGCCGATAAGGAGAGCGCAAGGTGAATTTCTAAGAGCCTCTGCATCTTTCTCGAAAGCTATTATCGGGTTCTTCTTATCGCTCATTTTCTTCTCCATAGCTTCAGCAATGCGCTCTTTCTCGTCACCTGAAACTATCGCTGTCGCTATCCGGTCTACGCCTCTACCTTTAGGAGCTGTTCTAGCACTCGCCGCCATCAGCTTAGCCACTGTAAGTATCGCTTCCGTCTCGATATCCTTGCTGAAAATAACTGGCAAGTAGACATCCCTCGAACCACTTATCAGAGAATCTTTGAGACTTAAATTACGTTCGGTTTATGAAGGACTGTACCGAAAGTCTAACGGATGTTCTGTGACTTTCGGAAAGATAGATCTCGAATTCGACTTGGATGGCCGCTAATTACTCTAGGATTCTTTCTTTTCAACTGTTAGAATCTTGCCTTCAGCACCTGTAACCTTGACTCGACTGCCCGAGAGGATAGGTTGCTTGCTTCTCGCTTTCCAGTACTCGCCCTCAATCACAACATAGCCAAACCGGTCTGGACCAAGATCATCGACAGCTCTGCCTTCGCCCTTTGGAAGAGCTTCTAGACGCCTCTTCATCCGAGTCGCTTGAACCGCCTTATACATGAGAACTGAAAAGAATCCTCCAACTACAGCCATCACGCCGAGCGTTGTCCAAATGAAAATGTTCACCCATTCACGAGAGACTAGAATTGGTTCAGGCGGATATGTGATGATGAAACCCATTCCTATCGCGAAGATGGCTATTCCACCTATACCGATGATGCCGAAACCAGGAGTCTTCAACTCGTAAAGTAGCAAGGCAGAACCTATGGCCATCAACGCTAGCGCTGAGATGTTGATGTTGAAGCCTTGCCCTACCAAACCCAGTATCAACATAACTATTCCTGCGACTTCAGCTCCCCATCCGGGAGAAGTCAAACCCAAGATTAGGACTAGGAAACCGATTCCGATCATTAGACTTGAGATCAAAGGGTCTGTGAAGACTTCCAAAAGCCTGACTCTGACGCTACGCTGAAATCGAGTTACCTCAGCTCCAGCGATGTTCAAAGTTCTTTCTCCGTAGAGCGTATTCACTATTGCGCCGTCAGCCTTTGCCAAAAGTTCTTCTGGGCTAGATGCCACGGCTTCGATTACATGTCTATTCAAAGCATCTTCTGCAAGAAGATTGTCATTGTGTGTTACGAACCTTCTAGCTTGAGTCTCATTCCTACCATGAAGCCGTGCATAGCCTACGATTTTTTCAATTAGAAAGTTCACGTACTTCGTCTCATTTGTAGGCGTCGTTCCGATCACAGGTTGAGCCGATCCGATCGTCGTGTAAGGCGCCATCGCTGAGTAATCACTAGCAAGAAGTATGTATGTCCCTGCTGAGAGAGCTTGGGCGCCCGCTGGATATACGAAGCCTATAACTGGCATCGGCGACCTTTGCATGCTGGCAATTATATTCAACATAGAGTCCACAGATCCACCGAACGTATCTATCGTCATGAGTACAGCGGCGCAGTCAAGCTGCGACGCCTCGTTGATCGCGTTGGATACATGGTCCTCTGTAGCTGGCGAAATGTAGCCTGACACCTCAACTAGCAATATTCTGGGCTGATTCGACTCGACGAACGGTAGTGCCGATATGATGAAGATAGCCGTGACGAGAAACCAAGCTAGAGTCGATCTACTCTCGTTGTTCATACTGTCTGCCTTTCGCCGCCTCTCTCGCCAGACCTACTACTGCTCCTAGCGATGGGGTCCCGCCCTCAGTAACAATGATCATATTCTTTTCTCGTGCAATTTCAGTCCATGTTTGCAACTCTCTCAATCGCATCGCTGAAGGGTTCTTCATGTAAAAGGACGCAGCCTCTGTCATCTTCTGAGCAGCTTGAAGTTCGCCTTCCGCCATTATTACTCGACTTCTCCTTTCTCTCTCCGCTTCAGCCTGTTTCGCTATAGCCCTTTGCATACTTTCAGGAATCGCCGCATCCTTAACGGCCACGGCTGTAACTTTGATACCCCAAGGATCCGTTGCCTCATCGAGGATCGATTGCAGCCTCTTGTTCAGTTCATCTCTCTTTGTGAGCAGGTCGTCAAACTCTACTTGACCTATGACATCTCTTAGAGTTGTTTGCGAGAGAAGGCTTGACGCGAGCACGTAATCTTGAACTTTAAGTACAGCTAGATTGGCGTCAGCAACTCTGAAGTATACGACAGCGTCAACGTCCACGGTTACATTATCCTTTGTGATTATTCTCTGCTTTGGAACATCGAGTGTAAGTAGCCTCAGATCTATCTTCCTCACTCTATCCAGTGCCGGCAGAACAATTACTATTCCAGGGCCTTTCGCTCCCAAGAGTCTGCCAAGCCTGAAGACGACTATTCTCTCATATTCTCTGACGACCCTAATTGTGCTAGCCAGTATTATCAGTAGGAATATCGCCAGTATAGCCATCGGAACTACTTCGATAGCGGTCTCTATTTGAAGTTTTACAGCATTCAGAAGACTTGGACTCAGTTCCACATACATTCACCTCGATACTTGATTGTTCAGCATCCTTAATATACTAATCTCGCTGAAAGCTGCAGAAGCCCCCAAAAAAAGAAATTCGATGAATTGTTGTCCTAGCCTTGTGTCTCAAAAGAAACGATTTGTTAAGGTTCTTACTAATGGCGCGGGAATTAGCTGCGAGGATCCTGAGTAGCAGGAGACACAAGCGCAAGATTTATATAAAAAAGCGAAATTTCCAGAGTTCTAGCATCGGAGGTTTAAGTCATGGCAGAAGCTATACCTGCGACTATAAGTGGACAGCCAGTCTTGATCTTGAAGGAAGGAACTTCTAGGGCGAAGGGTA
>CAZHMI010000113.1:0-4505 GCA_964533795.1 uncultured Candidatus Bathyarchaeia archaeon
CCTAGAAGACGTTAAGCTACTAGAACAGGTTAGGAGCCGCTTGCTTCGTTGCGTATGAATAAAGATCTCTTTCTGAGAGAGACTTTTGACAGGCTTCTTATCCGACCAACCGGAGAGTGATTTTCTGCATTTTTGGAGTGATAGGTTCTCGTACCAGATGTGTTTATCGGATGCCCCGCCGTGCCCTTCAGAAAACTCACTTCTAAAAGATGATTATCCTTTCAATTGCTGGTCATCCGTCAGGGAACGTTCCTTTACTATTTTCTTGCAGAACTGTTGAGTAGCTCATAAGGTTTCGTTGTTCGTTCGGGAGTTGAACCCATCCGATATCGTTGGTAAGTTTCCCGGCGGACGCAATATTCTTGAAATTGGCCAAGCCTACCCTGAAGCGCGATATACTCAGAGGCCCTTAGAACCTTACTCGGCTACGTTATTTTTAGCGTAGGCAAAGGTTGAGAAATCGAAATTCTTATCTTTGTAGCCGACTAATTACCCATTCTTGGTGTTTTATATGGCAGTGGATGAATTCATGTACCGCTATCAACGAGGTGGAAGACTAGTCGCTTACTATCCCCCGCCGCAAGAATACTACTACCAGCCGCCACCCGTTAGATACGTCTACCAGCCTCCTCCACAAGAATACTATATGCCGCAGGCACCTCAACGTTACGTTTACCAACCACCTCCAGACTACATCTACTACCCGCCACCTCAGGAATGTGCATATCGACCTCCGCCTCAACGCTACCTTTACCAACCGCCGCTAGTTGAATATCTGTACTATCCGCCTCCGGTGAAGTATTTCTACTATCCGCCGCCGCAAAGGCTGGTCTCTACCCGACAAGCGGTATGGACCAGGCAGGTCTAGACATCTAGCAACCCTATGCTAGAAATTCTAGCCTAACACAGGAATTCAGAAAGAATAAACGTTAATATCGGAGATTCTGAGCATCGAACTCATTTAGTCCTCTTGCTAGAGGAGTTCGCATTGCCAGAAGTGAAGATGAGAGGCTTCAAGAGCACCGTTAGAGTAGAAGAAGCGAAACAAAGATTCTTCAGCGCAATTCAATTCGAGAAACCTTCAGTCGAATCTGTTCCAGCTTTAGAGGCTCTAGGCCGCATCCTTGGCGAGGATGTGAAATCTCTGGTCGATGTTCCACCGTTCGATAGAAGCGCTGTAGATGGATACGCTGTTCACGCAGAAAATACATTCGGAGCTTCCAGTACGAATCCATCAATCCTAACTTTAACCGGCGAAATAGATGCTGGAAACAAACCTGATTTCGAGGTCGATAGGGGAGAAGCTGCAAAGATAGCCACAGGCGCACCTGTACCCGAAGGCGCCGATGCTGTCGTAATGCTCGAATACACAAGGATAATCGATTCTCGTCGCATTGAGATATGGACCCCAGTAACACCTGGCGAAAATGTGACAAAGAAAGGTGAAGACGTCAGCATAGGTGAAATTGCACTGAAGAAAGGGTTGAGAATCAGACCACAAGATGTAGGCGTCTTGACAATGATGGGAAAAACATCAGTCAATGTTGTGAAGAAGCCAAGGGTCGCAGTATTTTCAACTGGAGATGAGCTTGTTGAAACAGTGGAAGAGGCAAGAGAGGACAAAACGGTCGATGTCAACAGGCCTATCCTTCTTTCAATGATTAGAGAAGCAGGAGCGGTCGGCGTCGATAGAGGAATAGCGAAGGATCGACTTGAAGACATAAGGAGAAAGATGGAGGAGAGCTTGGCTGAGACTGATGTAGTTGTTGTTACAGGAGGGACCTCTGTAGGAGTTAAAGATCTGGTTCCCGAGGTTGTCAACTCAATCGGGAAACCTGGCATGTTGATCCACGGTATATCGATGCGGCCCGGAATGCCGACAGGCCTTGGAGTCGTAAGCCGCAAGCCGGTGATATTGCTGCCTGGAAATCCGGTCGCAGCTATGATCGCGTTTGAAGCTTTCGTTAAGCCCTTGATCCTAAGATTGATGGAAGCTCAGGAAGAGTTGACCCCGAGGATTAGGGGTAGATTAACCAGGAGAATCGCTTCGGTCCAAGGATTCCGAACTTTCAATAGAGTCCTCGTCAGAAGATCGGGGAACCAGCTGTCGGTTGAACCGATTAGGCTTACGGGTTCGGGCATCCTTACGAGTATGACAAAAGCGAACGGTATCCTCGTCATCCCGGAAGATGTTGAAGGCTATGAAGCTGGCGAGGAGGTTGAAGTCACGCTTTTACGCCCAGTAGAGGAGGGTTAAGCGAGATGACGGAGAGAAAGGTCTTCAGGAAGTTGCTGAGCGTAGAGGACGCTTTGAAGAAGCTTGAAGAGAATTATGTCGCGGTGCCTCTTGGAAGCGAAGAGATCGCTGTTGACAGATCGTTCGGAAGGGTGCTGAGTGAAGACGTAGTTTCAATGGTCGATGTCCCAAGTTTCGATAGAGCAACCGTGGACGGGTTTGCAGTCATAGCGGAAGACACATTCTCAGCCCAAGAAGATAAGCCAGTGATGTTGAGAATTGTCGGGAAAGTAGAGGCTGGCGAGAAATCAGATGTCGAGGTCGGAAGAGGAGAAGCTGTTGAGATCGGAACAGGCGCGCCTGTTCCGAAAGGTGCAGACGCCATCGTGATGGTTGAAGAGACGGATCAGAAAGACGATGTAGTCTCAATCTTCAAGGCAGTTGCGCCTGGAGAGAATGTAATGGGCGCCGGAACCGACATAATGGCTGGCGAGGTGGTTCTGCGCTTTGGAGAAGAGATCACTTCGAGAGACGTCGGCTTGCTGGCGGCTCTAGGAAAGAGCAGAGTCAACGTGTACAGGAAGCCCAGGGTAGCGATCATCTCCACTGGAAATGAATTAGTCGCAGCCGGACAGAAGCTGGACTACGGGAAGATCTATGACATCAACTCTATGACCCTTGCAGGCGCGGTCATTGAGAGCGGATGCGAACCCGTCTCGTTGGGCATCTGTTCAGATAACCCTGACGAAATGAAAGCTAAGATCCAACAAGCCTTATCCATCTCTGACGTAATCTTGACTTCAGGCAGCACCTCCGCAGGGGCAGGAGACATCCTATACAGAATCCTAGGAGACTTCAGCGGACCTGGAATAATCGTTCACGGTCTATCCGTCAAACCAGGGAAACCTTTAATCATCGCCGTGGTAGAAGGAAAGCCTCTCTTTGGCCTCCCTGGTTATCCAACTTCCGCGCTCATGATGTTCAATGTGATGGTCAAGCCGATCATTTCGAGGATGAGGGGTCGAGCAGTGGAGAGTGCGACTTGGCTTGAAGGAACAGTGGCGTCAAGGATCTTCTCAGCTAAAGGTAGGCGCGAGTTTCTTCCAGTTCACATCATCAGGGACGAAGTAGGAAGAAACCTTGTATACCCAGTACTTTCAGGTTCAGGCGCTATAACTTCACTAGCTCTCGCAGACGGCTTCATAGATATCCCTCAAAACCAAGAGTTCATCGAAGAAGGAGAGACGGTCCGCGTAGAATTATTCAGCCCTAGCTTCCGAGCCGCTGACCTAGTCTTCATAGGAAGCCACTGCATAGGTCTCGATATTCTATTCAGCCGTCTAAAAAGACGAATTCCAGACCTCTCCTTCAAGATAATCAACATCGGATCGATGGGAGGATTAGAAGCGGTTAAGAGAGGCGAGGCGGATGTAGCAGGAGTTCACTTGCTGGATGAACCCACAGGCGAGTACAATCTTCCATCTCTCGCTCAATACGGCGTCACTGAAACGGTTGCTTTGATTAGAGGCTACAATAGGGAACAAGGTTTTATCGTCCCGAAAGGAAACCCAAAACGTGTTAAGAGCTTTGAAGACTTGCTACGAGACGATATATCCTTCATCAATCGTAATCTAGGATCTGGAACGAGACTATTGATCGACCTGAACCTTCGCGAAATCGCTGAAGCAAGAGGACTGAGTTTCTCGCAGTTGGCAAATCGAATAAGAGGTTATCGAGTCGAAGCGAAATCACATTCAGCTGTAGCTTTAGCGGTTCTAAACGGTAAGGCAAACGCGGGTTTCGGCATCAGGACCGCAGCTGAGATCTACGGACTGGACTTCATTAAAGTGGTGGATGAGAAGTATGATTTTCTCATTCCGAAAAGACGCCTCGAACGGAGTTCTGTCAAACAGTTTGTGTCTGAACTCAGATCTGCTGAATTCAGAAAGGAGCTTGAGCGTAGTGCGCCCGGTCTGGTCCCGACAGATGAGACAGGCCGTGTGCTGAATTGAGCAACCGTTACTGATTATCAGAGTCAATACTCATTAGGGGCAAACACTATTTGACGGCACATACGATATTACCATTGATAGATTCAGCCGGTTTGCGATAAGGGATCTCGCGGGAAGGGGAATCTCCAATGGTTGAGCTGACGATTAAGGACCAAAGTTTTGATGAGAAGACTTCAGCGAGTTGTGGTAGACTTGAAATTGGCAAAGTGAAATCGACTCTACCGAACAAGTTTGCTACTACAAGCGAGTTGAATGCT
>CAZHMI010000114.1:0-4445 GCA_964533795.1 uncultured Candidatus Bathyarchaeia archaeon
GATGAAGCGATGGTGTTGCCTAATGCAATCAGCAAAAACTAGAAAGATGACGAAGAGTTGCCAGAACCGTTCTGAGTAAACAATTTAAATGGGGATGTACTGTAGCAGAATGCTACAGCGGAGGAAAAAGTTTGTCAAAAGCTCCTCGAAAGGTGCGCGACAAGTGGAGGATGAAGTCTTGGTACACGATCTACTCTCCGCCATATTTCGGTGGGAAAGATTTCGCAAATGTTCCTTGCGACGACTCATCGAAGATGATAGGAAGAGTGGTTGAGACAACTCTGTCAGAATTCACTGGAGACTTCTCCCATCAATCTACAAAGCTCTACTTTCTCGTTGTCAACGTGAAGAGCGAGAAGGCGGAGACGATTCTAAAGTCGCATGAGTACTCTGCCGATTATCTCAGAAGTCTGGTTAGGCGAGGCAGCAGCCGGATCGATGGAATATTTGATGTAGTTTCGAAGGACGGGTATAAGACTAGAGTCTCTATAGTTGCTTTCGCGCGCGATAGAGTGAAGGCTTCTCAAGAGGAAGGGATTAGAGGGGTTATGAGGAGCATAATCGAAGAGAAAGCGAAGAGCTTAACCTACGATCAATTATGCCATGAAATGGTCTTGGCTAAGATTGGGTCAGACGTATACAATGTTGCTAAGAAGATCGCTCCTTTAAGGCACGTTGGCGTAAGAAAGTCAAAGCTACTGGTTTTACCTTCAGGCGTTGTGGTAGAACCTGGAGAGAAGATTGAGGAAGCGAAGGCCGCTTAATCCCAGCGGAAGGACGTTTTCTCGTAAAGGAATCCGAGGGAGAGTCGCCAGAGAAGCTGCCATGCTCCTTTATCGAGGAGCGGCTAGCGAATTCAAGCAGGCGAAGCAGCAAGCCGCAAACCTCCTGCGGGTAAAGGTTCAGCCGAGCAATTTCGAAGTAGCCTTAGAGCTTGACAAGATCGCTGACGAACTAGAGGGCGCCAGCAGGAGAAAAGCTCTTGTCAGAATGCGCAGAGAAGCCCTGCATATTATGCGAATACTAAAGCCCTTCAGCCCTTTGTTGACTGGAAGCGTTTGGCGCGGAACCGCACGCGAAGGAAGCGACATAGATATTATTGTTCATTCCTCAGAAGCGGATCAAGTAGTCGACGTTTTGAAGTCTTCAAATCTTAATATTCTTGAAAAAAGGGTTGAAACAGCCAATTTTCTGAATCAAATCAAGAAGTTTCTTCACGTGAGGTTGCGCTTAGATTCAGGGAATGAGGTTGAAATCGTCGTGAGGAATCTTGAAGATCAGGGTAAATTCGAGAAGTGCGACATTTACGGCGATCCTATGGTCGGTCTTAGTAGCAAGGGTCTAGAATCTTTGCTTAGGTCCGATCCATTGAAGAGATTTGTACCCAAGGCCCGCTAGTTCACTCTCACGCCGAGCGTCTTAAGGATCGCCTGATCTCCTCTCTAAGCTTATCCAGTTCGTCTCTCATCTCATCCAGATAATCCAAGCTACGTTGTTGCTGACTAACGGATTCATCCTCTTTGAGCAGAGCTTCTGAAGGTTGAGGCTGGAGCCCCTTTGTCTCTCTTAGAGCGGCGAGTTCTCTCTTCAGCTGGGTCAGGCTTTGGTGGAACTCGCGATATTTCATGATCCAGAAATCCAGTCTTAGTAGTAGAACTGCTAAACTTCCTGCGAGGATGCCGATCAGAACTCCAACTGAAAGCCAGAATAGATCGACCTCCACGATGTTCCACCTTGAGGCTATCACTTCTTCTCGTAAGCCTTCATATTCTCTGGGCTCCTTTCTTCGAGAAGCGAGATGACCTTGTCGCAGTACTCGAAGAAGGGTTGGCTTCGAAACTGTCTGATCCTCGGTCTAGGGATATTGACAGTAACGTTACCGACGATTCTTCCGGGTCTAGGGGACATAATCAAGATTCGATCCGCCATGAACACTGCTTCTTCTACATTGTGGCTGACCATGATGAATGTGTTTGTGGGCAGGTTCGGGTCGTTCCAGATATCTAAAACTTCCTTACGAAGGGTCATGGCTGTCAATTCATCCAGAAATGAGAAGGGCTCGTCCATTAGGAGTACTTCAGGTTTCACGGCGAGTGCGCGGGCGATACCGACTCGCTGCTTCATCCCGCCCGAGAGGTCATGCGGGTAAGCGTTCTCAAAGCCTTCGAGACCGACCTCTCTAATGAACTTCAAAGCTGTTTCTCTTCTAATCTCAGGTTCAGCTCCTTGGATTTCCAAAGGTAACTCTATGTTCTCGATCACCGTCTTCCAAGGAAGTAACCCAAAGGTCTGGAATATCATAGTGATCATAGGCGTTGGACCCTTAATCGGTTGATCGTGAAACAGTATTTTACCCGAAGTTGGCTTCTCGAGGCCTGCGATAATCCTCAAAAGAGTCGACTTCCCGCAACCTGAGGGACCGACGATACATAGGAACTCGTCGACACCGACGCTGAAGCTAACATCGTCAAGCGCAGGAACTCTCTTTTCGCCCTCGAATACCTTCGTAACATTTCTAGCTTCAACGACCGTCATCTATTCTTCAACCCTGGACTGATATATTCATGTGGATTGAGGTCAGCCTTCAAGTCTTCTTTCTATCGGGACGGGTAGAAAGAATCTAAGCGACTCAGATTTACGGTTTACTATTTAACTGCAAACAAGAAATAGGAAGATGTATCGAATTATTATACGTCAATAGAAAATAGGCTTGGTCCATGAACCAAAGGCTCTTCGGGACTTCAGGAATCAGAGGCGTAGCCAATCTTGAAATAAGCCCGTGCTTGGCTCATGAAGTTGGGCTTTCCTTGGCTGAAAAGCTGGAGCACGGCCGAATTGTTATTGGATATGATACTCGGACCTCCAGTCAAATGCTCTCGTCAGCTATCGCATCTGGAATCTGCAGTGGCGGCGTCAACGCTACGCTTCTAGGAATGGTTCCTACGCCGACTCTGGCTTATCTATCGAAAGCGCTCCATGCTGGAGCAGGAGCTATGATTACCGCCAGCCATAACCCTCCTGACTATAATGGAATAAAGCTATTTACAGGGGAAGGCATCGCGTACAACCGGAGACTGCAGCAGCAGATAGAGAAGGCTTTGCGCTCAAAGAGGTTTAGGATTGTTCATTGGAGCAAGATCGGCAAGATCGAATTCTCCGATGAGGTTGAACGATATCTCAAAATGGTAACGGACAACGTAGTTCTCGAGAAGCGTTGGAATGTGGTTGTCGACCCCGGGTGTGGAGCGGGCTCTTTGATAGCCCCTGAGGCCCTACGGCTTCTAGGATGCAAAGTAATGTCGATAAACTCTCAAGCAGACGCGACCTTTCCTGGGAGGAAACCTGAACCTTCTCCAGAGAGTCTAACTGAGCTTTCGAAGATCGTTAGAGCATTGAAAGCTGATATAGGCATAGCATACGACGGCGATGCTGACAGGGTAGTCTTCATCGATGAGAGAGGCGAGTTTATTCAACAGGATCGGGCTCTAGGCGCTTTCGCAAGCTACGCGCTGAAAGAGAGAAAAGGAACGATAGTCGTTCCAGTCGATACCTCCCTCGCCGTAGAAGAAGCTGTACTACGGAACGGTGGCAGCCTGATAAGAACGAAAGTTGGAGATGTATACGTCGCCTATGCGGTCAAGGAGTATGGCGCAGTCTTCGGGGGAGAACCTTGCGGAGCTTGGATAACCCCTAGATTCCACTTATGCCCAGATGGAATCCTCCATAGCATACTATTCTTGAAGGCTTTGGAAGAATCTGGTGAGAAACCTTCCAAATTCACCTTAAGAGTTCGCGAGTACCCTTTGCTGAGAAGAAAGATAGCTTGTCAAGAACGGTTTAAGAAGAAGGCCATGGCTGAAATTGAGAAGAGACTCTCTAAATGTTTCTCAAAATCGGCTAAGCTTGTCAGAGTTGATGGACTTGGCTTCCAAATCAAAGGCGGATGGCTTCTGATAAGGCCGAGTGGAACAGAGCCCATTCTTAGAGTAACAGTTGAAGCAGCAAAAACGAAGTTAGCTGAGAAGCTGCTGAAGAAGGCAGTGCCAATCATTGAAAGCTCGATAAGAGCTATTTCAAAATAATCTCCATAAGACTTTAGAGTGATTCGCCGCTAGTCTCTAGCGAAAGAGCGGCCGTAGTCCAGCCTGGTCTAAGACGTCGGCCTCCCAAGCCGGTGACCCGGGTTCGAATCCCGGCGGCCGCACCAATGAAAATCTTGTTTCTTCTTTCTTGTTGTTTTGATTGTGTGGGTTGGCTGTCTCATATTGCGTGTGGGCTGTGAGATACTTTCCATTTCAAGCGATTAAGCTTCCTCTCCAAGAGGTCGCTTCTATCGGCTTCGACATCTTTCGGAACGTCTAACTTGGCCATGTGTTGAGAAGCGCTGATATTACTTTCGGGTATGGGTGAAGAAAGCCCCCATGCTCTGCATGGGGGATGAATTC
>CAZHMI010000115.1:0-4406 GCA_964533795.1 uncultured Candidatus Bathyarchaeia archaeon
GCTCTACGTCCTTCAGCTTCTCTATCACTTTGCCCATTTCGCCCATCGTAGTTGTTAGTAAGGCGGACATGCCCAAAATGTCTGGTTTCAGTTCTCTAACCTTCCCTACGAAAATCTCGGCGGACACATCTACACCCAAGTCGACCACTTCAAATCCATTAGCTTGAAGGAATGCGCCAACTATTCTCTTACCTATGTCATGTATGTCGTTCTGAACGGTTCCCAAGACAATTCTCCCTAAAGTCGAAGTCTCACCCTTAGGTACGAGAGGAGTCAGTATCTCCATGACCGCCTTCATAGCCTCCCCAGCCATGACAAGCTCAGGCAAGAAGATTTCATTTCTACTGAACATGTTGCCTATTTTACGCAGCCCTTCAGAGAGAATATCTATGATTGCGCTGGGGTTTACACCGGCCTTCAACGCCTCCTTGACTTGCACGACAGTAGCTTCTGTGTCGAACTGAAGCAACGCGTCCTCGATCTCCTTAACATCTTCGTTTCCTACGCTCAAGATAGTTCAACCTTCAGGTTTGTTGCTGAGTGACCTTATCAAATTAAAAATTTTCGCATAACTCACCTCTTACTATCCAAAACGTGTTTTCGCAACTGTCGCAAATCTTAAATAAAAATATGCTGAGAGACAGCTGCGTGGTGATAAAAACGTCTCTAGTTGAAGTGCATAAAGGAATTATGAGCGCCAAACTTCCTGAACAGAAAGCGCCGACGGCAAGGATCGATACCGCGTAGAATGCTAACCTCCAGTCAGTATAAGTCGAGTAGAAACATCCCACTAACAGAGGCCCAGCAAATGCGCCGACCCCCAAAGGAGATGAGCGGAACCAAACGCAAACGCTGGTCTCTTAGGAAAGAGTCCCAAGACTAAAGGGGTCATTGCAGCTTCATAGAAGCCTGCGCCGATCCCGAGGAGTACGGCTGAGAGGAAACAGCCTATGAATGAGCTGGAAACGCCGATCGCGGCGAGCCCGATTGAACAGAGAGCCAGTCCGGTCGAGACTATCTTTCTCTTTCCAATTCTATCAGCGAGGATTCCTCCTGGAAACGTTGTCAGAAAACCTATTGACAATGCGCTAGCGAGGGCGCCTATCTCGATGGGGCTGAGTCTAAACGCTTTCGCCAGAACCGCGACGGAGGAACCGAATACGGCATACGCTAAGAAGTAGACTACGTAAGTAGCTAGCCAAACGAGGAAGACTTTGATTCGCGACCATCGCAAGGCCATAGGTTTCCCTTTTTCTACCGTAGCTAGCTTCTTATTGCTTTTGGACGAACTAACGTCCCTATTGGTCTTCCGCCTTGGCCCTGGAAATTCGCAAGTTGGAGAATCTAAGCTTAAATCTCTTAAGAGTACAGACTGCAGCCTATCTTCAATCAATACATCAAGGTCCGATACGTCGCGCTCGGGCTAGAGAACGACCGAGTGCAGATCACTACCATTGTGTGGCTTAAAAAAGATGTTAGAGGTTTTCAGTATTCTGGAGGCATTCCTCCGGGTCCCATGCCTGGTCCTCCTTTAGGCGGCGGCGTGGGTGGAGGTTTCGCTGCGGCGATGACGTCGTCTATTCTCAGGATCATTGATGCTGCTTCGACAGCTGACTTCACAGCTTGTTCCTTGACTCGAAGAGGCTCGATTACTCCTTGCTTCATCATATCCTTCGTTTCGCCTGAGAAAACGTCTACGCCTATCCACAAGCCGTCTTTCTTCTCGTGCGCAGATCTCAATGCGACCATAATGTCGATCGGGTCCAATCCAGCGTTCTCAGCCAAGGTTCTAGGAACCGTTTCCAGCGCATGTGCAAAAGCCTCAATGGCGAGTTGCTCTCTGCCTCCGACTTTCGCTGCGTAGTCTCGTAGTCTTTTTGCCATTTCAGCTTCTACAGCTCCCCCGCCTGCGACTACCTTATTCTTGTTCACTACGTCAGCTATCACCGATAGGGAATCGTTCAGCGCTCTTTCAGCTTCATCTACAAGCCTCTCTAAGCCAGCTCTGATCAGGATAGCGACCGATTTTGGATCTTTGCATCCTTCTACGAAGACCATCTTATCCTCGCCTATCCTCCTTTCCTCTGCCAGTCCTGCGTGGCCTAGGTCCTCAGACTTGAGGTCGTCAAGATTCGTCACGACTTTGCCTCCAGTCGCTCTAGCCAGTTTCTCCATATCGGACTTCTTTATTCGTCTAACTGCCATTATTCCTTCCTTGGCGAGGAAGTGTTGAGCAGTATCGTCTATGCCCTTTTGGCACATGACAACGTTTGCGCCTGAAGCCTTGATCTTGTCAACCATGGCTTTCATCATTCGAGTCTCTTCGTCCAGAAATGCTTTCATCTGGGTCGGATCGTTAATCCTAATCTCAGCGCTGAACTCTGTCTTTTCTATCTCCAAAGCGCAGTCGACGAGAGCTATCTTCGGGTTCTTGATCGACTTCGGCATGCCTGGATGAACGACTTCTTTGTCGACGATTATCCCTCTCACTAGCTGTGTATCCAGCAGGCTCTTTCCCTCCTTCTTGGTAAGCTGGATATTGTCGATATCCGCTACGTTCGTTTCGCCTCTCTTCTCAGCTACTTGTTTGACTGCGTCTATCGAGATCTCTGCGAAGTGGTCTCGAGCTGCTCCAACGCCTTTACTGTGAATGGCTGTTACCGCAACTTTCTTCAAGGTAGCCTTGTCGTCAAGATCTACTGGAACAGCTATCTCATTCAGGATTTCCATAGCTTTCTCAGCAGCCTTCTTATACCCTCCGACTATCGTCGTTGGGTGTATATTCTCGTCAATGAGTTCTTCAGCCTTCTTCAGGAGTTCGCCAGCTATGATCACAGCGGTTGTCGTTCCATCGCCGACTTCATCGTCTTGAGTCTTAGCGACTTCAACCATCATCTTGGCTGATGGGTTTTGAACATCGATTTCATCGAGTATCGTTGCACCGTCGTTGGTTACGGTTACGTCGCCGAGGCTGTCGACGAGCATCTTGTCCATTCCTCTAGGTCCAAGGGTGCTCTTCACAACTTCGGCGATTATTCTAGCAGCAGTCATATTCGATCTTTGGGCTTCTTTACCTCTCCGCCTTGTAGCTCCTTCCTTCAATATCAGCACAGGTTGACCGGCTAGGTAAGCCATTATATGATTCCTCCAACGAAGCTAGAATACACGGAAATAACGTATAATAAAAATCTTTCTAAGAGGAAATCAAAAGCGGGGTCGATGATGTACCTCATCTAAAGGTTCGTAACAAATCATTCGCGAGTTATCCTCTTAACGGCCAGTCGAATATCATCTGACTTGACTGTCTTTCTTCTGGCGTGGGTTGCGAGTTCCATAGCTTCCTTTCCTATTCTGACTCCAAGCTCCTCTAAGACTTTCCTCAATTCTTCGACAGCATCGTCTCCAACCCTAGCTGCGCCTGCCTTTCTGATAAGTCTATGTATAGCCGCTGTTGAGAGTTCACCTTCTTGCATAGAACACACCTAGAGTTCATGCTACAATCCGAAACTATAAAAGTATTATGAGTTGGAGTTCTGAACTGGAATGGAATATGCAGTTTGCTGATGCTCATGTCCATCTTGCAGATCCGGAATATGAGGGGTTGCTGCCTCACCTAATTGAAGTTGCCAAGAAAGCAAATGTAAGCGCACTTGTTTCGAATGCGATGGATTCTGAAACTTCCCGACGAACTCTAGCGTTAGCGCGCGAATATCATGATCTAGTTTACGCTGCAGTCGGAATTCATCCTTGGAATGCAGTCTCCCAAGGCGAAACTGACCTGGAGACGATGAGCGAGATAGCTACTCGACATAGAGGAGAAATCGTGGCTATCGGTGAGATAGGCCTCGACCGCACTTATGCTAAAGAGAAGGAACATTTTCGAATTCAATCTGAGGTCTTCCGGAAGATGCTTGATCTCGCCGAGAGAACAGATCTGCCAATTAGTGTACATTCACGAGGTTCAGTACAGGAAGCACTAGAAATCTTAGGTACATGTAGAGTAAGACGCGTGTTATTTCACTGGTACAGTGGATCGATAAAATTCTTGAAGGAGATAGTTGGCAACGGATACCGAATAAGCGTAGGTCCCTCCCTCCTATATTCAAGGCGCATCCAAGAAATAGTGAAGGATACTCCTATTGAACATATTCTGACGGAAACTGACGGTCCTGTGACTTATAAGGGCCCTTTCTATGGGAAAACCACAACGCCAAAAATTTCTTCCAATCATAGTTGAAGAACTAGCTAAGACCATTGGAAGGAGGGTCGAATATCTCTCCGGCCAACTGATACGAAATTTCCAGTCTTTCTTCAACATAGAAATAAGTTCAAAACCTTGAACATGCTTCAGATATAGGCATATCTTCATCCCCTAAGACAGGGTCTCATGATCTAAAATATTCGTG
>CAZHMI010000116.1:0-2655 GCA_964533795.1 uncultured Candidatus Bathyarchaeia archaeon
CGCCTAACAAACCAGCAGTCATTTCAAGAAAAAGGTAAAGAAGTTAGAATTTACTCCAAGTAGATCGAAGGATCTATTGAACGACTTCAGCTGTAGCGAACCTATTAGCTACTCTCGTTACTCGGACTTTGACGTGATCTCCAACCTTGGTCTCTGGAACGAAGACGACGAAACCCTGAATTCTAGCTAAACCTTCGCCACGTCTACTGATCTCTTGAATGTCAACCTCGTACTCTTTACCCTCTTCAACAGGGGCTGGACCGAATCGTCTTGGACCGAAACTCCTGCTTCTAAAGCTCAACACATTCACCTCTTCATCAATGTAGTCGGTTGCGAGAAAAACCTGAGACCGCAAAACAGGGCCCTTAGCTCTCTTCCCGTAAACCCAACTTGCCAGACAGATGTTCCGTTAAGCGATATAAACTTTGCGAGCCGTTTTCTCGAATACGGTCATAACGTATTCACAAAAAAGTGGGGATTAGGTCAGTAGGGCTGTTAGGAGGCTTGAGACTCCTTGAGAGACGACCGCCGCTATCGCTATCACTACAGCTGCCATCATCAGTCCGATGGCAACGTTGCCTTTCCTGAGTTCTTCCCATTCCTTGATGCCTTTCGTCAATTTGCCTAGGACGGAGAGACCGATGTACTGAGCCGCTACTGCCAAGGCTAGAGCCAATATTAGTTGTATGAATCCGACCGCGATTCCCACAATATCCAGAGTCACGAAGAGACCTATCACTCCGGGCGCCACGATAGTAGCGACCGAGATGAAGATCCCAGCCATGTAGACGGCTACAGCGACATTCCCTTTCCCTATCTCCGCCCATTCGTCGAGGTCCTTTGTCAGTCTGCCGAGAACATACGAAGCGATGTAAAGCGCGACGACAGCGAAAACTATCGCAAGAACAAGTCTTACAAAGGCTAACCCAACGAGAACAACATCCATTTTCATATCCCACGATATATAGAGTTGCTAGACGATTCATATCAAGCTTTCTAGATCCCTTACAACCTGATAATAAGCGCTTCAGAAATCTATTCTAAGCAAGCGTTTTCTGAGAATTCTTGTTGCCTCAAACAAAGCCTTCGATCAATTCTTCTGCTCGTACATATAGTGATTCGTCAATCTTCAAGCCATTCTCTATTAGCTTCAATACTTCGGGCTTCTCTTCTGGGAATTTGTATCCTTCATGATCCTGTTTGAGAAGCCAGACGTAATCGGATCCAATCTCATATGCGGGGTTTATGTAGTGGTCGAAGCAGACTCTGCTCGTGACTTCGAGACTTCTAGCCAACCTCTGTATTTCTCTTAACTCTTCATGAGGTAAGAGTAGTTGAAACTCACCTCTCTTCCATTCTTCAAATAGCGGTGACTCTTTACGAGGAACGTAACGTCTGATTCTTACGTAGTCGGGGTTTATCTCATTTAGAACTCGAGCTGTATTCCTCGCGTTTTGCTCCGACCTGCCTTTTCCCCTAGACCGGCGATACAGAACTCGGAGAGCTCGAAACCGACCTCTTTCACTTTCCTTCCTGCTAGAATGTGCTCTTCGCTTGTAACGCCTTTAGTGACGTGTTCCAGTATCTCATCGTCTCCGGATTCTAAGCCTACGTATAGTCTGGAGAGACCGGCTTCACGTAACTCTCTTAGTTCCTCAATTCTTCTTTGTGCTAAAGTCTTTGATCTAGCGTAGGAGGTTATCTGCTCGATCGTCGGAAAGCTTTCCCTGAGATATCTCAAGACCTTCACCAGATCTTTCGTGGGCATAATCGGCGTGTCAGCGTCTTGGAGGAACACAGTTGTTCCGCCAGAATGAAGCCAGTTGAAAACGGCTACGATACTTTGAAAATTCTTCATTTCATCCTGATTGAGTTCTTCAAATTCCTTCTGGTATAGAGAATCGGTGTCGAGCAGTCTTGCCGCCCAATCCATTCCGCCCAGCTTTTTCGCTATCGTCCGGATGGATTCACTAATCGCTTTGGCAGCGTCTATATCCCTTTCTATCTCTTCAACGCTTCTCAATTGAAATTTCTCTCTATTGTAAGGAATTCCATAGCAGAATTTGCATAGTCTCCACGGACAATTGCGAGTCGCTCTTACGAGTAGAGAATGCCTTCCCCCTTCCGCAGTTGGCCTTATCGGGCCCATCTCGAAGGAATACGTTTTCAATTTTTCAAGCTCTGGGAAGCTCAAGGCCTGCTCTTCCACCAGCTTTATTACCGCATCTTCCTGAAGACGCCACCAATACTCGATTTAAAGATTGCCCACTCCTTAGTTTGACATTCAATCGACTGAAAGTCGATATCTTTCTTCTATTCTCGATTGTTAGATTCTGCTTCAAACCAGAAAGAACAATGTCGAATTTGGCGAAAAAGATACGTGGTGCGGGAGGTTAGATGACAATTCACGTTTTGAACCAACGAAATCCTGACGCAAGCTACGAGCAGAAGCGTGCCAAGCCGGATGTTAAACGAACTCTCCCTAACGGGGCGATTTCACCCTCAGATCCCTCTTTTCTTCTGTTGCAGTGTTGGTTTTGTCCTGGGAGAAAAAACGTTAAATACTTTTAACGTTAGAAATACCTAACGTCGGGGTTAGACCACTATGCGAAAGAACATGATGGGTTACTTGGGATTACTCGGTTTTTTGGGTCT
>CAZHMI010000116.1:2755-4360 GCA_964533795.1 uncultured Candidatus Bathyarchaeia archaeon
GGGTTTTTCGGTTTCTTGAGCGCCTTGTGGGGTAGGGGAAGCGATGAAAGAGTTGACAGAAATATCAACAGGGCCTGCGGGAACGCTTTCGTCTTCATCGTGGTAGCATCGGCATTCTTCATCGCCTATATTGCGGCTCTTCGAGCCGTAGAATCCTTCCCGCTTGCGTTCTCGGTCCTATTCGGCGGAGGTTTGATACTATTTGTTGCATCCTTCATCTACTATAACGAACGTGGTGACTGAGGAAAGCCGCTATGAAGACAAGGATCAAGGAACTTAGGGAGAAGCATGGTCTTACGCAGGAGGCTCTCGCGCTAAAAATAGATGTCACTAGGCAGACCATACTCTTTCTTGAAAAAGGAAAGTATAACCCATCACTAAGGCTGGCTTACAAGATTGCTCGTGTCTTCAACTCGACTATCGAGGAGGTCTTCTCCTTCGAAGATGAGCATTTGATAATCAAATAAAAGGCTTGAAAGCGCTGTAGTCTGCATTCCCATAGATCCCTCTCAAACAGAAGCCTTCTCGTTGAACCTGCATTTCATGTAGAATTCTATCGCTCTGGCATTTTCCTTTTCAGTACTGGCCTCAACTTCAGAGCAAAGTTGTCTGGGCTTCTCTATAGCTGCTGATAGTAACTGCTTATCGATGCCTCTGCCACGATAAGTCTTGGCTACGACAAGTTCGTCAATAAGCCAAGATGGACCGCGATGAAGAAGAGTCTTTCGAGTTGTGACATCGATGAACCAGACTATAACTTGATCTATCTCTGCAACTAGGAAGTGAGAGTTAGCATCAGTCAAGATATCTTGGCAGTTTTCAAGAACTCGATTGATTCCAATACCCTTGCTGTCACGCAAGCTATCTATAAGTTCTACCATCAATTTCTGATAGCTGACAAGTCATTTTCATTCGCTTCTCTGATGCGAACGCTTCTCAAATTGAATCCTCACAATTTCCGTCTTTCACGATTATTGAACGTATCTTGAGCCATACTCTCCAATAGTCTTTAGAGCGGCGCGTTACGAAGCGTTTATCTAACCGGGCCAGGGTGAGCTCGATCGGGGAAACCCCGATGCGACTTGGAACCGCATGGGCGACGAAGTTGCCCTATCGTGAGCGATTCGCATTCCTCTGGTTGGCTTCGTTCACGCTTTTCTTTGTTGTCTGGGTCCTAAGCTACTTGTTGCTTCCAGAAGGGGTCCTTCGCGGCTGCCTGCTGTCAGCCAGCTCACTGGGCAAAGATGTGAATTACTGGGACACTTTCATCAGAATCTTTGCTTTCAACTTCCTGATCGGTGCAGTTCTTATGTCGATCGTATGCAACTTCTTCAGAGTAGCAGGCCTGCCGCTGTCTTATGCTGCGATCTGGTGGCAGATATCGCTCTTCGGAATCCTAAAAGGTACCAACTCCTTTCTCTATCCTTATCCGACTATGCTCGATTCTGTTATCGGATTTCTCAGGACCGGCCTCTGGGAGTTCACTGCGTACATACTGATGGCCTCGGCATTCGTGAGCCTAGGAAGATACGAACAAAAGTCTTGGCTGAGTTTCGAACCAACGCGGATCTCGGAGAGTCGGTCGCTGAGTCCGGGGGAGAAGCG
>CAZHMI010000117.1:0-4273 GCA_964533795.1 uncultured Candidatus Bathyarchaeia archaeon
CTAGTGAAGTTTTCATAGACAACTTCTTAATGGAACGAGATAGACTTTTATTTTCTGCGGAACAGTCGATTCCTGTACGTGACCTAGCATGACCGAATCGATTAATAGATTGAATGATGTTCCGTTCGGTAACTGGTAGAATGGTGGATCGGTATGAGCATCACGAAAGAAGGAAATCAAGAGTCAGCAGTCCATTACGACGAGGCTTCACTTCCTTTCGAGTCTAAGTTTTGGCCGATCAAAAGGTATCTGGATATATATAGCGAGTCTCTTGCGGATATCGAAGCGTTCTGGGACGAAGAGGCTAGAAAACTACAATGGTTCAAGACATGGGATGAAGTTCTACATTGGGACCCACCTTTCGCAAAATGGTTTGTAGGCGGCCAAGTCAATGCGTCTCATCTTTGCATCGATGTTCACGTTAGAACTTGGCGTCACAATAAGGTTGCATTATATTGGGAAGGCGAGCCTGGCGATACCAAGACTTTAAGCTACTCCGATCTCTATAGAGAGGTGAACAGATTCGCCTCAGTCCTCCAGAATCTCGGTGTCAATAAGGGAGATAGAGTCGCGCTATATCTTCCGATGACGCCTGAGCTGCCCATATCGATGTTAGCATGCGCAAGGATAGGAGCACCTCATACCGTCATCTTCTCAGGATTCAGCGCAGTTGCTCTCGCAGATAGAATCAACGATACACAAGCCAAGGTTCTTGTCACAGCTGACGGAAGCTTCAGGAGAGGAAAGACAATCCAACTGAAGAATATAGTTGATGAAGCCTTAACCAAAACTCCATCTGTCGAAAAAGTCATACTGGTGAAGCGAGCAGATTTAGAAGTTGGGATAAAGGAAGGAAGAGACTTCTGGCTTCAAGATCTGCTTAAGAACGCTAAACTATACGTCAAGCCTGAGCCAGTGGAGTCCACGCATCCTCTGTACATACTTTACACATCTGGGACGACTGGGAAGCCGAAAGGTATCGTTCATAGCACTGGAGGATACATGGTTTTTAACCACTCGATTTACAAGTGGGTCTTCAACATACAGGAGGATACTGTCTACTGGTGCACAGCTGACGTAGGCTGGGTAACAGGGCATAGCTCTATAGTCTACGCTCCATTGAGCCATGGAGCTTCCATAGTCATGTATGAAGGAGCTCCAGACTACCCTACGCCAGCGAGATGGTGGGAGATAGTCGAGCGGTATAGAGTCACAACGCTCTACACATCGCCGACGGCTGTTAGACTGTTCATGAAATACGGAGAGGATTGGCCTAGGAAACATGACCTCAGCAGTTTGAAAATCTTGGGAAGCGTCGGTGAACCGATTAACCCTGAAGCTTGGACATGGTACTTCGAACATATAGGTGGAGAAAGATGCCCTATAGTCGATACATGGTGGCAGACAGAGACCGGTGGAATAATGATCTCACCAGCGCCTGGAATAGAACTTGTTCCACTCAAACCTGGATCAGCGACATTGCCACTTCCAGGTATCGATGTTGATATAGTCGATGAGAGGGGAAAACCTGTCCCAGAAGGAGTTAGAGGATACTTGGTCATTAAGAAGCCTTGGCCTGGAATGATGATGACTGTCTACGGCGACCCTGAAAGGTACAAGCAGGCTTACTGGTCAAGATTCTTAGGCGTGTACTTCACTGGAGATTACGCTATTAGAGATAATGAAGGCTATTTCTGGATTCTTGGAAGAGCAGATGATGTTCTGAAAGTCGCGGGTCATAGACTTGGAGCAGCGGAACTTGAAAGTGCCGCCATATCCTACCTAGCTTTGGCTGAAGCCGCTGTAATCGGGAAGCCGGATCCATTTAAAGGCGAAAGCATCGTGATCTTCGCTATACTACGCCGAGGCTACGAGCCCTCCGTGGAACTGGTATCGGAACTCAAGAACCACATGAGGAAGGTTATCGGTCCAGTAGCAACTCCTGAGGAGATATACTTCGTGGACAAGCTACCGAAAACTAGAAGCGGCAAAATTATGAGGAGAGTCCTAAAAGCTGTAGCTGCTGACAAGCCTCCGGGAGATCTGACAACCCTAGAAGATGAAGCATCGGTTGAAGAAGTGAAGAGGGCCTACGAAGAACTGAAGAAATTGCGGAAAACAGAATGATTATTGTCTGTCTTCACTTGCGAACTTCAGTCCAACTCAGATAGTTCAGTCTGTGATGGTCTTTCAGCGTAACAATTCTCCAATTCACGAGGATACTGAGCCATGAGCACTTCAGTCTTCAGTTGATCTCACGACGACTAGGGTAACAGTTTCTCTTACTCCCGGTATCTGACGGAGTGCATCGAATACGACCGACTCAAGGTCTTTGTGGGCTTCAGCTTCGACCTTGACAACCATGTCGTATACTCCGAAGACGCTTGCAATCTCCCTAACCTTGTAAATTCTTTGGAGATTTTGGATTTCAGCGAAGACCTCTCTATCTTTTCCCACTTCAACTTTGACCAAAACGTATGCTCTTAATGCCATACCTTATCATCAACCAATGGCTGAGCGAACTCGGCTTGTCATTCCGCGACATGAATGTATGACGTTTAACGAGTTCTTATGTGTTAAGGCTATATGAGAGGTTTAAGGGTTGAACCTACTGTCCAGTATCTGATTGTTTAGGGCAATCGGGTAGGTGCGCGCAATGTCAATAGATGTCGAGGCATGTCAGTCCTTGATTGCCTCCAAGAGGCTTGCCACATTCCAAAGCTTAACTCGCGTGTAGGGTGGCATGTTTGGGTCTTGAGATATATCATCGAGGATAGTTATGGCGTTCGATGCTCTTACACCCAAACTGTGTTCAGCAACTTGGAGCGCATCCATCGTATCCTTGGCGGCGCGTCTGATGTTTCGAGGCGTCGTTGTATCTTGAGACACTTCATTGAGAATACCCATGGCTTGTTTAATTCTCGATTCGTACTCTTCTTTTCTCTTAGCACGTGCGGACATTGTGATGCACCCCTCATCTTAATAACCATCATTGAATCAACAATCTATAGAGCTGACTAAAATCCTTTCCTAATTGACGGGGTTGAGAAGATGTGCGCTGAAGTTAAGAGAATGGCTGAACTTCTAAAGGCTGGGGCAACTATGCTCTCAGATATTTGTCCAGAGTGTGGAACGCCCTTATTCAAAATGTGTGAAGAAATCTTCTGTCCGAAATGTAATCGGCCTGTTGTTATGGTGAAATCTACTGAAGACGAAAGCAAGATAGCTGCTGAAAACGTGCTCGCCAACACTGAGCGGACGATCCTGACGAAAATCAGAGAGACGGATGAGAGCATAAAGAGAGAGAAGGACCCCGAGAAACTGATTCAGCTTGGCAACTCTCTCTCCGGATGGTTGACGGCACTTGAAAGGATTCGGAGATTGAAGGAAATGGCTTCATGATGTCTCTTCATATCTGGATGAGACTATCTTTCTAATCGTCTCCGAGATCTTCTTCCCTATACCCTCCACTTTCTGCAGCTCTTCTTCAGAAGAACTGAACACTCTCTCGACACTACCAAAAACTTTCAGTAATCTCTTGGCTAATACCCTATCCACATGCGGGAGCCCTGCGACAATGAACTCTTGAGATTCGCTCAAGGTAACAGGTTTTGTCTCAGCCCTAATCTTCGGCTCACGCTTCTCCTTTAATTGTTCACGTCTTGCTATAGAGAAGAGGAATAGCGCAGTCTCAGGCGTTGTTTTCATCCAGACGATGGGTACTTCATAGTCGATAAGTACGCTCACAAGCGCACCCATAACCGCTTCAGGACGTACCTCCCTTACACTATAGAGAGTCTCGCCTTCAACGAGAACAATAGGCATCTGATACGTGCTCTTGAGATTCATGACTTGAGCAAATAATCTGCCGTCGATTATGGAGGATGTGAAATCTTCAGTAGTCTTCTTCTCAACTGCGACCCTGTCTGATAGAATAAAGTCGCCGACCTTCAGAGTTTCAAGATCTATTTTTACATCAAATTTCGACAGTTCCTTAATGATAGGTGAACCAGCTTCTCTACTGTCGACAATGATTGTAACTTTCCCTTCGGAAGGGACAGTCGTCGATAGCCGGCGCGTAAATTCCTCAAGTTTGGGCTGTTGTTCTTCTTTCGCCAAGGGCATCATCTGCTTTAGAGCTTCAGCCATCATCTTCTCTTTTCTACGCGCGATCCAATAATAAGCTTCATCTCTGGTTCCAGTAGACATAAGTATTGTCACCTTACGAAGCGTTTCGACCAATTCATCAATCTTCGGATGATCTAAACCTTCA
>CAZHMI010000118.1:0-4132 GCA_964533795.1 uncultured Candidatus Bathyarchaeia archaeon
TTCTCCACGGCTCCGGCAGGTGTAAGGTGACGGCGCGGCCGAGTGCGACCGAGCCGATCGGTACTCCATTATTATCCACTAGGTTTCTGGAATGCCACGCGATGACCCTATACTCTCCACTCTTCGTTCGAATGGTCGTCTCGTCCTCCACGTCCACCGCGCCCCCTTGTATGATTAGGGCCGCCTTGTCGGTGACCTCTTTTCGATACTTCTCATCTGGGTATAGCCATCCCCATATCTTATCGTGTCCCACAACCTCGTCACGCGTGTAACCGCTTATCTCTTCCGCAGCCTCATTCCAGATCAAGACATTAGCTTTCTCATCCAATACGTCAAGCCACACATTTGCGCTGTCAATAACGAGATTGAGGAACTGTGTGAGCTTGCGGATCTCCTCCTCAGCCCGCTTGCGTTCAGTGACGTCTCGGACGATGCTGACCCAGCCCATTCGCTTGTTCTTGTCATCTAATAGCTGGGCCACAAAGTGCTCTGACGGGAAGATGGAACCGTCTTTCCGCTTCATTCGGAATTCGGGTAGATGGAACGGGGTTTTCTCCTCGATGGCGGGATAAAGGAGGGACTGAAACTCTTTCAAAGCTTCCTCGCTAATGTGGAGAAACGCTGTGGTCTTCCCCAGCATCTCCGCCTTCTCATAGCCGAAGATCGTGGATGCGGCTTTATTGCACCCGAGTATGGTCGGGACGGGAAGTTTGGGGTCTAGGATGAAGACAGCGTCAGTCATGCTGTCGAGAGTCTTTTGAAGCAAGTCTGCTTGACGCCGTATCTCCACTTCCATTCTCTTGTATTCCGTGATGTCTCGGAAGATAACTAGGTCCGCTGTCTTTCCTTGGTATTCGGTCTTGGTCACGTTCACCTCAGCCCACTCTCTTCGTCCGTCTTTTGTGAGGACTTGAAGTTCGAAGGGTGCTACTTTGATTCCCATCATTCTTCTCGTCAAGTTCTTTATCGCGATGGCTTTGCTCTTCGCTGTCAAGATTTTCGTTCTTGCAAAACTCTTTCCGACCAGTTCTTTGCGCTTAAAGCCTATCTTCTCTTCCACTCTGTCGTTGGCCGCCAAGATTTTGCCTTTCGTATCGAGAATGATTACGGGATCGGGTATAAGGTTGAACAGCGCTAAAAGCTTCTTTCTAGTTTTCTTTGGAATCGGCATTTATCCCTCAACCTCTGCAAACCGATTTCTCAATGCTTGAATATAGCCTACGAACCTGAGCTCCGGCTTCCCATCGTATTCCAAACCAAGCTTGAGGCTCAGGAATTTGACTATTAGACCCTCCAAGACTGGTGCGGCTCGGCCCATCAGCTGGCTCAATCCAGTGCTGAAGTCTTCAACTCTGTGCGGGATCTCTTCCCTCTTGAAGCTTGGTTCTTCTCCAAGAAGGCTAGGATCGCTTTGCCGGCTGGTTCCCCGAAGACTTGCTTCAAGCAGTCGTCGATACTCTCAAGTAGAAGCTTATCAAATTCCTTCTGCTTACTCATGTTGGAGGGGGAAGCCAAAGGAGCCCCCATAACATCATACTAGGTCGCCGCCAACATTAAGAGATTTCTGATGGAGAAACGCTGTTTCTCTCAAATCTCTATTCTTCATTCTGCAATAGCTGGTTGTACTGATTTGTGATGCATCATGTTGACGACCGCAAAGGGTCTTACGTTGCGGCCAGAAGATGCGAGTCAATCCTCGCCAAAGGTTTCACATCGTTCTCAAGGCGCTTATTCTCTTTACGCACCTCGCACACGTTGCTCTTTCTTGAAGCGAAGTGGAAAACATGTTTCTCATGAAAATAGACAAGGGATCCCTTAAGGAATCCGCTATTTCGATTTCAAGGGGCCTTCGATTTTATCCATTCATTGACCGTCATATCTTCGAGGTCCGGGTTCTGCGGGACTCACGCTGTCACATCTGTGTTGAGAGTGGATTTCTCGGATTTCGGAAACATAATCCTTTGTGACGCGGGTCGAGGTTCGTTTCTGGAGGCTTCGGTTAGCGCTTCTATGTTCGTTTTGCCACGAGTTTCCTTGAGGATACTAGAGAGAGAACTAGAAGGCTCCGGATGAATCCTAAAGTGAATCTAAGTTCTCCACATTCGAATATAACCTGCTTAGTAATACTTTCCCAAGCTGCGGTTTCCGGGCACACCTCGAAACTGAAAGACAATGTGTTCTCCATTCCTCTTATGATGAATTGAGAAGACTTCAATTTCGGGTATTCTTTGTGGCAAGTTTCTCTTAAGTGCGGAAGCATTTGGAGACGCTTGAAGAATGAGGTTGAAACTCCCATCTGAGATTTCCGGATAGAAACTACTATGAGGATTGCCCTCAGAATGCACTTCAGCCATAATCCTCAGTCGCGGTTTGACTGAAGCTTTTTCTATCATCTGAGATGCCGCTACTATACTCTGATCTGTAACGTGAGAGAGCACCTCTTCAACTTGCTTAAGAGTTTCCGGCGGTACATCTATCCGCTTTCTCTCTAGATGAGCCCTTAGGACGTTTAGAAACATTTGATAGATAAGATGGTCTTTTGGTACTGTCTCGAAAAAAGATCCGTCAACCAAAGAAACCTTTACTCTCCGATCACCTCGATATGTTCTTATAAGATAGAAGCTATTTCTTTGGCGCCTCTCATAATCTGCCAGTTTGGCAAGTTCTCCGTCCATGATCTCGGCGATTCTCGAAACAAGGTCATTACCGTTGATTACGTCTATTTCCTCAAGGCTTTTGTACTTGGTAGGGAGCGTAGAATTGAAGGAAGCGATACTGCCGCCTTTCGAGTCCTTCAATTCAAGTAAGCTTCCACAGATCAGTCTACCCTCCTGCTCCCTCACCTTTAACAAGAAATCGGGAAAATTCTCTGACCTTGAGTATAAGCGATCCTCATCTATCCCTTGGCTTTCTAGCCAGTTTTTGTCTAGGCCGCTCCAAAAATCGTATCCATACTTCTCTTTGGCGTCTCTACGATTATCGACGTATGCGATCTCATTCTTAGATGATCTTAGTACCATCTCTTCCAAAGAAGAGTTCAGTGTGACCATTCCTTTCTTGAAATTGGCGGCTATTCCTGTGAAAAGGTCCACTACATCAAGAAATTCGTTCATCAAATAATTTCCGCTGCCTATCTACGGCGATCTTCTCTGCTGGCCAGATATCATTCAAATCTGGCGTGAATCTGTAGTAGTTATAAAACTGCAAGATGTTGTCAGCCGGTCTAATGGATTTCAATCGCGCTCGTATGATTTTGACGTATTCAGGGTCTATCTCAATAGCAATTCCATTTCTGTTTAGTTGGTGAGCTACCACTAATGTGGTTCCTGTTCCGGAGAGAGGATCTAAGACTGTATCTCCGCAAAGGGTAGATGACAGGAGGATTCTCAGAAGCAAAGCTATAGGGGATTGCTGTATGTGCACTCTGTTTCCCGCACTGTCTCTTATCGCCTCATCCCCTGCGAAGTATCCCGATGTTAACTCTCTAATGTCATCCCACACATCCGATAGGTAAACCCCGTTAGCCCTCTCATACTTGTACTCCGGTAGGGGCGGCAAGTCAACACGTAGTTTGTTGAACACTCTCGCTTTCTCTCCTTTCGTGCCGAAAGCGATGATTTGATAATGCTTAGAGAATCTGGATTCGGACGGGACCGCAGAGGTCTTTTTCTTCCAGATGATCAGGTTTTGAAATGTCCAGCCCGCTTCTCTTAGTATTCGCAATACCTGTTCAGCGTTCTTTTCTCTATGCATGAAATAGATAGCCCCGCCTTCAACTGTTATTTCATAGACCCTTGACAGAATCTCCTTCAGCCAACCCCAGTATTTTTCCTCAGGCTGGTTATCGTCAAAGAATCTGTAGTCTTTTCCTTGCCTATAAGGTGGGTCCAGGTAGGTAAGATGTACCTTGCCTATGGATTTCTCATTAAGATATGCAAGGCAGTCTCCCTCGATGATTCGGGATCGTCTTTGGCTTTTGCTCTCTAGGTCCTTGACTTCTTTCGGTTCTCGATCCATAACTTGATTGCCTCTTCAATCGCTATTTGAATATTGCCTTTCTTCATTCCCAGTCTCCTGAAAACTTCCTCTCTGAATCGCTTCTCTAATTCATCAGATATGGTCAGGTTAATCT
>CAZHMI010000119.1:0-4030 GCA_964533795.1 uncultured Candidatus Bathyarchaeia archaeon
CGTTGGAGAAGCCTAATGAGGTCTACGTGGATGCCCGTCGCTCAAAATATTTCTTGAAGAAGCTCGACGATCTATATCTGAATGTCATCGTTGTCGGAGATAGAGTCAAGACAACATATTTAATGAGTGGGAGAACGTACACTAGAATGGGGAAGATGAAGTGGTTACATCGTCTCTACTGAAGCTAGATATAGACGGGTTGCTAGGGAAGGTGGAGCGTCTCACTGGGACTAGGCTACCTAGGGAAGTTGTTGAGGTTACTTTGGAACCCAACCTTAACACGCTATGCATACGATTTAGGAGACCGGTCGGTGGGGAGTTAGGTGAACCTGCGCACCCGCAGATTCATCTATTCAAAGATAGGGGTACCGATGAGATAACGGCTGTTGAGCTTGTAGATATGGATGAGCTGCTCAAGGAGGCATAGCTGCCTGTCGCTCCATAGCCCTCCAACGACCTAACGGCGTACGGTTCTAAGGTCCTTTGATGGGGACCTTGCCCTAGCATAGTGGCCGAGGATCACTATAATTCTCCTACGCTTGCTGATAATCTCGCTGAAGCAATTCTAGAAACTATGGGGGCGAGTGCAACTGGTGTGTACCATATAGCCGGAAGCGAGAGGATAAGCCGATATGAGTTCGCGATGGAGACAGCCGAGGTATTTGGATTAGATCGATCGCTCGTAACGCCTGTGAGGATGGAGGACCTTAAGTTCTTGGTAGCTAGGAGGCCTAGAGATTCATTCCTATCTGTGGATAAGGCTAAGCATGAATTGAAGGTTAGTCTCCTAAATATTCGTGAAGGTTTACAGGAGATGCGACGGACCAGAAGTTGAACTATTTTAATCTGCAAGTTAGACTTTTGATCATAAGGAGCCGCACTTGAATGGCTCAATTGATAAGTGCTCGAAGGTTCGTCGGTATATGCTCGAGATGGATCGTACGCTGACTGTGTGTCTTAGGCTCAGACGAGTAGGTAGAGAAGCTATTTCAAAGTTCGTTTATAGCTTTCTTCAAGGGCTTTCCAGTAGGTCTCTGGGTTTCCTATATCGATTTTTAATTCGCCCCTTTTCAGCTGGACGGGGTAGACTTTTCGGTCGGTGATGGACTACTATGGATTGGATTGCGTCTGTCAACTGGATTTCCCCGTCATTTCCAGGTTTGGTTCTTCGCAGATCTTCAGGGCGAATACGCAGATCGGCACTACCGCAAGTTTTGATGGAGGTCTCTCAGGTTTCTCTTCTATGCTCTTGAGGTTAATGTAACGCGGTCCACAGTGAATATTGCTTATTTCACTCTCACCAGAGCTCTACGCTCTTCGTGTATCTGGTCTTGTCTGATGGATCGAAGTTGAATCTCCAATAGCCTTTATGGGCGTTCATTATCGCCACCTCTAGCTCGCCTATCACAACATCGCTTAGTAGCGCTTCCCTTTCCATGGGTGAAATGGCTACGTCGGTAGTTAGCTCCTTTGATGCTGCGTCATCCTCGATTATTTGTAGTGTAATCGCGTCCTTGATCGCATAGAAACTTGCGGGTCCGCCAGCCGTATCGTATGTGGATTCTACAGCATCTATTGGTGGAGGCCATAAACCCATTTCCTCAGCTAATCTAACTGGGATTATGATTTCAGGGGAAGATCCAGTGTAACCAGTGTTCAGAAGCGCGTTAGATTCAATGGCTTTGCTTATCCTTAAGCCTTTCAAACTCTTGATTCTTATCTTCACTCTTACTGGCATGTTCAGACTCCTCAAGGATTTTACGAAGAGTTTCAAGGCTGTAAACTCTGCCAATACGTTTATACGTTATCAGCCTCAGGCTACCGACCCTTCCGCGAGGAGATTCGGCCTCTTTTGTAACGTTCTTCAAGCTTTGAGCCTCAGTAGATATTCGTATGGTTAGTAGTTTGAATAGCCTCTCTTAAATGGTTTCTTTATTGCTGGTCTTGCGGCTCGGATGATTGCGTCATCGATGATTCTTCATGGAAGGTTCAATATCTCTTCTTGGTCTATGACGGTGTTCCGTGAATGACGAATGTCTCAAGCATGTTTAGAGTCTTCTTGAAGGCGGGGGGATTCGATGGAAGATTCTTCCTGTATATTGAAGATGCAGAGAAGAAACCCTAGCAGATTGAAAGGTCGTGTAAAAGTATGTTTTTATCGTTCTATTCGATATCTACGAACAGGTGGTGTCAGTGACCGTAGCGGTTGAGGTTGTCGCAGAGGCCCTCGGTCTGGAAAAGGAAGAACTAATCAAGAACGGTGTGAAAGCCTACTTGGAGACCGAGCTGAGACGCTTAAGCATCGAGATAACTACGATCTACAATAAATACCGCGTCAAATCCCTCAGAGAGCTCGACGAATTGTATCCCATTATAGTTCATAACAACTATTGACACGGAGGGCGAGCAATTGTATCGTTTGTCGGTTGCTTTGCTTTCGCTAATCAATCTTTTCCGCTCCAAACAGTCCCCAGCGGCTTGCACATTCGACTCCAAGCTTGACTGGTCGAGAGTTACCCCTAAATGCTTTAGGAAGTTACCCTACTCGAGCCTTGAACCTAGAGGTTACATGGTGGCTGTTTCAAAAACCGCTTCGTCGATAATATAGAGGCAAGCTTGGATTTGGAAGAGCGAAGAGAAGGACAGTCCAAAGGCCGCGAATGCCGAGACCTTCCTGTCGATGCCATACTCCCTAACCATGAAGGAGAGAATTACAGGCACGAAGGAAGATATCGCCGAAACAAATAATCTCGCCGAATACACGTGAGCCAGCAAATGCTCGAACTCGCAAAGGGACAAGTCTCAACTCCCGGTCGGCTTACATTAAGCTACGATTTACAATTTCAAAGCCATTCCCAAGTCTTTGGAGGTACAGGTCTAGAAGGACTGGCTACCAAGTAGACCAATCACAGAGCAGTTGGACTTCTCATGGATCTATGTCGTAGAAGGTCTTGTCATACCTTTCAGTAGGAAGAAGTTGAAATAGTTGGTTGAACAGATTCTTCCCTATGATCGTGAAACGCACTGTAGGACCTAAAGGTCAAGTAGTCATACCTAAACACGTCAGAGAGCATTTGGGTATAGAACCCGGATCAGACGTGATCTTCGAGGTCAGAGAGAACGAGCTTGTGGTCAAGCCTAGTAGAGCTCCCAAAGATCTAGTCGACGAGTATGTCTCAATTGTAACCTCGAAGCTGAAGAGTAGGATTCAATTGGAGCAGGTTATTGAGGAAGAGGTTGCTGAGGAGATTGCTCTACATCGGTAGCAATGTATTCATCTATCCAGTCATCTACGATCCTGATGCCATACCGGAAGCTGCCCGGGCGAGGGCAGGACTAGAAGAGATCTCATCAGGCTCTATTGAAGCATGCACCTCCACACTGACTTGGGATGAAGTCACATGGGTTACATGGCGTCTCTTCGGCCCGCAAAAAGCCGCAGCGCAAGGCGCGAGCTTCCTAAGGCTGCCGAATCTACGACTCTTAAAAGTGGACTATGAGATCATATCCAAAGCTCAAACCCTACTTGGAAAGTACGGCCTCAAGCCCAGAGATGCAATTCATGCTGCAACCGCGATTGCAAGCAGGATCGATAAGATCCTAAGCTACGACGAAGACTTCGACATACTTCCGAAGCTGATCAGAGTAAGTCCTTGACCAGATGCTGAGTGCAAGCCTACATCCTTTAAGGGTGGGGAGTGCCAACGTAAGGCTCGCAGCATCCTCCTGCAAGAGCTGTAATGAACAAAACCTACACCCAATCTCAACGACGCATCAACCGACAACCACTTCCACCCTAAAAGACCACAGCGTCCTTCCTCGCTAGCCTTGGTAGCGCAGAAATCTCGTAGGCCGACACACTTTCAAAAGGCGGCGGTAAGCTATAAGCCAAGATGAGCCCCAACAGCTTGAAGTTCCAGCTACACACATGCCTCATATTGGCTCCATTCGCTAAACTCTGGAACCGATAACCACCCTAGACCTGTCAGAAGGCTTCGGCTTAACGCTCTTAGAAGCAAACGCAACCGGG
>CAZHMI010000120.1:0-3973 GCA_964533795.1 uncultured Candidatus Bathyarchaeia archaeon
TGGAAATTCTGAAGGACCGCACAGAATACTACAAGAAAGTAGCTATGTCAGAACGGACTATAACCGCTAGAACTGAACGTATCGGAATACTTAAGCCCGATGAAGCTATGAAGCTTTGCGCCGTTGGGCCGACTCTTAGAGCTTCAGGAATAAAGTCGGATACCAGAGTGAATGATCCTCACCTCGTATACGATGAGATACCATTCAATGTTGTCACTTATGAGAGCTGTGATGTCTTATCTAGGATACTGGTTCGTATAGACGAGGTTCTTGAGTCAATAGACATAATCCAATACTGTTTAGATCATATGCCGTCAGGTCCAATAAGGATTAGGCTGCCTAGAGCACCTCCGGTTGGAGAGTCTGTCAGTCTAACCGAAGCGCCGCGAGGCGAACTTATTCACTACGTCAAATCAAACGGAACCGAGAGACCGGAAAGATACAAGGTTCGATCGCCAACCTTGGGAAATATACCAGCTTTATGTGAAATGCTGACTTCAAAGGGGGATTACATAGTCAACATAGCTGACATTCCGATAGTTCTAGCGTCGATAGATCCTTGCTTCAGTTGCACTGATAGATCGATCAAGTTCATCGACTTATACAAGGGTAGAGAGTGGGTTTGGAATTATGAGCAACTGAAGAAGCACATTGAGAAAACACAGTGATGGCTGTCGCCAATCAAGATGTGGGCAGAAACTGAGCAACAGGATAGAGTCTCTTGAAATTATTAAGAGAATATGTTCGGAGAAAAGAAGGATTGAATCGCGGTAGTAGTTTAGAATTCGGAGCCAAATTGGCATGGGATGGGAAAACCGGTGGAGAGGTAAATATCGGGAAATTCTCAACGTTAAAGTTGGATATGCCCGTGAAGTTTTTGTGGAAAAGGGAGATATCCATGTCCAGATGAGATATTCATATCAGCCGTTGGAGGCTGTCTTCTTACAACCTTTCTATACTTCAAGAAGAAACTTGATGTTCACTTGAACCAGCTTCAAATCTCAATCGATGTGACGCTAGAGATGGCTGTGCCTGAGGGTTATCGAATAAGCGGAATAGAAGCTAGGATGGAGGTTGGAGCGAGAGGGGAGGAAAAGGCGAACGTGAAGAAATGTATTGAATTAACAAAGAAGTATTGCTATATAACACGCACCCTTGAGAAAGTCATCCTGATTAGGATTTCAGTCATGAAAATGAAGTTACCAAACATTGCGATAGTTTGGAGGTTTTTCCATAATATAGTAAGGAGAAGAATGAAGGTCTTTCATGAGGGCTGAGAGTGTTGATAGCTCAAGGTTTGTTATTGAGTCTTTTAGCCGGGTTAGCTACTGGCATCGGTGGATTACTAATCATCTTGATGGGTAAAGTAAGCAGAAGTATACTTAATTCTATCATCGGGGTAGTTGCAGGCATGATGCTCACGATATCGTTTATGTCGCTTACCTTCAAGGCGATGGAACTGGCTGGTCTAAGCGTTACCAGCGCAGGATTCGCTCTTGGCTCTATTATACTTCTTATAATAGACTTTCTTGCTCCACACATACATCTGACAGGCTTGGCTGAGAACATACCGACATCAGATCGTTACATTCGAAAAGGTGTAGTGACATCTCTTGGCATAGGGCTTCATAACATACCTGAAGGCATAGCTGTAGCCTCCAGCTTCAGCATTGATCCAAAGCTAGGTGCTCTGGTCGCCTTGGTGATAGGTGCTCACAACATCCCTGAAGGTGTAGTGACAGCAATCCCGCTAAGAGAGGGAGGACTAAGCAATCTGAAGACTTTCTTCATAACGTTGCTTTCTGGGCTTACTGAACCTGCTGCCGCCGCTGCAACTCTTCTACTCCTACAAGAGGTCAGTCACATGACATTGGCGATCTCCTCAGCTTTCGCCGCTGGAGCGATGGTCTACATTACAATTGATGAGCTAATACCTGAGGCGTATGCTCATGGTCAAGGCCACTCAGCGATACTTGGTCTAACTATGGGCGTTCTCGTTGCATTATTTCTAATGAGCCTACTGTGATTGATAACATTGAGCAAAATTATGCTCGAATGTTCATCGATTTAGTTGCAAATCATTTGGGAGAGGTTATTGCCTTCTCCACAGGCGTACTCTCATCGACTTCAACATGCATCTCCCTGAAGATGTATGGACCAGCCCTCCTCATCTTCACGCCGTGTATCCCTTTAACTCCTCGTACAGCTTCCGCTGTCGCTTTCATCTGAGTGATGCGATCTGACTTCAGACAAGCATCCATCAAGACTAAGACTGGGTCCTTAGCCAGTCCGATACCGACTTTTGCAACAACGATTCCTACGAGTAGACCAGCTAACGGTTCAATCCATAATATGCCAAAGTGGGAGAACAGTATTCCAACGAAAACGGTGAGAGACAAATACACATCGATCATCGAATGCTTGCCCTCGCTGACTAACGCCTGAGAATTGATTTCCTTACCGGTCTTATGCTTGTATTGAGCGATTAGATACGAGAATGTCGCTGAGAAACCAGCTACGAACAGCGCTAAGACAGTAAACGAAATCGATGAGGGGCTTGCTAACCTCTTCACTGATTCCAGCAGAATTTGAGCCCCTGAGATCAGTATAATAATTGAGACTGTAAGAGAAGCCAAAGTCTCAGCTTTATAGTAGCCGTACGGGAACTCTTCTGTAGGTTTCTTTTGAGCCAGTCTGAGACCGAACCACACAGCTACGCAGGCAGATACATCTGAAAGTGAATGTACAGCATCTGCAAGTAGAGCAATGCTGCCTGAAAGAATCCCTACTAGACCCTTTGATAACAATAACAAAGCTGCCGCTAAAGTGGATAGTTTCGCGGTCCTTTCTCCCTTCTTGAGAAACAAGACTTTATCGACGGTTGCGTTCATGATCTCAGATATTACGTGCTTTTGCACATAAATCTAATAAGCCTTTCTTCATGCTGGAGAAGATATATTCCCTGTCTACTATGATACGAAGACACACCTACAGTCGGAGTTTCGATATGATACGATAGGGTGTATCCAGAGTTTCTCTGTGCAAGAACCACTTTAGACAGTTTTCGTTTAGGAATGAGGAAATGGTTATGGTCTTGTTTTAAGTTCACCCACTTCCTAGCTGAATAATATCCGGCCTCTACGAAAGTTTTCTCGAAAGTTGCGGGCTTACACATGTAAGAGGCGATTAAGTTTTCACGTCGAGTTTAGGGACTCGTGTCCAGACCAAACGCCTGCAATACTTGATCCGTCTCCTCGAAGGCTTACGCCAGCATCTGACCTCTTTCTCAGCCTCAACAGCCTTAAGTCTAAACGCATGTTTGCCTTCGTAGAAGACGACGCCCAACTGCTTCCGCAATTGGTGAGAAGAGCGTTTAGCCATTCCTAAAGATGCTCTTTTCCTCGGGCTCGAAGTCTCTAATGTACGGACGTTTCTTCGCCATCTCTTCGCCACTTTTCGCTTTTCGAACTGATCAATGGCAGCTGAATTTATGTCGAGCTTCTTTGCAAGGCTCTGTTAGTCCGACCAGTTTTCCACGTACATAGGCGTCTACAGCTTCTCGTACAGTGTTGACATCCCCAGTGAAGACCGCTACGCCGCTGCTTTGGAAAGCTTGAAGCCCTCTAGGACCCATACCCTTCACCACAAGAGCATCCGGTTTGAGACCCGAAACCAGCGTCTCCGCTCCACCATGTCCACCAAAATGTTCGCCAACATTATTCACAGAGGAGATAGACTTCACCGATCCATCCTCCAAGAGTTCAACAACCGCAAATAGCGGAGCTCTCCCAAAGTGCGGAAATATCATTGAATTCTCTCTTTCAAACCTCTCTACCGGAATTACAAGCTTGACCATATTCTGAACCGGCCAATCGATGCTGGATAATTCTGTAACCGAAATCCTATAAAGAGGTTTTGTTTTTTAACGAAAAGCTTCCCGAAAACGAGCAACTCTTCTCCTACGATTTCCTTT
>CAZHMI010000121.1:0-3831 GCA_964533795.1 uncultured Candidatus Bathyarchaeia archaeon
GAAATAGCCATTCCATTTTCACTCAAAAAAGGACCCACATGCACTTGTCACAGCCTGCTTCGTTTTTGGGCTGATTAATCCTAGGTGCAAAGATACGGTGAAAGTAATCGAATTTTACCGAGGGCCAAGTTCAAACAAGGGGTTCGATAAACTCGAAGACATAAAAAGGCTTGTTTGGCTGACGTCGACTATGTAATTTTTCGCGTCGCGGCAGGTTTATAGAGTTTTCAATTCTTTAGTAGAGAATGTGGAATATTTAATGAAGAGATTTCATGCGCTTCCTTTGAGGAAGATCGCCGCTGTATTAATAGTTGTTTCGATCGTGACGTCTTTAGTTTTTTTCATGCGACCCATGATTTTCCCGCGCGTGAACATCGGGGTCATCGAGGTACATGAAGCTGTCCTGTATAGTTACGTCCGTGACAACATACTTAGGCAGGTTGACCGCTGCATCAAGAATGAAAGTATTAAGGCTGTTGTTTTGGATATCGATTGCCCCGGAGGATACGCCGACGCTATTCAAGAGATCTACATGAGCCTTCTAAAGTTAAAGAAAGCGAAACCGATTGTCGCATCTATAATTGGATTGGGAGCTTCTGGAGGCTACTATTTAGCGATATCAGCAGACTTCATCTACGCGGTTCCTGCATCCATAACTGGAAACATAGGAGTCGTAGCAACTTTACCTGAGAGAGTGGGCCCTGAAGAGAATGTTTTGGAGACAGGTCCCTACAAGCATACAGGCTTCTCATTGAAGGATTTCCCATTCAAAGTTCAAGAATTATTCGATATCTTCCTAGACTCTGTTGAAGCTCAGAGAGGGGAGAGACTTCGGATAGATAGGACTGAGCTTTCGAAAGGATATGTGTACTTTGGAGAGGACGCTGTCCGCTTAGGCCTTGTAGACGCTATAGGATCAACCCAAGACGCCATCGAGATGGCTGCAAACCTCGCTCGATTGAAGCAGTATGAAGTAGTAAGAGCGAGTGAGCTGATAGAGAAACCTTTTTCACTAGTTTCACAACTGTTCAGTAGAAGAACGGGGATATTGAGTGTAAGCGATCTCATTGCTATACATCCTCCGCCAGCATTCTACTACATATATGCGCCATCTGAATCGAGAGACTCAACTCGAATAATCGATACAGCCGAAAGGACTCCTTCACCTGCATCTGCTGACGAGGAGAAAGTAATCTTGATCGATAGATCGCACGGTAACGTCTTTGTGGCATGGGAATTGAACGTTCTCCTTACCGAAGTCGTCTCCAAAGGCTACACTTTCAGATACCTCGACTCCTCAGAAAAGTTAGAAGAAATGCTAATCCAAGCAGAAGCGCTAGTGGTGATCAATCCTGGTGAGTTCTTCTCTGAGGAAGAATTGAAGTCTATAGAGGGATTCGTCGAGAAAGGTGGTAAACTGATGTTAATCAGCGACCCGACAAGGACCTATATGAGCCCGATAAACTCTCTATCCGCCGAGTTCGCCGTTGTCTTCGCGAACGGCTACTTATACAACCTGAAGGAGAACTATGGAAATTATAGAAACATAATCGTCACGCAATTCCAGAGGAGTGAAATTACAAGAGGGCTTGAAAGGGTAGTTCTCTTCACCAGCACAGCGATCTATTCTAAAGGCAACGAGATCGCCTTGACAGCGGACAGCACTTTTTCATCGGCAACTGAAAATTCCGGCCAATACTCCCCTATCATATTCGCATACGGCGAGAAAGTTTTGGCTATCGGCGACTTGACCTTCCTGACGGAGCCCTACTGTTACATCGAAGACAACTATCGATTGATTTCGAATATAGCTGATTTCCTAGCGAGCTAGAAGAGTTGTTCGTGCTTCTCCAGGAATGACTCAGGCTTCCCTAGTGACGCGAGAAGAATTGGGAGAAAAGCCTCAAGCTGCAATACAAGAAGCGTAAATTCTAAACATCTCACATTTCGGGAATCTCTTTATCGCCTTTTGCCTCTCCCGCTCAGAATTAGGAAGCACTGTGGAAAGGCTAGGAGGCTCAGCTGTAAAATCTACCTTCAATTGTATAGTGGCACGTAAGAGGAAGTGAAGAAAAGACTAATTAAGCCGCTGAAGCATACCCATATCGTTGAGTGGAATTGAAAAGGTACTTAGCTACCGTAATGGTTTTGCTGATCGTAGTCTCAGTGTTCTCAGTGGTTTCAGTATGGGCTCAAGGACCTCCAGAGTTTCAGAGAATCGTCTTCATACACTACGCAAAGCCACCTAGCCAAGCAAAGCCACCGCCAAGCGAGACAGGTTACTACAAACTCATAGGCGCGAAATGGAGGACTTTTCCAGTGCCAATAGAGGTTAATCCATCCAGCGACAAAATAGTTGGTTTAGATTCCGGTAAAGTAGTTTACATAATCCAATTGGCGGCTGAGGAATGGGATAGTGGTGCGTATAGTCAATCGGAAGGTATCGCGTGGTATGGTGTAACACCCAACTTGTTCAATGGGTCAATTACCGAGATAAATGTCACAACCACTAGTAAAACTTACGATGATCTTGCTTGGACGAGCGATAAGCTAGACGATTATAACACATTGATCTGGGGAAACTATCCAACCAGTGGCGTGATCGCTGTTACAATCCTCTGGTACAACATAGTGACGAAGACGATTATAGAATTCGACATCGTATTTGACACAGATTATGCATGGGGCAATGCTACAACAACGGCAAACGTAATGGATCTACAGAACATCGCCACCCATGAGCTTGGTCATGGTGCAGGATTGGGCGATGTCTACCAAAGTGCCGCATATCGAGAAACAATGTATGGCTACGGCGCTCTGGGAGAGACTATTAAGAGAGACTTGTACACTGGCGACAAGCAAGGAATAACAAAACTATACGGTTAGCCACCTAACAGTTTCATACCAACCTGCTATTCTTATTGGAAATAGGGATCTGTCAAATTTAATGCTTTGATTCCGACGAGAAGCGCGCTATTCGACTTCTTATCATAGATGAGAGAGAAGCACTTGTATCCTCGGCCGATCTCACTTCGGAGAGTTTGGATAGCAATCGAGAAGTCGCTATTAATACGATTAACTCTACTGTCGTTAGAAAGGCGAGAGAATTCTTTGAGCAACTTTGGGTTTTCACGCCTTGATTTAGAACTTCAGTTCACAATAGATCTCATTGTAGGGCGCTACTAGCATGAAACCGACCAAGGCTGAACTAGGTGTTGGGTTCTCTGACGACAACTCTAGAAGACTACTCGCCGACTCCAAGATTCTCCTAGAAAACAAAAGTTACGGTCACGCGGTGGCTTCAGCGGTCTTGGCCCTAGAGGAATTCGCCAAGAAGATCATTCTGGTTGCCGTAAAGCTTGGATTCACAGAAATGGATGCTGAACTGAGAAAAATCCTGTTCAGGGATCACGGTAGCAAGATATGGATATCACTCCAAGCCTTAGCTCACGCCAAAGGCTTTGAGACTACACCGGAAATCCTGGAATATCTAAGATGGGCTACCCCGAGACTTCAGTCTCTTAAAGAAAGAGGACTCTATGCGGACTACATTAAAGGCGGCTGGCATTCTCCATTAGACCAGGACATGGAAAAGATCGCGGCATCTTTCATATCGGAGAGCGAGGAGATTCTCCAAGCCCTACAAAACTGGTCTAAGGAGATTCCGAAGAAAATGCAATAGAGAACAATCGAGCGAAGCCAACAATAGACTTGGCTGTTGAAGCTAAAGTTTGCGTCTTCTGAGCATCTGTATGTATTCTCTGACCTCTACGTCGCGGAAGCTTTGAAGCGCGGTTGTCCTCCGGAAGACGTAGGTAAGCGTGATGAAGC
>CAZHMI010000122.1:0-3651 GCA_964533795.1 uncultured Candidatus Bathyarchaeia archaeon
AGCCATAGACGAGCTAGGTCCGATGGAGCTATGTAGCGAAGAATTCAAAGCGGCTTTTGAAAAAGCCATCAAGGTGGGAAAACCGCTTATCGGAACGATCCACTACAAAGCGAGATCGACGCTGATAGACCGGATCAGATCGAGACACGACGTCAGGGTCTTAGAGATCACCCCTGATAACAGGTCATACATCAAAACAACGATCCTTAACGGGCTTCTTCAAACCTAGTAACTAATGATCAGCAGTACGATTCGCGGAGTCGAACTTCATGGTAAATGACGCAGCTGAGTTCGGTTCACTCTACTGCAAGCTCGGTTTGAGGATAGACAAGCATCTACCTGGGTACGTGGATGCGTACTTCGGTCCAAAAGATTTGAAAGCAGACATCCTTAGAGAACGCAAGAAAGCGATTCCAGAGCTTATAGAAGATGCTGAAAGGCTTAGGAAACGGATTCCAACTGAAGACGAGATTAGAGAGACATTTCTGCGAAAACAGGTGGACAGCATCTTAACGACGTTGCGGAGACTGAACGGGGAAGAGATCTCCTATCGAGAGGAGGTTTTGAAGCTCTTCGACATAAGGATCGAGAAGACAAGTGAAGCTGACCTTCATGAAAGTCGGGAAAGACTATCCGATATGCTCGGACCTTCCGATCCTAGAAAAAAGCTCAGAAGATGGCGTAGAGAGCGATATCTTCAAAAGAGCCTCATCAAGCCCGCTCTGAGCTCTCTCACAAGAGAATTCGCTGAAAGATCAAGAAAGCTTCTTGAGGCAAACAAGCTAGGTACATGCATCTTTAAGCTGGTCAAGAACAAACCATGGAGCGGTTACAACTGGTACCTGGGAAAATTCAGTTCACGCATAGAGATCAATGTTGACAAGCCTATCGCGATTACTAGCCTACCGAAGCTTGTTGCTCATGAAGCCTATCCCGGCCACCATACCGAGCATGTACTCAAAGAACGGGCTCTCTACAGAGGCCGAGGGTATCTTGAATCCTCCATCTTCCTAGTCAATGCACCAGAAGCCACGATTAGCGAGGGTATCGCTGAGAACGCGTTGGATTTCGTCTTTGAACGTGAAGAAGATGCGCTTCGGTGGATGTACAGCCACTTCGCTTCGAAGTTCGATGCTTCAAGAGACGCTCAGATCATCAAGGCTCTTGATGGGCTAGGAGAAGGACGAGTCAACGCAGCGATAATGCTTCATGTCGAAAATAGGAGTGAAAAAGACGTGATAAGCTACTTGACGGACTTTCTTTTGGAAGATTACGGCTACGCGAAGCGCACTTTGAAGTTCCTGAAGAACCCATTGTTCCGGTCATACATCTTCTGTTATACCGCTGGAAGGAAGATGATCGCGGAAGTTCTTGAACGGAAGAAGCCAATCGATCGTAAGAGGGCTATGCAGAAGCTATATAGAGCACAAGTATGTCCGTCGAATCTAGAGGCTGCAACTTCCTTATGATCAAGTCCACCGCTTTGAACGCTCGGTTGCGCCGCCTCACAAAGTAGAAAAGAGTAGATGGCGCAAATACTTCAATGATAATTTGCCGAGAGAGAGCGAGGCATGCGCGTGGCGGGTTTGGACGATGCTGGACGCGGACCAATAATAGGGCCGCTGGTAATCGCTGGCATACTGATCGATGATTCTAGAATTCAAGAACTTGTTTCACTTGGAGTTAAGGACTCTAAGCTTCTCTCTCCTAGCGCGAGAAAACGTTTCGAAGGGAAGATAAAGCAAATAGTGGAACGATTCGAGTATGTCGAACTCTCGCCAGACCAAATAGATCTGGTCGTTCATAAAGCGAGGAAGTTTCAAAGACTGAACTTTCTGGAAGCTAAGGCAATGGCCGAGGTAATATCGAAACTACAGCCCGATATCGCTTATGTAGACGCCTCGGACGTATTATGCGAAAGGTTTGAAAAACAAATACTGGAGAACCTGCCCTCTAAGGTGAGGATGGTATGCGAACATCATGCCGACAGAAAGTACCCAGTCGTCTCCGCAGCCTCCATCTTAGCGAAGGTTCGAAGAGATGAGGAGGTAGCGTGCCTTCGAGAGAAATATGGGGATTTCGGATCTGGCTACGTTACTGATCCGAAGACGATAACGTTCCTAGAGAATTGGATCAAACAACACGGCTCTCCGCCACCTATTGTAAGGCGGTCTTGGAAGACTCTCAAGAAGTTGGAGAGCAACCGAAGGCAGACAGTTCTCTCGATAGAGAAATGGAGTTTCTAGCTTCTACGCCTCTTCACCGCGAAGACCGTGAGCGCTACGGCTACTATGGCTACTCCTATCCAAGGTGAAAGGAGCTGAAGCTTATCGACCTGAACAAGGAAACCTCCAACAGCCCTAGTCGGCGGAGAAGCCAAGACTATATCCCCCCAAGCATCTAAATCGTACCACGAAGCTCCTACGGGCCAGTCATTATGGCGTGCTGGTGCATAATCATCGTAGGGTAGACTACCCCATCCTGAGGGTGAGGAGAACCCGACTGAGCCGCCTGGAGATGCGCCGATCATGCTTAGAGGTATTCTGATTTCGTATATTCTATGGGGCGTAGGTGAGTTCGGGCTATCATCATATCCTATCTTGCCATCGAAGCCTTCATGGACAAGGTCCGAGGCCAAACAGTGGCCGTAATAGCTGCCTAAACCAATTCCCGCTAATTGATGATATACTTCGCCGTTACCATGTATAACGAAAATAGTATCAACGTCTTTCGTCCAAAGACCGTCATTACCGACATCGAAAGCAAGCACGCAATAGTCACCAAAATCCTCAGTGTAGTCGCCATATGCAGCGTTTGCTGCATCCACGCAGATGTAGAGGAAGTTTGCGTCATTCATGATGTACACGAGAGCATGTATCGGGAAATCCGGAAGCGTCAACTCCAATTGAGGATTCGTCCATTCACCAGTGCCGAAAGTGCCATCTATAGTCGGCGGCTTTGAAGTCCATCCACTGTTGAGCGGCGGAGGAGGCGGCGGAGGTACAACATTCAAGACGCTGGGAGTAGCTGTACTATCATAGTAGACTGTGACAGGGTTCTCACTGCTTAAACTGAGCTTTATCCTTTCTCCATTCAACTTGGTCTCAGGTATGACGATTGAATCTGGAATTATCACATGCGTGACCGTTGAGGCTGCTTCCAGAGGATAGCTCTTGCTTGAGACTAGGCTTGGGGTTCCGCTCCCGTCAGGTTGAACCGCAACATAGACTGTAACAGTTATGGTTGTCGGTGCGGTGGCCGTGTAGTATAGGTGGAAGCTATGTGCCTTCGGGCCGGGGATCGTTCCGACATAGGGTGGAGAATACCAGTAGTACTCTATGCCGCTTGAAGTCGTCAAGTAAGCTGGATCTGTCTTAGTTGGAGCCGTGAAGTCCATAAGCTTCCCAGGATTCACTGTAACCCCTGAAGCTGGAGAGTCTTTGAGGTAGATGTCTGGAGAAGCCAATGCTACCGGAATCCGGAAAGAGACTATCAAGATCATTAGAAGCAATAATGGTAGAGCTAAAGCCCTAAAACTCAAAGATCATCAACAAAATAGTAGAGGTTTCCGACAGAAAATTTAAGGCTTTCGAACTTGACAAATTCCATCTAGCAGAAAATGGATCAAAAATCAAATTTCTAAATTTGAGA
>CAZHMI010000123.1:0-3603 GCA_964533795.1 uncultured Candidatus Bathyarchaeia archaeon
CATTAGGATGACTGGTGAGGCCACTCCGAACGTGAAGATCGCGGTGTCTATTAGAGGTGCCGCGGAGTTAACTAGCATAAACAGGAAAAGGGCTCCAATACACGGGAGCTTTACGAGTGAAAAGACTATGCCTAGCCCGAAGTCATAGACGGGGCTGTCAAGCTCCCGAACTCTCACGAGAAACCTCTTAAGAGTTCTAGGCGTTCTGAACAAAGGTACTTTAGCTTCGACTTTGATACTGCCTCCCCACCTCCTAGAGTAAAGGTCTTGGGTAACCTCCGCAAAGTGGAGTAACCCAGCAGTCACCAAGATGAAGGCGATCAGCCAAGTCGATGCTGCTAGCCAGCTCATAATCGTTGGGTTTGAGATTATGAGGGAAAAAGAGACTATGTACGCGTATACCAGCCCAAGCGAGATCAATCCGATCCTTCTGGTAATTCTCCTGAGTTCGGTTTGAGTTGCTCCTGCAAAGAAGAAGGATGCCAGTGCGATCAAGCAGGGGTTGAAGCCGGAGACGGTTCCGAGAGCATAGATCAAAGGTTGAGAGAATCCCGGTTCACCCTTCGTCTGTACGGCGCTAGGTGGTGAACCCTTCGTCAGGTAGTACACTCCATTTTGAACTTTTGCGTTTTCGAAGGGGGGATAGTACACTAAACCCATTTTTGAATTATGAATAACTAGTACAGGTTCACGGGTCTTGTTTTCGGGTATGCTGAATGCTTTGAAATACGCCTCTCCGATATCCCTCTTCTTGTAACAATTGATTATGTTGAGCGAGACCTCATGATAGCTGAGGTTCCCCGCCCAAGTTAAGTACAATTCTTTGACGGTTCTTTTAGTGCTTTCCTCGCAAGCAGTACAAGTTGTGGAGAAGAGAAACACAACATGAGTCTTGTTCTCCAAGAGAAGCCCTTTTTGCGGCTCAAATACTACAGGGGTTGCTCCGAGATCCTCTTGTAGTTGACCTCCGCCACTCTGGAATCTGCCTTCTTCCTTAGCTTCCCAGATGGCTGCGTTCCCCATCGCCACTAGGAGGACAGCTACAGCTACGAGTGTTGGCAGTACGCGCTTTGCGTTTCTTTGTGACAGGGTTTTGGGCGGCATCTTAAGGATCTATTCCCACACATCGTCAGTTATTCTTTTGTGCTTGAGTTCTACTTAACTCGATCTTCGTGAAGACGGGAGAGGCGGCGAGTTCTTCATCATCGTCTAACACAGCTGACGACTGATAGATATTTGAATACTGCGCAGAACAACTGTGCCCAAGAATGAGCTTGACGTTTTTCTATTTTCGCATGGTTTTTGACAACTCTATCGAGTAACCAGGAAACCACCGACTCATCCTCTCCGTCACTTTAGGTTAAGGCATAACGCCGCTAAACATCTTCCTTCGTATAGCGACCGCCTCCACGTGAATGTCAGCCAATCTCGCGGGAGGTGCGCTCAACGTGGCGCTCTTTTTATCCTGAAGAAGCTGAGAATAAGAACTTGGTAGCGTCATAACCAAGTCATAAAAGTCTGAGGTTGAGGACGCCATGCCTACGGAGACAATCCAGCCCAGGTATCCAAGATTCATAACAGCGAAGACAGAACCTTTCGACCCTATCGAACTTGCTAAGGAGACTGAGAAGATCGTCTGTAGGGGGAAAGAGAGGAAGTACACAGACTTCTATGCCACAGGTGTCTATAGAGGAATAGCCACTGGATACGCGGTCGGCTGCTCCTTAAGATGCGTCTTTTGTTGGTCGGATTGGTCTCGAGACTACCCTGAGAAGTATGGAAGCTTCTACTCGCCTGAGGAAGCGTATAGGAAGCTTGAATCTGCGGCTTTACGGAGTGGCGTGGAGAAGCTTCGTATCTCGGGCTCAGAACCGACGATTGGGAAGGATCATCTTTTATCTCTGCTGGAACTTGTTGAGAACTCGAAGTTCTCACTCTTCATTCTGGAGACTAATGGGATGCTGTTCGGCTTTGACATAGACTACGTTGAGAAGATCTCGAGATTCAAGAAGCCGCATATAAGAGTCTCATTGAAAGCTGGAACACCTGAAGGATTGAGGAAGAGAACAGGTGCTGTGGAGTCTGCGTTCGAACTCCCCTACAAAGCCATCGAGAACCTTCAAGAATACGGCGTAAGCTTTCATGTGGCAGCGATGACTGATCCTAGGTTGATGCCTTTAGATGAGAGAAAGCGGCTGATGCAGAAACTTCGCGATATAGATTTTCGACTAGTAAGGAATCTTGAAGAAGAGGTTGCCGACCCCTATCAAACAACTCTAGCGCGACTAGAAGCAGCGGGCGTCCAATTAAAATGGGTATCAAAGCAATGATATTAGGAAGAGCGTTAAGGACGAGACGATGAGGATTATCGATGAAGAGAGAATATCCTAAGCTTCCGATGGTCGCGGTTGGCGCAGTAGTCAAGAAAGGCAACTCAATTGTCTTGGTGAAGCGTACACATGAGCCTGGGAAATGGTTCTGGTCGATTCCCGGTGGACTAGTGGAACTGGGAGAAACCGTTAGAGATGCGGTTAAACGTGAGGTTAGAGAGGAAACGGGCTTCGAGGTCAAAATAGATAAGTTGATCGATGTGATTGACAATATAGTCTATGACAGATCGAAGAGACTAAAGTTTCACTATGTCTTGGTCGACTTTCTAGTTCATCCGGTTAGAGGGAAACTTCAAGATGCTTCAAAAGCTAGGTGGGTTAGAGCTGGTGAGCTTTCCCAATACAGGCTTACGAAGACAGCGACCAAACTCTTTCAAAAGATAGGGTTCATTTAGGGTCTGTGGGCCGGCGATAGGTGGGAGAGATGCGAACTACCGAGCCGACTCGAATACTAGTCCGAGAACTTGGGCAAAGGTTCTCGAAGAAACTTGGGATAGATCTCGAAACCAGGAAGTCTTTTGAGATCTTCAAATGGTTCTTCGCGTCAATCCTCTTTGGAGCAAGAATAACCGAGAAGATTGCGGCAAACACTTACCGAGAGTTCGAGAAGAAGAATCTTCTAACGCCGGACAACATCTTGAAGAAAGGATGGGATGGACTGGTCGAAGTACTTGATGAAGGGGGCTACGTTCGCTACGACTTTAAGACGGCGACCAAACTTTTGGAAGTGATGGAAGCTCTTGAGAAGAGATATGGCGGAGACTTGAACAGTCTACACGAAGCGGCTTCAGATCCGCGAGACCTGGAAGAAAGGTTGATGGGCCTCGGCAAAGGCGTAGGACCTGTGACCGTCAATATATTCTTGAGAGAGTTAAGAGGGATATGGGAAAAAGCAGATCCAATGCCTCAAGAACTGGTCATAGAAGCTTCAAGGAATCTGGTTTTCATCAAGCTCACCGGAAAAGACGAGAAGGAGAAGGCACTCATACTTGAACAGCTGAAAGACGTTTGGAGGCGAAGCGGAATAAGGAAAGGCAGCTTCATCAATTTTGAAGCCGCCTTAGTCAGACTTGGAAAAGATTTCTGCAGAAAGAAGAGATGCAGAACATGCCCTGTAAGAGTTCATTGCAAAGCACGCAGGTTGCGCTAGCGTCAACCAAAGCCTGTGTCAAAGACGTAGCCGGGGGCTTGCTTTGTCATGTTCGATCTCTCT
>CAZHMI010000124.1:0-3574 GCA_964533795.1 uncultured Candidatus Bathyarchaeia archaeon
CTTCAGCGCATAGTCGGTCGCATGGCTGTAGACTCCGAACCGGAGCTCCTTAATCTCCTTTGTCAGCATCGGAGAGATCCTATTGACTCTTAAAACCTGAGAGGCTTGGGCTAGCTTCTTCCAAAATGTGACTCAACTCGATATTTCTAAAATGTTGGATGACTGCCTAATCAAAGCAGTTCCTTGACGCTGAATCTTCCCTATGCTCGGCTTTGCAGCGCCAAGCCCTGTAACTCCTCCTAACCTCTTCCATAGAGATGCATCAACCTCGCTACAGGGCTTTCTCAGGCTTCCTCCTCCTCCTCTTCCTAACGACTAGCATCTCTCCTTCGATTGTAATCTCAACGTCTTCTCCAACCTTGAATGGGAAGGTTGAGTCTTTCACCACGTCCATGGGTACATAGATGAATATCTTTGGATATTTGACGCCTCTGTCTACGATCTTCCCCTTCCCGGACCTGGCCACGCTCGACGCCTCTTTGTCACTACCCATAATGGTTACTTCACCTCGCATCAAGAGCCTTGTCGACCTACATTTTCTCACTATCAATGGTAGTGACAATCTTTATATCCTTTCACAGGAGCAACTGAGTAGTGAACAAAAGAGGATTAGATCATGAAACTATCCAAAGCTTTGCTGGTAGCCGAACTGACCGCACTGATCGTCGGGTTATGTTCTTCCCCGCCGCTCGTGGTTACTACTCCAGCCCGGAGGTGGAGAGATGCCCTCATTGTGGAGCACCGCTGAAGGTAAGGAAGGGGAGTTCTGTCATAAGTGCTGTAGAAGAATCAGGTGATACACTCGCTTAGAAAGAATGTACTACTCATAGTTGAATGTGTGGTTGAGGAGCATGGGTAAGGTAGCCATCATAGTGCTCAGATCTGCGGGTCGTATTCAAGGTCCGGGTGGAAACGAGGCCTTGGAGCGGGAGCTTCAGCAAATCCTATCTGGCGAGGAGCTTGATAAGAGGATCCCGCGATGCTGGATCCTTGAGAAGATTACGGTCCTAGACGCTTAACTCGGCCGCTTCACGAGGAAGAGACGGGCAATGCAGATCCTTACAAACACTAAAGAGCACAAGTTTATTCTCAAACATAGAGATCGATCCGATGAATATGTAAATCTGATACGCTCAATAATGCCTCAAAAGCTTTCGGTATCATAGCGCCAGTTATACAAGGTCTCCAGTCAAATGTTGTGATATGACATTTCATAAGGTCCATACTGGTCTTCAGCACATATGCCTGTGAGGCGGCATCAAGTCTTGTATCCAATGCCGTTTGCGTTCACTGGGCATAGCGTGAATTGCAACCACCGGTACCAGAGTTGGGAAGCCGCTGTCGGTGAATCACGTTCGCAGAGTCGAGCCTAGGTCGCGCTTCGTTTTTTACGAAATAGGGCGGCGACTACGACAGCGAATATGACAGCAACTATTCCTCCAACCACAATCAGGCTGGAAGGCTGTATTGCTATAGCCTCTTGTGCAGAGGGGGCGGTGGTCAAAGCTTCCTGAGTTGTAGTTGTTGATGTACTGCTCGCTATGGTCGATATTTCGGTTCTCGAGGTTCTTGTCAAAGTGGTTGCAGATACGGTTTTTAGAATAACGGTGGATGTTGCGAATGTAGGAGCGGTCAGTAGGATAGAGATATCCTCCATCTCAGTGATATGAATTGTGAACGAAGCTTTCTTTAGATTATCATTGATCTTAATGAGATAATCCCCTGCGAACACTTCTATCTTAACAGAACCTTCTGAATTAGTCTCCGATGTTCCGTTCGTTGTTCTTGAATTCCAAGCTTCTCTCTCGCTTCGCCGGGAATCACGATCCTGCCCTTGCCATTCAATCTCACAATCCATCCCATGTTCCCCACCTTTTGCTATATGGAGACATAGTGGGATTTTCCCACTATTATTCGACGAACTTATGTCTAACGAATGGACAAATCATCCGCCGAAAAAGCGATCGATTTCAGAATATGCATATTCCATTTTCCACGAGAATACGCTTGACTTTCAGTTCATAGCTTTGCGCTGGATTGTATGGATCATATGGAGCCGTGTACGCATTAAGAAGATCGTGGACAAATCTTTCCCAAACCCATCCAGTCTCTACAGGTGTCAATGGCCTTGCGTTCTGGGCGTATCGAAATATATCTCTCGCCTCGATTGCCTGATTCGTTATTTCCTGCGCATGTCGCACTATGAATTCCGCTATGCAATCGTAAGGCGGCAACTCGTTTCCAAACTCCTCCTTGACTTTTAATAAGAACTCGAAGGAGTGGCAGAAGATATAGTCGACGGCAATCTCACTTGGCAGGTTTGGGAATTCGCCTGTGGTCGGTTCAAATTTGCCTCTGTCAATCACAACATCTTTATGTTTGTCGCATAAGCTGTCCAGCACGGAACTTGCTGACTCTAGATCCGCGAGATTGTCGTATCGAATCCCGACTTTTACATGGGGTTCGGTTCGTGGAGGGTCATAATAGTGTGTAAAGTAGGCTCCCCTAACTCTACCCTCCTGGCTTAGCTTCCCTAAGACTTGGAAGATTTGGTCGCCTAAGAAGAAGACACCAACCAGACCGAGTTCCGGTTTTGTTAGAATGTTCCGAATTTGGATGTCTTCAAGATATTCAACCATGAGATTTCCTTGCTTTTCTGCCGGAAAAAGCTCTCCCATGGTTTCGAAGTTGATTTCCTCGCATCTCAAGCTTGAGTATACGTAGTTATATATATCATAATATCACACTTTGTGTGAGGTTGTGATATAAATGACAATGACCGCATTGCTAAGAAAGCTCCGCATTGAGAGCAAAGGGTTCATCATGTCCAAGGAGCTGGAAGCATACTGCAAGTCGATGAAGGTGGACTACGACACGGTTGTTAGATATTTTGCTGCGCGCGGATACCTTGTCAGAATCTTCAGGGGAATGTTCTACGTAAAGTCCGTTGAGGAGTTCGAGCTCGGAAGAAGCAAATATAATCATCTCGAACTCGTGGCGAAGGGATTGGAACTCAAGAATGTGAGGAACTGGTACTTCGGCCTGCACACAGCACTAAAGCTCAACAACATGACTCACGAGCATTTCGCGATCGAGGATGTTATCAGCGATTCGCTGTTCAGGGCAAACCCCGTGCGCATAGCGGGTTACAGATTCAAGTTCCTCAAGCTCTCGCCTTCCCTGCTGGACTTCGGGTTAAGGAAAGAAGATAACGGTGTGCGGTATTCAGATCCTGAAAAGACTGTTCTCGATTTTATCTACGTGTGGAGGTACAACGGAGTCCCGCGCGACAAGATAATTGGCGACGTGTCAGCATGGGCGAAACACGCCTCAAAGAAGAAGCTTAGACGCTACGCGAAGAAGTATCCGAAGACCGTGGCGGAAATCGTAGAGAGAGTGATTGAATGAGAGCCGATTTTGTAAACGAAGTTGCGAGGATTCTTGACATTAAAAGAAGGGACTTGATTGAGAAGGACCTCATTCTTCACCAGATACTATCGGATCTCTCAAAGAATGATTTCTTCAGTCCAAATTTTCTCTTCAAAGGCGGCACGTGTCTCATAAAGTGTTACTT
>CAZHMI010000125.1:0-3401 GCA_964533795.1 uncultured Candidatus Bathyarchaeia archaeon
CGCCTGTCGGCGTTGGTGTAGGTGTTGGAGTTGGTGTAGGTGTAGGCGTCGGGGTCGGCGTCGGCGTTATGGAGGGAAGGTAATAGTAGTAGTACCCTCCTACTCCTACGATGATCGCTGCGAGTATGACAACTACTAGCACTATGCCTGTCATTTTTGTAACGGCAGATTTCGACATCGGTTTCACTCTACCTTCATTTCCCCTTCCTAAATTTGGTGAGTTCTAGTATTAAGGTTAACTCATGTTAGCTGTCTTTTTCTCTGGTGTGCGTTTGCAGCTATATTGGAGACTTTTTAAAGACATATATCAGCCTTTGCGAAAATAGAACTCGGTAGAAAGGTTGGCTGTGAATAGACGGCCCTCGCTGATTTCATTCCTCAAGCTATGGTGGACGAATACTAGAATACGTTTGCTCGTTGTTTTTATGACTTTTCTAGGTGTTGTTGACGGTTTCTTTACCATTATTTGGATAGAGAGGCACGGCATTGGGGGAGAAATAAACCCGTTTGCTATATGGCTTTTTGGGAGTGAGTTAGCTATAGTTTGGCTGGCGACGAATGTGTTCGTATCCTTCTTTTGCGGCGTCATTCTCACATCATGCTGTCTAATCCTAGAGAACGACAAGAGAAGACTTGTAGCGTTACTTTCTTCATCATTAGTCGCCACTAGAACAATCTTGGATGGCTTCTATGTCATCTACTACTTTGATCTTAGTTTTCTTGGGCCGATAGTTTTCGTTTTAGGAGCAGTGATCTTCGTCGCTGGCAGGAACATCCTTGTTTACGGCTATGTTGGAAGTCTCTTCGATCTGTTTACTGCTCTGTCAAATTATTCGAGAGATCTGAAGTTGACTTTTGCCACAGCCCGCATCGCTCTAGTTCAATTTGCTCAAGGAAGAGTCGACATACATGCTTCAAAACCCGCCGAAAATCTCGTCAAGTCTAATCCGGCGAGGAGGATTCGTGGCAGGCGCCTCGCGCTATGGGTCACGGTATCATTCATCACGCCCATCTTAACTTTGAGCCTGATCCAAGTCTTGACGACTCTGTCTGGCGCTCCGTCACTTCCGAGGTGGCTTAGAAGCTTGGGAATTGTGACAGCGATTCAAGGTCAACTGTTCCTAATCAGTTTCATCCTCATAATAGTCATGCTCATAGTCTTGTTCTACGCTTTCTCATCCATCTTCGAGCTTTTGGCTGAAACAAGACGAAAATAGTAGTCAACTGTACGATAGCTGTTCATGCTTGAACATGCTGAAGCTAAGAATTCTTAAATAAGAACTAGAGGGTAACAATGCTACAATCCTGCACAGATTTCAAAGGCGAGAAAGATTGAGGAAGCTACTGATAGGATTTCTCGTTGCCTTGAGTTTTTTCCTGGTTCTGGAACCTGCTCTCGTCCGTGGAGCTGAAGCGATAGAATGGAACGGGCCGCGCGTCGACTCGCTCCTTATGAAAATCTACGGGGATCCGGTTGCTGAAGGTCTCGCTCTCGCAGCGAATGAGATAGATATAATGGATGTTCCGCTCACACCTGAGCAAGTAGAAGAGTTCCAAAAGAACCCGGATATCGTTCTCAAAAGTTACGAAGACCTAGGAATGGCAGAGCTCGACTTCAACAATCAAATGTGGCCGACCAGTGATTTGAACTTTAGGCAAGCGATAGCCCACCTGATCGACAAGAATTGGATAGAGACGGATGTTCTCAAAGGATTCGGAGTATCCATCGAGAATCCTGTTCCGAGCGTACTCGGAGGTTGGAGCAACCCAAATATCAAGAAGTATCACTACGATCCCGATGCGGCTGAAGCGCTTCTGGACGAAGCTGGATTCACTCTAGGACCTGATGGTCTTAGAATAGATCCGAAAACAGGAAAGACGCTTCAGCCAGTTGTCTTCTACATTAGGGCAGACGACCCTCAAAGGACAGCTATAGGCGAACGAATCAGAAAAGAAATGGAACAGCTGGGTATTCCTGTTGACGCTAGATTTGCTGAGAGAGCAGTCTGTAGTGAAGCCGTCCTCAAGAAGTATGAATACAATATCTATACTGGCGGAGTTGGTATCACCGCTGACCCGGACTATCTTTTCTGGTTCTACTTCTCAGGGATGGATATCTATCCAGAACCTTACGGCTACAATTATCTAAGAATTCACAACGATGATCTAGACGAGGCGCTCTTGAGGATTCATACCGGTTCAACTCTCGAGGACGTACGATCTGCCGTATTCAAGGCTCAGGAAATCTTGGCTGAGAACGCTCACGTTGTCCCTCTATACCAACGTATCGGGGTGAAAGCCTACAGAAAGGGCTGGGAAGGAGTGGTCAACGGCGCGGGCGAAGGGATCAATACTTGGATAACATTCCTAAATGCGCATCGAGAAGAACAAGAGTACGGCGGGGAAATCAGATACGGTCTATCTTCCGACATTGAGAACTTGAATGTGCTGACAACTGAATGGCAAACTGATCTTGAAGTTCTCTACAGGATCTACGACTCCTTGCTTATCAAAAACCCAGTTAACCTAGCTGAGGATATTCCATGGCTTGCCACTTCATGGGCAATAGCTCCTTGGACAAGCCCGAGCGGTGTCCCCGGCTTGAAGATAACATTCAATCTTGTCAATAACGCAACATGGCATGACGGAGTGAGATTCACTTCAGCTGATGTCAAGTTCTGTATCGATTACTACCAGCAAGGAGGAAGATGGGCTGGGTATGTGTCCAACGTCGAAAAGGTTGATTTGCCGAGCGAGACGGTCGCAGTCACTTATCTCAACACGACTAGCTATTTCGCGCTGCATTGGCTTGGGTCTATGCCGATAATTCCGAAACATATCTGGGAGAAAGTCTCGCCGGCTGACTGGCAGACGTATGATCCGCTTCGAGAAAAGACTTTGATAGGGACAGGACCTTTCAAATTTGTCGAAAGGAAAGCGGGAGAATACGTTCTTCTCAGAGCGAACTCAGAATACTTCAAGCGTCCACCCGGCAAAACGTTGACAATTCAAGAGGTTTCATTGCCAACGCTGACAGCGGGAGAAGCGCAGGAGATCGATGTGAAACTCATAGACTATACTGAAGCCCCGGTTACGGCGGGAACGGTAACGGCGACTATCGTCGACGCCGAAGGCAAGGAGGTCGCAAAGATAAATCTCAGCCATGAAGGCGAGGGAGTGTATAGCGCAAGTTTGGCAATCGAGAAATCTGGAGAGTATACTGTTGAAATCAAAGCGTCCTATACAAGCGTTGCCGGAACCTTCACAGCTGCAAGAGAATTTCCTCTAACGGTCAAAGAAGCTTTTCCAACGACCACGACGATACTCGCGATCGCCATTATTACAGTGATAGTTCTGGTTTCCTATATCCTGATACGAAGGCGTCGCTCGAAGAAAGCTTC
>CAZHMI010000126.1:0-3377 GCA_964533795.1 uncultured Candidatus Bathyarchaeia archaeon
AATGAACAGCTAACAGCGAGAAGAGGCGAATTCTAACCAACATCGGGACACGACCGAAACTTTGGGAAACAGACATATTGAAACTGTTATTTGGTATTCCTGTTCTCTTGAGTCGTAAAACATTTCGGAGAAGTTCACTCAAGGAGGACTTGCCGGCGAGGAGCGAATCCTTTGCCAAGAAATTGGAGCGCATCAACCTTCTACTCGGGACATTGCTCACTGTCTTGACGAAATGAATTTAAGGCAATCAGGGGATAAGTTTAGAAAATGGCGAGTACGTTGCCGGTTTTACCTTACAGAGGAAAAACACCTAAAATCCATGAAGACGCGATCGTTTCACCATTAGCAACGATCATAGGCGATGTCGAAATATCAGAAGATTCTTCAGTGTTCCCTGGCGCCGTAATTCGAGGAGATATTGCAGGGATCAGGATCGGCAGATGTACTAACATTCAAGAGAATGTGGTCATTCACGGCGGAGATGTCTATGAAGGAGGTAGTCTGAAGGAACATTTGCCAGTCGAGATAGGTGACTGTGTAACGCTTGCTCATGGATCCGCGGTTCACGGAAGCAAGATTGAAGATGTCTCGATGATCGGGATAAGTGCGATAATCTTTGACGCTTCAATAGTAGGCGAAGGATCGATCGTAGGACTAAATTCAGCAGTCCTTGAGAATACAAGAATACCAAAACGGTCCCTAGTTGTGGGAATACCAGCCAAGGTGATCAAGACTGTTGATGACACTACTTACTCGAGACTAAAGAAGCATGCTCTATGGTATCATCAGCTTGCTATGTCAGTTAAGTGGGCAATCTAGCCTGTGCATGCTTACAGATCAAGAATGAATTTAACCTCATACCCCCTCTTCTGCTTCTTAATCTCCATTTGATGATATGTAACCGCCTTTATCTCCACCTTCGGTCTATGCTTGTAAGCATCGTACGCCTCGCCTCCAATAGTTGCTTTCAACGCGAAGCCGCTATTCATTTCTTCAATCTTCTCTATCTCGAACTTGCGGTAAACTTTACCCTCAATCTCGAATTTCAGAAGCAGAGCCTCGAGCCAGTTGTAAAGCAGCTCCTCCCGATCATGGCCTTCAACTGTCACCGTATCCTCTAGAGTAATTGCCACTGTACTCGTCTTTATCATTGTCTCGAACATGGCTTCCGCTGCATTTTGGAAGGCTTCTTCCAAGGTCTTCCCGTACGCGGCTATGTACGCGTCGCTCACGTGCTCTAGAAACTCGTACCGCTTCATATATCGTCCAATCTCCTTGTTCTTCACAACTTGTTTCTTAAGTTTTGGTCGGAAACACCTTGATATACCTCGAGCTCATACGCTATAGGGACCTGTTTCAGGCGTCAGGTTTGCTGAATGGAGAAGACTGAGATTCTCGATTCGCTGAAGAAAGTCTTCGATCCTGAGTACCCTCTATCGGTTGTGGACTTGAAGATCGTTGAAGAGAAGGACATCTTCCTTGACGGCGACAAGGTTAGAATCGAGTTCACGCCGACCACTCCTTACTGCCCCATGGGCGGAATCATAGGCGTTTTGATCAAGTATGCTCTTGAGAACAAGTTCAATCGGGAGTTCGACGTCAAAGTCAGGGCGGGAGCGCATGTTCAAGAAGGGATGCTCAACGAACTGCTTTCAAGTAAAGGGAAGTACGAGGAGACGATCAATAGGTTGAAGACTGCAGGCATCTTGGAGAGATGCATAAAAGCTTAGGAAGTTCCCCTCAATCTGGTATTTAGTGCCAAGCTTCTTTGCAAATTATGGGATGTGCCGGGTGAAGACTAGGCTGTCGCTTCAGAGATCTAACTGCGGATGCGGCTATCATCGCTTTTTTCGTGAAGATATTAAGCGATATTCGTGAAAACGCAGCGAGCAAAGATTTTAAGATGGCCTCAATCGAATAAGCTGTTGACTAGCGCCGGGAACGACTGCCGGGATTATGCGAGGACGCATATCCTTCATCCCGTAGGCCGAGTGGACTAACCCTTCGCAGAGAAGAGGTCTAGTGGCGCAGGCCTTGAGTCTGATGAGAGTTAGCCTGTGGCCCTTCATGGGCCGCGAGGGTTCAAATCCCTCTCCCGGCGCCATACGCTACTAGAATGGAAATATGCGAGTTGACTTGCTCTAGTCTGAGAAAGCTCAAATCCTACATTATTGGTACGTTATGAAGAGTGAGTTGAAAAGGATGGCTGTGAAACTGGATGGGACATTCGGTTCGCACCCAGATTTGAAAAAGCTGTATAATACATACCTGGCATTGGTTTTGTTGCTGTTCTTTCTATCTTGGATAGTTCCTGTAGTCATATACGGGTTCCTCTCACTCGAATTATTCTACGCTCTAATTATGATAACGTCTCTTCTTTCTCCAATTATCGCCGGTACGGCATTCACCATATACTGGATACGGAAATATCAAGAGTCGATTATGTTTCTGCTAACCAGAAGCGAGACAGTTGTTCAAAAAGGCGTCTGGTGGAAAAGGAAGAGCTACATCCTCTACAACCGGATAACGAACGTCGAGACATTGCAAGGTCCAATCGCAAGACATTTCAAGCTTGGTACCGTCTCGATCCAGACAGCGGGATTCTCGGGGGTGAAGAGTTCAGGATCGAGAGCAGCAGAAGCAGAGATCTTCGGAGTGAAGAACTTCGAGGAGGTCAAAGACTCGATAATGAATCACGTCAGAAAGACGAGGCCCGTTGCAGTGGAAGCGGAAGCTGGAGATTTGAATGCTCAGATTCTGGATGAGCTTAAGAGAATCAGAGAGACATTGGAAACCAGTGCGCGATAAGAGGATCGTTGTCTAATACGTATTTAGGCGGGGCCGCACAATTGTTCGAGGTTTATTGTACCGTATGTGGACGAGCCAAGCAGAGTGAAGCTGAATGGAGATGTGTTTGCGGAGGTCCATTCGAATCGAAGGAAGAGAAGCGGTTCGACAAGAAGCTTCTCCATGGGGAAGAGAGAAGTGTTTGGCGATATAGAACGTATCTTCCAGATATCCCCACGATGGATCTCATAAGCTTGGGCGAGGGAGGAACACCTCTACTTCAACTTGCGCGAGAAGAACCGAACGTTCTTGTGAAGCTTGAGTATGTTAACCCCACGGGTTCATTCAAGGATAGAGGTTCAACAGTTCTCATCTCTTATGCGATCGGAGCAGCTAAACGCCTTGGCTTGAGCAAGGCTATCGAAGACTCCTCGGGCAATGCTGGTGCTTCGATAGCAGCCTACTGCGCACGCGCAGGCTTTCGATGCGAGATCTTTGTTCCAGAAAGAGTTCAAGCGGCAAAGTTGGCTCAGATCGAGGCTTACGGTGCACAGGTTAGAAAGATCGCTGGAACGAGGGCGGATCTATCC
>CAZHMI010000127.1:0-3290 GCA_964533795.1 uncultured Candidatus Bathyarchaeia archaeon
CCACTTAGCCAACGCAATGGCGAATTATCTAGAATGTAAGAAGCACCGTGAATTAGAATATCCTTCTGCCGAAGTTGAACAGCTTTCTAGTGAAACGATACGGGTTTCTGCTGAACTTTGTCTCTTGTGGATTAACCGAGCCTTTGCTTGCGGTGTCATTCAAGAAGGAGAGGCGCTAATGCACAAGCTTAGAGAATGCTCAGAGAAAAAAGCTCAACTAGAAAAAGAACTCACAGAGCTATCTACCGCTTACCGAACCCTGCGAGAAAACTATGAAGGGCTTCGGAGACGTCTTAAATTGCCTAATAACATTGGGGCAGGCGACCAGTAATGGAGAATATTGGCAGATGTCCTCGTTGCAGAAAGTTCTTGGTTGCTGAAGAGTACGAGTCGCATAAATGCGATTTCAGGGACATTGGAATCCGAGATTGCAAAGAGATAATCTTAGATCACATGACTGATTGCGGGTTCGACAAAAATGGTGACAAAGTAACTTTGGCATGGAGCTTAAATGGAGTTCTTTACAGGCTTGTTGAATGCAAACACAATCCTCCGCATAGGACGCGACCGCGACCCGACGAAATTTTACACGAAGACAAATCCGACGAAGACTTGCCAAAGCCGAGTATGATAAGATTTTTAAATCAGCGTGTGGCAATTAGTTGGAAACGTCTCCATGATGGTGAGCCCAAATTTGGGTGATTGCGAAATTCATCTCCGACAAGCAGCTAACTTCTGAGACTTGGAAGTCTGAAGAACATAGAACAACACGGAAACATTTCAGCTTATTTGCCGAAGAATGGGGGAAGGTTAGACATAGCGTTAGGGTGTACGATACTACTCTTAGGGATGGAAATCAAGCCGTCGGAGTCAACTTCAGCGTAGATGACAAGCTAAAAATCGCAAGGCGGCTATCAGATTTCGGAATCCATTATATTGAAAGTGGATGGCCCAACCCTACGAATCCATCAGAACTAGAGGTTTTCTCTAGGCTTCGGGAAGAGCGACTGCATTCGAAGATAGTCGCCTTCGGGATGACCAGAAAACCAGATCTTTCCTGCCAGAAAGATGAAAACCTGAACGCTCTCAGAAGCAGTAACGCTGACTGTATCGCCATAGTAGGGAAAGCTTGGCTCTTTCACGTTGAAAGAGTTCTAGAAACCACTGCGGATCAGAATTTGAAAATGATCAGCGATTCCATAGCTTACCTGAAGGATCATGGCTATGATATCATATTTGATGCTGAGCATTTCTTTGACGGTTTTAAGGATAATCCGGAGTTTGCGATGAGGACCGTTTCAACCGCGGCTCAAGCTGGCGCGCAAGATATTGTCCTTTGCGACACGAGAGGCGGGGCTATGCCGAATGAGGTTTATGAGATAACAGCGTTTGTCAAGGAGAAGATCGACAAGCCTCTCGGTATACACGCGCATAACGATCGAGGCTTGGCCACCGCCAATTCGCTCTTCGCGGTCATGGGTGGGGCTGAGCAGGTTCAGGGAACGATCAACGGGATAGGTGAGAGATGCGGTAACGCTGACTTGGTTGAGGTCATCTCAAATCTTGAATTGAGTCTTGGAGTAGAAACGGGGCTAGATCTTTCGAAGCTGACTAGGCTATCAGATTATATCTATGAGATTGCGAACCTAAGTCGAGATCATTATCAACCATTCGTTGGAGAGCATGCCTTCGCTCACAAGGCAGGAATTCACGGCCACGCGGTGAACAAGTTCCCCGAAACCTATGAGCATGCCAACCCTAGCTTGTTTGGAAACACTAGATCGATCGTCGTATCATCCCAAACCGGAATGGCGAACATCATCTCGAAAGCAAAAGAGTTCGGGCTTAACTTGGAGAGAGACTCAGCTAAGGCTGCTGAGATCATGCTGAAGATTAAGGAGTTGGAGGCGGCGGGATATCATCTGGAGAATGCTGAAGCCACGGTGAACCTTGTTTACGCGAGGTCCTTCGGCGAGAGGTTGAAATACTTTGACCTCATAGACTGGAAGGCTCTGGTTTTAAGCGATTCTGACGGCGCAACTTGCGAGAGCACTGTCAAGGTTAAGATCAACGAAAAGCCGTTCATAATAACGGCGGAAGGAAATGGCCCTGTGAACGCCTTCGATAGTGCCTTAAAGAAGGCTTTAGAAAACCAGTATCCAGAGTTGGCTAAGGTGAGGCTGGTGGGCTATAGGGTAAGAGAGATTGACGCGGAGAAGGGAACTGCGGCCGCTGTGCGAGTCTTCATAGAGTTCGAGGCGGATGGAAAAAGATGGTCGACCGTTGGGGTCTCGACGAACATACTGAAGGCAAGCGAGGAAGCGCTGTTGGACGGCTACATCTACTTCCTTTACAAAGGAAATATCATATGTTGAATTGGTTTCCACAGGTCAACTAAGATTCGTTTCGAATTTCCCTGCGCATCCTGAAATTGGTGCTTTAAACTTTTACTTGATTGGATTAGGCTTTTTCGACCGGCCGATCCTTCTGACCAACGCCTCCGCCACATCTGCAGCCGTTGCTTTGCCTCCTAGATCAAACGTTAATACATCACGGTTTGCAAGAAGGTCGAGCGCAGAGCGCTCTAGAATTCTAGATGCTTCTGCTAGCCTCAAGTCTCGATACTTCTTTGAGAGCCATTCGAGCATCATTTGTGTGGAAAGTATGGTGGCTATCGGATTAGCCTTAGTGGCGTCTATATTCGGAGCCGAGCCGTGAACTGGCTCGAATAAACCATATTGGTCGCCTATATTTGCCGACGGACAGAGACCTAAACTACCTACCACACCTGCAGCCTCATCGCTCAAGATGTCCCCAAACATGTTTGTCGTCACAATTACGTCGAACTGCCTCGGGTTCTTCACAAGCTGGTAGGCTGCATTGTCCACATACATCTCTTCGGTCTCGACTTGAGGGAACTCTTTCGCAACTTCAAGACATGATTCTCTGAATAACTCGCATGAACGAAGGATGTTGGCTTTATGGACTATCGTTACCTTCCGCCTTCTATGAAGAGCCGTCTCGTACGCGACCTTTGCTATTCGTGAAGAGCAACGCTTGGTGATAACTCGCACGCTGAAGGAGAAGTCTGAGGTTTTGTCTTCTATTCCTTTATACAAGTCCTCTGTATTCTCCCTGACAACGACGAGATCCACCCCTTCAATCGCTGATGGAATGTTAGGCAAGCTCTTGGCCGGTCTAATATTGGCGTAGAGATCCAACTTCTGCCTTAGTGGAAGGATAACCTCTCTCGCTGTCTCTCCTATAGGACCCTTGATGCAGGCATTGGA
>CAZHMI010000128.1:0-3168 GCA_964533795.1 uncultured Candidatus Bathyarchaeia archaeon
CAACACATGGAGGCGGGTAAGCCTCACAAACCTAACCCATCACTGCACGGCACGACGTTCTTCACGTCAGTTGCAGAAAGCGCCGTCAACCTTTTTTCAAGGCTAGGAGTTTAATCCTTGACATGCCTTCTCCTTACAGCAAGCACGACCGCGATAAGCAGAACCCATAAAGCCGAGAAAACGATCAATGAGGTCACCGGGATCCTGGGCTTATAGAGACTGAATGACAATCCGTAGCTTCCGTAGAACCGCTCCGAGTACGTCAGCAACTTGTAGCCGTTCATTATCTCGACTGTGTAGTTGGCTTCATCGGTCCTTGAGTACTCGACTGGATATGAGAATCTCACCTCAAGATCCGTCTCGCTCGGTATGGGTGGACCTCCGTCTACGGGTCCGAAAGAGAAGCTCACAAAGTCCTCTACGTACTCACGCCATATTAGATGTCGAGTCTGCCTGAGGAACATCCAACCTTCGAGGTGAATTCTGTCATCGCTTTCGGCTTCAAGGCTTGAAAGAGCCGTGGCGGTCGACATGTCAACTGTCATGTTGAGTCTGCCGAGTTTCTCTGAGGTTATCTCTACTCCGAATTCTGCTTGCGGCTTAGCGGGTACGAGTGGCGTTCCGAAAGGGTAGTAGCGCTCGTATCCTATCGAGATTGAAACCGCGATTATGTATGGGAGCGTCCGATTTGAAGGATTCATTACAGAGGCTGAGAGCTTAAACTGAGCATAAGTGGAGTTCACCACTTTGACATCGAGTGAAATATGCTTGAAGAGTAAGATCGACCCAGACGACAGAGCTGGAGCCACTAACAACGGTTCAGCCGTTCCTTCCTTCGGCAGAAGCTGGAAGGCTAGCGAAGTGCAGAGCAGCAGAAGTATAACTGCACCGAAGTTTTTCAATTCTAGAACAACTCCACGACTATTGAAAGAATTAAGAAGACCAAGCCTAATAGGAACGCGTCATACGTTCTCCTATCGAGCTTGAAGGCTGTATTCTTCGCTAGGTGGAGTACGGATGAACCTAACGACATCCCTGACGTGCCGAGGAGTATCATCGAGCATGTAAATAGGATTGTGAAGACCAAGGATTGAAACACGGTGAACGCTCCAGCATACTCCAAGATAGCTGGAAGAGAGGCGCCGACCGAGAAGCCTAGAACGAATAGAGCTCCAACTGTTACCAGCCCTATCAGGACCCCTCCGCCCAAGACGACGACCGCTTCAGCGAAAGTGTACTTTACGTAGTCAAGCTTATCGATCTGAAGAAGGCTTCCCGGATAGTAGGCTGAGAAAGTTTGCCTGCTAAGGTAGGGTACGAGATAATGAAATGGGATGAGCATGAGCGCAAAGTCGAGGAAGCTGAGATTGTATCCGATGAAGAAGCCGCCGAGGAATATGGCTGCCGAAATCTTGAACCACTTAAACCCATAGAGATCTTTAAGACCTTTCGCCAAATTCAACGTGGGAACCATCCTTCTCAAAGTGATAATGTGTGAAGAGCCAGATAATTGTAGTTATAACAAATCTCTAATATGAGAGAGCTTCATGCTCAGAGCGGAAATTTAGCGTGAATACTAGAGGACCTCTAGCAGGTCAAATGGAGGGCTGCGATAACCCTTTTGGACTTGGAGAGCTCATTGTAGATCGTGCATGCTTTCTCGGTTTTGGCAGTTATCAACTTGATTCTAGAAGAGTCTAGGTACCGCTCGGTTTGCGGATGGATCTTCATTAAACCGGAGTAGCCGGTTCCGATGACGAGGACCTCAGGGTTTGCATCAACGATACTCTTGATATCTTCTACATTCAAGGTATGACCTTCTTTTCTCCACCAGTTTCCGTCAATCCTGTCTGGAAAGATGATGATGTCGCTTGTGAACTTCCTTCCGTCGATCACGATTCTACCGAAATCGTATGACTCAATCAAGGCTCTTCATGCCCTATTGCTAGAGTGGATTCTTAGATTTTCTTGATTATGAACATTCTTCTATCAGAGGACCATGCTCCACCATGCTTCCTAACTATCTCGCTGACAGCCCTGAAGGCTTGCGTCCCCAAATAGCGTTTGGGCCTCAACATCAAGGAATCCTTGGATTCTAGAATCTCCAATAGATCGGCTCGCTCAGCCAGATCCATCACCAAAGCTTCACGAACCCCTAACGGTTTGAGAGGCGCAGCCGAAAGCTTAGCGACGTTATCCTTCAACTCCTTGGTTAAGGACTCAAGCTCTGCAATCTTCCTCGCTAAATCGCTTTCAACTACGAACTTCTTGATCTTCTCCTCTATGATCTTCTCAACCTCTTCTCGCGTGAGAACCTCAATCGGCATCGATCCGACCCCTTAGAACTCCTTAATCTTCTCCTAATTAAAGTAGGATAAGTCAGTGGACTAGTAGAACTGGCAGATTCGTTGGTCTGTCATCTCAATCAAACCAACAAAATTGAAGAGCAAGGAAGACTGAGACTATCCTAGCTAAACGGGAATGGTGGAAATGAAGAAGGCGATAGTGATCTACGACACGAAATTCGGCAATACTCAGAAGATTGCGAAAGTATTAGCAGACGGAATAGAAGCGGCAGGGATCGAGACCGACTGCCGGAGAGTCGGAGATGTCGATATGAGTAAACTTACTGAGTATGATTTGTTGCTGATCGGTGGACCAACGCATGTGTTTGGCTTGTCCAAACCTATGAAAGATTTCCTTCAAAGACTGGAAAGAATAGACATCAGAGGGAAGAAGGGTTTTGCTTTCGATACGAAATTGAAGAGCAGATTTGCTGGAAGCGCAGCGAAAGGAATCGAGAAGATGTTGGAGAAGCGTGGAGTGAGCATTGTTAAGGCTCATGCCTCGGCCATTGTGAAAGGAGGAGAAGGGCCGCTCGAGGACTGCATGGAGGAGACGTTCAAGCAGATCGCAGACGAGATTGCAAAGCTAACGCGATGAACAATAGTAGAGGTGGCGCCCATAGCATATCCATAAACTCGCGGTGAAAGCGACCCATGGATACGCAGGTGGAGACCTTCCAGGTGAGAGCTATGGCCCTAATCGTGTTACCGGTCTCTGCGCTACTGCTGTTATGGGCTTGGGCTGGCGCTTTCGTGGTACTCAACCCTGACATAGTTCAGCCAGCCGAAAGATGGGCTGGGCTTCCAATGCTCATCACCTTCG
>CAZHMI010000129.1:0-3154 GCA_964533795.1 uncultured Candidatus Bathyarchaeia archaeon
TTCTTCTTTTTCGTGAGGTTGTTAGAAGAGTCATCCCTTAACGTTCAGGAAGGAAAAGTGTCTGTCATCCAATGGTGCGGGAGGTGGGATTCGAACCCACGAAAGGCCTACGCCACGGGATAACTCATCCGCGCGCGTATCATCGGCGTTCTTGAGTGTGGCGCGCGTGGTTAGACGCGACCCGCCCATTTGACCTGGCTCTGGTACCCCCGCTTTCGACAGTTTACATTCAACGAAGAATCTTTTATCCTTTAGTCTATTCGATGTGACCGGAGGAGCTTAATATGCAAAATCGTTTCTAGAGTCTCTATATTCAAGGTGAAAGGTCGTGGCGAAGTCAATCGTATCGATTGTCAAGCATGAAGACGCCGGCTTCGCGGTCAAGAAGTCTATCGAACTGCTGGGCGGACTGGAAAACGAGATAGAGAAAGATGCGCGGGTTCTCATCAAGCCCAATCTTGTCTACGGCGCTAGGTATGAGACCGGAACGACAACCAATCCTATTGTCTTGAAGGCACTCGTAGAATCAATTCAACCTATCACTAAGAACATAGCTCTAATCGAATCGAACTTTGGGATAGTACCTATACCTGAAAGCCCTGTGCCAATCTTCAAGGAGGTTGAAAAAGTCTTCGAACTTCCGGAGTACGATCCTCTCAGAAAACTTGGGGTGGAATTCATAAACCTCGCGAAGGAGGAACAGCGATGGCTGAAATTGAAGGCTAACCCGATTTTCAACAAGATTAGAATTCCGAAAGGTCTCTATGAAGAGGCTACGCTCGTGAATGTTCCAGTGCTCAAGAGCCACGGCTTGACGACAGTTACGCTGGGTCTAAAGAACCTTTACGGTTTGATCCCGAAACCGCCAGTTAGGAGACGTTTACATGATGCGATCTCATCTGTCTTATCCGACTTGGCCGGATTGTTCTCTTCGATCTTCACGGTGATCGACGGAAGCATAGGTATGGAGGGGCCTGTCTCCTGTCTAGGCGCACCTGTGGGAAGTAACCTAATCATTTCGAGTGAGGATATCGTAGCGGCTGACAGCGTTGGAACTAGAGTTATGGGATACGATCCCAATACGATCGATCATATCGTTGAGGCGGCAAAACGAGGTCTAGGGAATCTGCACGACATAGAAATAAGAGGCGAAACCTTAGAGAAGGTGCAGAGAAAATTCAACATGGACATACAGCTGCCGCTCAAGATCGTTGAGAAAACCAAAGAGCTAGGGGGAGCAGAGGAAAAAGAGCTAATGGCGTTGTATCCGAATGATCCTGATCTGGTAAGACGCTACCTCAAAGCGTTTTTGATGTACGGTCCGATAGTGCAAAAAGGTAAGCTTTACAGATTCGACACTAACCTTATTGAAAATTTCATATGTAGAAGGTGCAATCAGGTCGGCCACGGCTTCTGCGATGGATGGAAACATATGTAGCGATCTGGAACTCAGCCTCGCCTTAAAAGAATAGCAGATATTCAACCATTCTCTAGGACAGATAGTAGCTATCTTCCTTTCCCGAGCCGAGATAGGAAGGAAGTAGGCTAGAATTGAAAAGGACAAAGTCTTTTCATTATGCTCATATCAAATCTTAATCGTGGTCTCTGTTGGGCAAACGATACGAAAGGATAAGCATGACGCTGCCAAGCGATCTGCTGAATCAGCTCGATGAAGTATCCAGATCCATCGGCTACAAGAAGAGGAGCAAAGCGATAAGGGATTCGATCACCACGTTCATCTCCGACTATAGAAGCCTTAGAGGGGAGAAGGGCAGAAGAGCTGGAACGATCACATTCATCTATGAGCATGAGACGCCGAAGATCAGCGACTTGTTAACAAAAGTTCAACACAGGTTCAGCAGCCTAATAGATGCATCACTACACATACACTTGAATGAAGCTAGATGCCTTGAAGTTCTTGCAGTTAGAGGCGAGTCTCAGGAGATTCGTAGACTTGCGGAGGCCCTAATGAGCCTGAATGGTGTGGAAACTCTGAAAGCTACTCTAGTGTAGAAAAAGGGCTCCTCTGCTCAGATCGACTCAATTTCTTTGAAGAAATCGTCCGGCATCTTGATTCTCGCAAGCCTTTCTTTTTGGGCACTTCATCGGCAAAATAGGCTCGCCAATCTTTATGCGTGTAAAGGGTCCCAGAAATCGGGAATACACTTATCGAGGAAAGCTCTTATCCTAATCGAAGAGCGCTACAGGTCTTGAGCAAGGTTCCGCTTCTCTCTTCCCCACCGAAGGTCGTTAAGAGGATGTTGGAGGTGGCTGAAACAGGGCCTGGCGATGTGGTGTGCGATTTGGGGTGCGGGGATGGTCGGGTACTAATAGCAGCTGTGGAAGATTTCAAAGCTAAAGAAGCGGTCGGTTATGAGGTTAGAGAGGATGTCTACAAGAATGCGCTCGAGGAAGTTGCAAGAACGAATCTTCAAGATAAGATCAAGGTAATCAATGGAGATTTCTTCGAGGCTGATCTCTCGAGAGCCAGCGTGATAACCGTATACTTAGACAGTTTCAGGAACGAGAAGTTAAGACTGAAACTTGAGAGAGAAACATCGCCGGGCACGAGAATTGTAAGCCATGATTACTCGATGCCCGGTTGGCAACCTCTGAGAGAGGATACATTCCAAGAGGACGATAACAGTCATACGATCTACCTCTATGTAGCGCCTCGATCGTTCTTCGTAGACAAGGCGAGTGGTAAAACGGGCTCTAGCCGATCCATCATCATACGTGAACTCTAATATAGAATGAGTTCCGCTTAATCAGACCAATTCAATCTCTATGAAGACGTCGTCCGGCGTCTTAATCCTCATAAGTCTCTTCAGAAACCTCTCATTCGGGTCTACGTCGATCAATCTCTTATGTATTCTCATCTCCCATTTATCCCAAGTATGTGTTCCTTCACCGCAAGGCGACTTCCTCGTCGGCACAACCAGCCTCTTAGTCGGCAACGGTATCGGTCCACGCAGCTTTACCGCTGTCTTCTCCGCGATCTTCTTGATCTCATCGCAGATCGAGTTTAAGTCCTGTGGATCTGTGCTTGAAAGTCTTATTCGCGCTTTATTGACCATCAGTGTTTACGCTCCACGCTGATCGACCGGAATACTCACTAGAAGAAAGCAGCCGTTTAAAAGGTTTCGGTCAAAAG
>CAZHMI010000130.1:0-3141 GCA_964533795.1 uncultured Candidatus Bathyarchaeia archaeon
TACTGGTCTCCATAGACCACGAGTAGCGTGCAGTCTTTCAAGTGATTGAAGGGACAATTGTTTCAGAACCGCTTTTACGCCGCGCCGACCATGCCCATATTTCGCTGAAGATTCATATAGAGTGCACATAGGAACCTATGACTAAACATACACGATTTCTGAAGACATGCAACTAGATGTTAGAGCCGATTTCTTAGCCTTAAGACTGAAAAATGAGTGAGAGCATACCCATCTTGTACCTTTAACGAAAAACAAGAATACTTATTCGGAAAGCTGCCTCTAATCTGTTTGGAAGAGCTATGGAGAAAGAGATCATCGGTCGAGGAACTTGGCTCGACAAAGTCGCATTTGAGATACTTCAAAGGGAAAAGAGCATTGGAAGAGAGGTCGACATACTGCGAACTGAGAGCGGCTTGGGCGCCTCCGGAATTCCACATGTTGGAAGCCTAGGCGACTGCGCTAGAGCTTACGGGATAAAACTGGCATTGGAAGCGCAAGGCCGAAAGTCGGAGTACATCGCCTTCTCAGACGATATGGATGGACTTCGGAAGGTTCCTGCTGGGCTGCCTGACGAATTGAGCGAATACCTCGGTTTCCCGGTTTCATCCATCCCTGACCCTTTCTCATGTCACGGAAGCTATGGCGAACATATGAGTTCGCTACTTCTAGACGCCTTGGATAAGTGCGGCATAGAGTACAAGTTCTATTCTGGGACGAAAGCATACAAGGAAGGGCTGTTCAACGAGCAGATCGAGGTTCTTCTGACGAATGCCAAGAGGGTAGGCGAGATAATTCGAGAGGAACTCGGCCAAGAGAAGTATACAGAGGTGCTTCCCTATTTCCCCGTTTGCTCGAATTGTGGCCGAATATACACGACGAAAGCGCATGACTTCCTGCCGAAGGAAGGAAAAATTCTTTATCAATGCGAAGGCTTGGAGATCAAAGGAAGATGGATTGAAGGCTGCAAGCACAAAGGCGAGGTTGACTACAGCACTGGAGATGGCAAACTAAGCTGGAAAGTAGAGTTCGCGGCACGGTGGGCTGGTCTTGGAATCAATTTTGAAGCGTATGGTAAAGACATTGCGGACTCTGTTCGAGTTAATGATAGAATCTGCAAAGACATCCTTGGATATGAAGCGCCTTTCCATGTGCAATATGAAATGTTTCTTGACAAAGGCGGAAAGAAGATATCGAAGTCTACAGGAAATGTCTTCACTCCGCAAGTTTGGCTCAACTACGGCTCGCCTCAATCCCTACTGCTGCTAATGTTCAAGCGTATAGTTGGAACCCGAGTTCTCTCTCCACTCGATATCCCTCAATACATGGCTGAGATGGATGAGCTGGAAGACTTCTATTTCGGAAGGAAGACAGTGGCCGATAAGATGGAGCTGGCGAAGTTGAGAGGCTTGTATGAATACTGTTGGCTATTCAAAACGCCTAGCCAGCCAAGCATTCATGTTCCCTACAATCTTCTAGTTTATCTTGCTAAAGTTGCGCCGAGAGGATCTGAGATTCAGTATATCTCGGAGAAGCTTAGAGGATATGGCTATCTTAAGGACATGGTTCCAGAAGATTTGAAGAGAAGGGTGGAGTACGCTAAGGGTTGGGCTGAAGACTTCATTGAGATTCAAGAGATGCCTGTGAAGTTCTCAGAGCTAGAAAAGAAGGCGATCTCCCAACTTATCGATGCTCTTCGCGTAGAGAGAGATGAGAAGGCTATACAGAACGCCATCTTCAACAGTGCCAAAAGTGTTAAGCTTGAACCGAGGGATTTCTTCAAGCTCCTATACAGGATTCTCTTGGGTTCTTCGGAAGGACCTAAACTTGGATCTTACATCGTTGCGATGGGAAACGAGAGTGTCATAGACGCGTTGCAGCGAGCGATCTCGCAATGAGTGATGACTAGACACTTCTTTTCCTACTTCGTAACCGACCTTGAAAGATGAACACAACGATCGCCGCCAATATTGTTATCTCCACGAGATATGCGAACCCTGTTAGGAAGCCGTTAGGTCTCAGAAAGCGCAGTATCTCGAGTTTGACCTCCTCCTCAGCAGGGGTGCCCCTGAAATCGTGACCGTATTCGAGAACGGTCAGCCTCGCCAGTTTCAAATCTGCGTTCTTCATCCAGATCTGAGCTTGGATTAATGGCGTTATTGAATCGTCTGCTCCCCAAACCAAGAGGTGCGGTATCGCGACATCCGAGGCCTTGTAAGCTGACGAGAATATGTCATCTCTCTTTCCATAGTGGCCGAATAATGCACCATTGATGATCACCGCTTTCTCGAAGACCGTTGATCCTGTTATCGCATTGGCAGCTACAATTCCTCCAGAAGAGTATCCGACTATGTAGGCGTGCCTGAGATGTAGCTCGCGCACAAGCAACGAGGTTACGCCGTTGACCCATGGCTCTCTCTCATCAGAGTAGTAGTATGAGTACGGCATTAAGACGTTGAAACCGTTCCCAGCAAAGTATTCTAGGAAGCCGTACCATGCTGAACTTTCATTCTCAAACCCTTCAACCCAAAGCTTCACGTTGAGACGCTGGAAGACTGTTGCGTGCAGAAACCATGATTCGTCGTGCGGTCCCCCGTGCAAGAATAGGATGAGGGAATCCGACTTAGAGTTTCTATAGAACTTGAATCTCATCTCTTGGTAAGTGATGTCCACGGATTTTGCAGCAACTGGTTCAGAGGCTTGATGTTCGGAAGCAGAGGTAACTTCCTGATACCTCGAGCACGAGATCAACGCCAAAAGCGCGAGCATTAGTATTCCCAATGTTGATCTTGATATCAATCAGATCAAGCCTCGGGCTTTTGGTTTATGTTCGCCTCAACCCTGTTCTCGTATGCGGACAGTAGATTTTGCTGGTGCTTTTCCTTGGCATACGGTGATAGCTTGCAACTTTGGCAAGCATGGCCATATTTCATGGATATTTCGATCTCGATGCACTAATTTACGTTTGTACATTTAAAATCTAAGAGAGTTCAGTGCCTTAGTTAACGTCCTAACGACCTATCCTAAACACGTGAACACAAAAAATCCTTTTTAATCCATATCCAACTGTTCTTATGTTGGGCCCGTAGTCTAGTCAGGAATAAATGGCGATTGGCGAAATCTCCCGCAAATCCCCTCTTTTTT
>CAZHMI010000131.1:0-3055 GCA_964533795.1 uncultured Candidatus Bathyarchaeia archaeon
AAAGCCTGTGTCAAAGACGTAGCCGGGGGCTTGCTTTGTCATGTTCGATCTCTCTTCTTCGAACGTCCATTCTGTGGGGGTTTTCGAGTATGAATCGGTCACTCGTTAAGAGCTGCTTCTTTTGAATAATGGAGGTTGCCACATGGAACGCGTTGAAGTAATGGAGTTTTCTAGAGCCTCCATACTTCGCGTAAAGATCCATAGCCAATGTAGCGGTCTTAAGTGTGAGCGGAGGTGTTTCATGCGGGATGGCTTCGATATCGACGAGGATTTTTTCCACCTCCTTACTTGAGTATCCCTTTGAGCGATATGCAAAATGCAATAATTGAACGTATTTGCTGGACTAGGTGAATGTTTATAAAGAACAATCGTTCGATATATCGAACGATTGTTCGATGAAAAATCTGTTCGAATACCCTGGTCTCAAGGTATTAGCTGTTTTTTTCAAGGAACCTTATAGAGAATTCTACCTTAGAGAGGTTGCCTATCACGCGAGAGTGAGCGTGAGTACCGCTAAGGCTTTCCTCGATTCATTAGTAGCCGACGGTTTTCTAACAAGGTCTGAAAAGGCGAACCTACTGCTGTTCAAAGCAAACGTGGAGAACCCTATGTTCAGACATTTTAAGATAGCCTTCTTTCTCCGTGAAGTTAGGTCGCTGATTAAGTATCTCCTAAAGAATTATGAGAACAGCTCTGTTATACTTTATGGTAGCTGCGCTAGAGGAGAGGATGACAAGGACAGCGATATTGATTTTCTGATACTTGGCCGAACTGAAAAAGTCGAGATAATAGACTTTGAAGAGAAACTTAATCGGAAGATCACCCTCCTAGCCTTGACTCAACAGGAATGGGAAAAGAAAGCGAAGCAGGACGAAGCTTTCTATGAGAGCATAATCACTAATAGCATAGTTATTCAAGGCAACCTGCCGTTGGTCGAGAAATGAACCTTAAAGAATGCTTCCAGAGAAGGCTACTAAGGTATGGAAGACCGGACGCTAGGAAAAGCGCTAGATCGCTTGAAGTCGCCGTGACAAAGTTGGAAGAAGCAGAGAAAGCCCTCAAGGAAGAGTTGTTTGATGCTGCAATAATTCTTTCTTATACGGCAATGTTCCATGCTGCGAGATCACTTCTGTTCAAGGATGGGGTGATTGAGAAAAGCCACGTATGTCTTGTCGAATATCTAAGAGCCAGATATGTCCGTAAAGGGAAGCTAAGAGGAGCCTTGGTCAATACTCTAGATTCAATTAGAATAGACAGGCATGAAATAATCTATGGTTTGGAAACAAAAAGTAGTGTAAAAGAAGCTGAGTACGTGGTCAGGAAAGCCATGGAATTTCTTAAGGGCATAGAAGAAGCGCTGGATAGAACAAGATAGAACTTGCAGGAACCTCGATGAGCTTCTGCGGAGGCTCTATCTCGACAGGTGCGAGATAAATTCGTTTTCAGTCAAGGTTTTGATTTCAGGTATTCTTTTGAACTCTGGGTCGTCGCTGAGTACGATAGATCCTTCAAGATATGCAGCGGCTGCTATGAAGGAGTCCGCTATAGAGACGTTGTATTTCCCTTTGAACTCTCCAGCCTTAACAGCAGCCTCTTCGCTTATCTCAAGCTTTCGAAGGTATGTGGCGTACCTGAGCTCTTCAGTTCTGGTTTTAGCCAGATCGGGTCTTTTTTCCTGCAAGTACTTATAGTAGATTTCTGTTAGCGTAACTAAGCTTATCGATGCCTCTATTTCCTCAGCCTCTATCTTGAGTGAAATCTTATGAACGGTTTCCCAACCTTCTTCTCTTGCAAAGAGTTTGATTAAGGGCTTTGTATCCAAAACAGCCTTAGGCTTGATGGATTCGTTTCTCAAATTCCTTTGTCCACTCCTTTCTCATAGCCTCTATCTCCTTTGAAGGCTCCTTGCCCTTGAATACCTCTTCATCTACCCCGGCTAAGCTCGATAACTTGGGTGGAGGAATGATTTTGATTGCGTTTCCTTCACGAATAATCAAGAGCCTCTCACCTCTAACTATTCTCAGCTCTCTTCTCAATCTCGAAGGAATCGTTACTTGACCCTTCGAAGTGACGGTGACAGTTTCTACCAAAGCCAATTCCTCCTGCGGAACAGGACGTCTTACAGTATTAAATGTGTCGGAAAAGGCGGATTTATCCACCGCTTAGGCTGGTTGCCTTACATTTTTCTATAACTTCTTCAAGCATGGATTGTGCAGAACTCCAATTTCACGTCCATTGTCCATGGCCTAATGGTTCCTAAGCCAGACAGCCCTCACTTGAGTGAATCAATTATGCCGAACGCTGGATCATGAGCAGCTTCGCTGAATTCCCCTCATCCAATTTCAATTGTTGCTCCAGATGAAGCCCCGAAGGGCTGATGCCACCCGCTACACGCGGCAGTGTCAGCGCCAAACGATAGCAAAATGCGATAATTGATATTTGCTTGACTATGAATGCTTATAAAGAACGATTGTTCGATGAAAAATCTGTTCGGATACCTGGTCTGAAGGTGCTAGCCTTTTTTCTCAAGCGTGGCCTTAGCGATAAGCATGAAATATGGAAGGATGAGCCCTGAAGAAAACAGGAGAAGGGTTGAAGAAGTATTTCGGGGAGGTTCACGATTACGTATGCGTCGAGAGGCTGAAGTTCGCAGTTGAAAAAGCTCTAGAAACACTGTTAGAATAGCTCAATTGCGATTCAAGCGGTTGCTCTCATGATAATTTTGAACTGAATTAGCATATTCTCTTCCAGTACGATGCGGCGTCCTGAAGAGTGACGCTCTTCTGGAGTGCAAGTTTCAGTTCGACCGGTGTGTATGCGAGGATCTCAACCGCGAGATCTTCTGGTACGATTCTCCTTAACCTTCCGATTCTCTCAACGATGTTCTCGCCTTCAAATGATTTTGAAACCAGTATTAGGTCAATATCGCTGTCCTCAAGCCAATCAAATGCTTCAGGTCTCACCAAGCTGGGAACCCCAATTATAGGTAGTCATATCCTTTTGCGGGTAATTAATCTTCAATTGTGAGAATACGAATAGATCATGAAAAAAGATG
>CAZHMI010000132.1:0-2918 GCA_964533795.1 uncultured Candidatus Bathyarchaeia archaeon
CTTATAGATGCATTCTCTACACTCAGGCAATGAGAAGATAGGGATGGCGAACCTTCTACGAGGTCTCCCAGTTGACGATCTTCTTCAGATTAAGGTATGGGTGATGGCGTAGATAAGTGCGTTCAGATTCTTTCAACCCGATGAGCTGGCGTCTTCCTATTTGCTCCGAGCATCATATTCGCTGTCTATTCAGCTCCACTCACGGTATCACAACCTGATTACGTTGTATGTACCGCTCAGCCAGAGTTATCTGTAACTCATCTATGATTCACAGACGAGGTGATCGAGGTTGTCTGAACAGTCAGCCACAACGACCTCTGTCGAGAAGCCTGCTGGAGCTCCTCCTACAGAAGCTTCTAAACCTGAAGAGAAGAAAGAGGAAGCTAAGCCCGCTGAAGCGGTTAAGCCTGAGGAGAAGAAGGAAGAGGTTAAGCCAACGCCCAAGAAGAAGAGAAAAAAGAAGTAGCTTACAGGAATCCACTTAGGACTGCTAGAGGTTCAAACCGCTTTACATTTCCTTCAGCCTTCACAGCCGGGCCTGTATCCGCATCGAAGATCTCTGGATTCGGCTATGTGCATGGTCACATCTACCACCCTGATCTCATGGTTGAGAGAGAACAAGATCGACTACTACCTGAAGAGAGAACTAAGATCATGTCTTCCCAGTTGAAAGGCAAATACCTCTTTTTTAACTGTTCATCCTTGAAGTTCCTGAGGTACAACCTACCATGGATTATCGGAGAATTGAGTGTGAGCAAAAGATAGAGGAGAGCGATGTCTAGACTCGTTCCTTTTGTTCGTCAACTATTTCCTATTTGATTCCGAATTTCTGCTTTATGCTTTCTCTTGAGATCAGCCATTTCAAGCGTCTGGTCTCCTCATGTACGTAGATTAGCGGTATGCAGTAGCTTTGCGCGAGCTCGTAGTAGGCTATTGTAGAGGGCTTTGTTGCTGAGGTGCAGTCCATGACAACTATGTTCTCTTTCAGCAGGTTTTCCAGTTGTGGGATAACTTTTCGTTTCACAGCCTCTATATCGATTATCTCATCTTCATAACAAAGGATCCATTGGTATGGTAGCTTCCGGTTCTTCCAATCGTTGAGCGCTTCTGGAGATGTCACTGTGTAGATGAGTTTCGGTGTAATCCCCTCCTTGACCAGTAGCTCTAAGGCCACTTTCGGCTCAGGCTCAATCTCCTCATCCTTTTTTCCCAGAAGCCCTAGGTATGCCGTCGGAAGCTTCGGTTTGGCGTCGAAAATGTAGCATAACGGAGTCTTATATGTGAGGCGATACGTTCCTCTAACCTCTTTCTGTATGACGCCTAGTTTCTGTAGTCTATTCAGGTGGTGTACCAGTTTCGAGCCTTCTACCTTCGACTCGGATTCTATCGTAGAGAAGCTTGCGATTCCTCCTCTCCTTGCGAGAGCGTCCATAACTCTCAGGCTGTTCTCCAGCTTAACAGCTTCTTCGTATAGAGGCATTTTCCCATGACTTCCTTGAATCCTGTACATCGTGACACCCTTTTAAGCCAATGTAGAGCGCAGCTCAACACTGTTTGAGCGCAGCTCACCCAACATTGTAATAGCGGAGTCGAGGATTTATTCTTTCGGTGAGATGGAAATGGCTGATGCATATGAGTCTTCTCGTGGAAGACGAGATGTGAGCCCGATGAGATTAGCCGATCTTTCTGAGGGCTTGAACGTCTCACCGACCCAAGCTTGCCAAATCGGATTTGACATCGAGACGTTCAGCCCCTTTATGTTTCCAAGTGGATACGAGGATCCGGTGGTCAACGCTACGCTTGCGGTATGTCCATCAGGATACTTGAGGGAAGGACTTGTCTTGATTTCACTGGTCTACCCTCCTTCATCTGAGAGCGTTCTGCTGTGGCAACTCCACCGTCTTCTCAACTCGGTCGGAACTGGGCTGCTCTTAACATATAATGGGACGAGATTCGACATTCGATACGTGGTTCAAAGAGGGAAGCTCTACCGACTGGACTTTGAATCGGTCTTCGCGGACCTTTCACACTTGGACCTTTACGATATGGTTAGGCGCAGTCGAATCGACTTTCCATGTTACAGCCAAAAGATCGTTGAGAAGAGCCTCGGCGTCCAAAGGGTCATAGAGGGCCTCTCAGGCGGCAGCTACCATAGATTCTTCCTCGACTTCATGGAGAAGGGAGATCCACGGGCAATCTTCTATAACATCGAGGATAGTTTGGGATGTCTACGAATATTGAGAGCGTTGAAGCAAATCTTTTAGATGAAGATTTGCTACAAAACTATGATTGTGAAGATTTGCCATGCCGCGGCTAGATCCGTATAGCTTCAGGTTATGCGCTTTCCTGCACGATGCCGGTAAACCTGATTGCTGGGCCAATGAGAGACCGTTCACTGATCATGTCAAATTCACATACAAGACCTTGGAATCAACTCTTGGAAAGGACCTCGCAACGACAGCTATGCGCCATCATGAAAGCAGGTACTATGAACCTGAATTTCACCCTCAAACTGAGGAGGAGAAGATCATAAGTCTATCCGACAACGTCGCCTCAGGCGCAGATAGGCCGGAGGACGCTTACATCCGTCGACCTAAACCGAAGCCACCGATATCTTTGACGCATCCACTTTCGACCGGCAAGGTTCTCGAGGAGTATGATAAGGTCAACCTCGCACTCGCAGGTCAAGAGGTAAGGAACATACTGGAGAAGAATGCGCCGGCTATGAAAGAGAACCCTCGAAAAGCTTATCTACAAATCTTCGAAGCGCTCTCTACGAGCCGACTGACCGAGATACCTGCTTACACGGAAGCCCCGATAAACGACCACAGCCTCCTTAACCCCGCGAAGTTAACGCCAGCGAACGCGACCTGCATCTACCTCTCAGGAGGATTCAGAGGGGAAAACCTAGAAAAGTA
>CAZHMI010000133.1:0-2875 GCA_964533795.1 uncultured Candidatus Bathyarchaeia archaeon
ATATTGACTAATTCTTGAAGGTGGATGTCATGAGTCAGATTGAGGAAGCCATCAAGGAGCTTCTGAGCCTAGGGGGAAGAGCGCTCGACACATACCGGAAGCTCGTTGAAAGCGGCTTTGACGAGAACTCGCTCGAAGAACTTGCGAAAGCAACTTTGAACTTCGGCGGCCCCAGCAACGTTCTGAAATCATTGAACGAGTATGGAAATCTAACGAGGCTTGAGGAAAAACTTGCGGAAACGGATGCCATGATGCAGGAAATGAAGACCAACTACGATGATTTGTCTTCGCGATACTCTCATCTCCAAGCTAGCATAGCTATGTGCGACAAGCTTCTATATGAGTACAAGTTTACGCCTGAAGCGTTCAAGGCGGTCTATGAAAATGCTCAAACATACGGTTCTGCGATCGACGTTCTGAAGGCGCTTGAAGGTTACGGAACAATAGAAAAGATCAATCAAGAGATCGCTGGTGCGAAGGAAGAGAAAAGACTGGAACTGCTGAGACTGGAAGAGGAATTCCTGAAGAAGAAAGAAGAGGAGGCATTGGAGCTAACCGGGCTTGAGAAGAGGAAAGAGGCTCTTCAATCTGAAGTAAATACGTTGATCGGAGAGGCAGAATCTTACAGGCAGAGGATCAAAAGCCTATCAGAGCAAGCTGACCAACTCATGACAAGCGTCGTCAACTCGGTGAAAGAGAAGACGAAGACATTGGTGGAGGAGATCGATGCGTCTGGCAAGCAGGCGATAGAGGCAGTGATCAAACAGATGGAGACGCTACATACGCAGGTTTCAAATTTAGCCGCTCACACGCTCGAGGTCGGTGAGATACTGGGTGAAGCCGAGGCACGAGCTACCCAGAATAAAGAGGTCTTCAAGCTTCTCGAATTCATGAGAAGCCCAGAGTTCACTTCAAAAGACATCTTGACCACAATATTGGCAGTGTTGAGGACTTTTGAAGCTTGGTCGAAACTTAAAGCTAACGAGTTGAAGTCACCGAAGATAGTCCAAACATCAACTGGACAACTCATAATGAAGCTTGAAGACGAAGTGACAGCATGAGCCTAGAGTCCACTATTCAGAAGTATACGCAACACTTGGATGAAACAAACAGGCTATGCGAGCAGATTCGATACGCAATCAAATTATTCGAAGAAAAGATTGCGATTGAGATCGAGAACGAAAAGAGACTAACAGTAGCTCGATGTCTCGACGAATTTGAAAAATCTTTTGACATGCAAGTTGAAGCAGTGAAGCATAGAAAGACTGCAGAGAAGATAGTTAAAGCAATTTCAAAGCTCAAGACCGCGTTCAAACCGACAGCAGGAAAGAAACATGCTCTTTCGGAGATATGGGTTTCATTATCTCCGCAAAGGAAGATCGCGCCGATAAACCTGAGCAAAATAGCCAAGGGGAAGAAGATCTCGATAGAGAAGCAATATGATCAACTAGTCGCGGAAAACCATATGCTCCTAACGATAGAAGACTTCAAGAAAGTCCTACGGGAATTTCGTAGAAAAATCCTCACAGCCAAGCTTCAAATAGAGTTTAACCTGTACGACAGCAGTAAGAGAGCATCGATAACTGGAGAGATCGAGAAGAGAATCGCCGAAATAATCATCTCAAGAAAGTAGCTAGTGGGCGCACGTACAAGGAATTCTTTCAACTCTGCCAGTTCTAGTGTAATTAGGTACCTCAACTTCGTCGCAAGTGTTAACTAGGCGATTTGAACTCTATCGACAGAATCTGGAGCAGCTTCACAGATGTTAGTCGAAGTCATTTCAATCAGCTACGGCGTCGTTTCCATGGTCGGATGGGGCTTTGGAGACTTCATGGCTAAGAGAATAGTTGGACCCTTAGGCTACTACCGGCTTCTGCTTTACATACAACTGGTAGGGTTAGTCCCACTCTTTCTTTTGGCTGCACTATTCACTCCACCAGTTCCTTCATCATTGAGAACGATATCTTTGATCCTTGCGACAGGCGTTTGCACAGTCTTGTCCTACTCCTTCTTCTACAAGGGTTTGACATTGGGAAAAGCAAGCATCATAAGCCCCGTAGTTTCCACATCAGCGATTGTGGCTATGGTTCTCTCCTTTGCGATTCTTGGTGAAAGGCTGAATCTTATGCAAATCGGATGCATCGCCATGGTCCTTGTCGGGATACTTGTAATCTCTATGAAGCCTGATTCGTTTGGACGGCCGGAGAAAGGAATCGTCTACGCGGTGGCATGTGTATTGTCTGCAGGCTTAAACTCTATCCTTATAAAACTGGTGTCGACGGATATCGGCGGATTCGGAACTCTATTCTTTAATCGCATCTTGGTGACACTTTTGCTGGTAATACTGCTTCCGTTCTTTCGAGATTCGTTCTCAGTTGGCATTCCGGGGGAGAACTCTCTAAAGACGATAATTGTAATCGGCTTGGCCGAGTTCATGGCTGGCCTCAGCTTCGTGGTTGGAGTAAGCGTTGGAATCATCTCGATCATAGCACCGGTATCCAGCGCGTCGCCAGCCGTAACGGTTGTTCTAGCTCAAGTCTTCTTGAAGGAAAGGCTAGTTCGAGTTCAGAAGATAGCTGTAGTCTTAGCTATCCTTGGAATTGTCCTTCTTTCGATCCTGTCAAGCCTCTAAGAATCACGGTCATGTGGCTATAGCATTTTCAAGTCAACAATTTAAGTATCTGGTGGGCCGGAGGAGATTTGAACTCCCGACCATTGCCGCCTCCGCGAGTCCTAGAGGTCACGGTTTCTGATGAGACGCGGTTTATCAGCCGTGTGCTCTTCGGCGTCGCTTTTGCAACTTAACCATGCTGAGCTACCGGCCCGCCATAATTCGTCAGAATGCTACATAGTTATTAAAATCTTTTCAAAGCAA
>CAZHMI010000134.1:0-2711 GCA_964533795.1 uncultured Candidatus Bathyarchaeia archaeon
GGAGTAACGGATGCGGAGTTCTTTGAAGCGTTGAACGTTGCTCTTGTTGTAGGCGGCTCTATAACAATCCCGCATTTAAGGAAAGCTGTTGAAATGCTTGAAGAATGCCGGAAGAAACAGAAGACTTAGCCTACCGCATTTATCCGTGATCGCTAAAGCCAAGCTTTTTATCAAGATTCTCTCATGTTTCCATCAGGCCGGGGTGGCTCAGCTGTGGTTAGATGCCTGATAAAGGCAGAGTTTAGCGCTGGACTCATAGAAGCCTTTAGGCTTTGAGTGATCCAGAGGCCACGGGTTCGACTGGAAACCGAGAATCCCGTCCCCGGCACCTTTCACTCCTTTCTTTCTAGAACCTCAGCTTTTCCATCTCGCTTTCCCACGCAAACATAGCATCCGAAACCTGTGAACAGCCCTGTCTCAACGACGCCTGGAATCGATTTGAGGTCTTTATTCAGTAGTCTAGGATTCTCAATTTCACCGAAGTCCACATCAACTATGAAGTTACCGTTATCGGATACGAGAGGACCAAGCTTTCCCGGTCCTTCTCGGAACGCAGGCTTACCGCCCAGTCTCCTAATCTTCTCCATTGTGGCGTTGAACCAGAACGGCAGGATTTCCAGAGGAACCGGCTGGTTTCGACCCAGCTTGTCGGTCAGTTTCCTTTCATCGATCACTATTACGAGTTTCTCCGCTGCAGAAGCAACGATCTTCTCTCGGGCTAGAGCGCCTCCTCCACCCTTGATCATGTCCAGAGTTCCAATCTGAACTTGGTCCGCGCCGTCAATAGCAACATCCACCTTGATATGCTTGTTGAGTTCAGCTAAACGCAACCCCTGCTCAATCGCGAGAAGTTCACTTTGATAAGATGTCGGGATCACAGTAATCGTCATGTTCCTTTCTCTAACTCTTCCAGCGAGCTCCTTCACGGCTAACGCGACTGTGCTACCGCTTCCCAAACCAACTACATGACCATGTTGAATATACTCGATCGCTTTCAGTGATGCAGCTCGACGTGCACTCTCAAGCCAATCCAAGATCTATCCTTCTGCTTCTATCTGCTCAAGCCGTTCCATAGCTCTTAGAACTTCTTCACGTATCTCTTCAAGCCTCTGCTCCGCCTTGCTCTTCGGCCTCTCCTTCATTTGAGTCTTCTCTTTCGCTGTCGCCGCTGCTTCTGAAGCATTTGGAGCTTCAGCAGCCTCAGCTTCTGAGGGCGTTGCAGCCTCCGGCTTCTTCTCTTCAGCCTGCGATGAAGTTAACCCGAGAACTGGACGGAGTGCATTTATCTTTGAATCGATCTCACTCATCTTCGCGGAGAAACTCTTCAAAAGGTCCTCTCTAGCTTTCTCCAATTCGTAAAGATCTATGATCTTCTGTTCCTCCGCGATCTTCTCCTCAAGCCTCTTCAAATCATCCTTGTATCTTCCCAGAAGCCGATTGCGCTCACTCTCGGTCAAGACTCCTTTTGCTTCCGCCTCGTAAATAGTGGTTAAAGCGGCACTTACTACGTCTCTTTCAACCGAGAGGAGTTTCAAATCTTCCCGAGCCCTTTGCAGATCAGCCTCAGTGACCGTTCTCTTCCTCGACGGAAACGTCCCGCTACCCGTTTCCGATTCACTTTCCAACTGCTTACGCTTCTTCCTGAAGAAAGAGAAGAAACGGTCAGGAATGATATTGTACGCGAAGAGATGAAGCAAGGCGTAATAATGAGGCACTCGGGTCTTCCCTTCTGGTTCAAGCTCTATCTGAATGCCATTTATATAAATAGGTTATGTGATTCTCGGCATCTCAAACGCACTCCAATCCATGCGGCATTGAAAGAATGTTGGAAGTGAGAATCCGAAGCTTTCGATTCCGCTATTCCATTACCTTCTTCAATCCTTCTGGATAACGACGTTCCGCCAACTCCCTGTAATAGTTCTTGTATTTCATCCATTGACTCTTATACTCATCATCCACTTCACCTATGATCTTCGCAGGGATCCCAACGCATATCTTCTGGCTTGGGATCTGCGTCTTACTGGTAACGACAGCGCCTTCGCCTACAACCGCCCATTCCCCGACCTTAGCGAAGTCACTTATTACAGCGCCCATCCCGATCACAGCATAGTTCTCAATCGTAGCGGTATGAATTATCGCTCCATGACCAACCGTAACATAATCACCGATTACGCAGATGTCATCGGGCCGAGCGTGGACCACGCAGTTCTCTTGGATCGACGTACAGCTACCTATCCTAACAGTACCGTAGTCCCCTTTGATTCTGGCGCCAGGCCCAATGAAACACCCCTCGCCTATTGTCACATCGCCGATAACGTCAGCGGAATGGCTGATATACGATGTCTTTCCGATCGAGGGCGTTTTTCCTTCAAACGCGAATGCCGGCAACCATGTCACCAGATGAATCTCAAGAATGAATGTATATAAGGGATAATGACGCGAAGAATGCAAACCCAGAATTGGAGCCCCGGGCGGGCTTCGAACCCGCGACCTTTGACTGATTGGGCTTTCTTCACTTACCAAGCCAACGCTTTAGCCTACGCGAATCCAACGCCTTTCACGTATCTAACCAGGCTGAGCTACCGGGGCTTAGTTACATAAGCTAAAACTGAACATTATATGCGTTACCCTGCAATTCATGGAGATGACTTCTAGATTTTTTGGGGAGATCGACAAAGTAAGCGTAATCATGTTCAAGACGCCTACGCAGG
>CAZHMI010000135.1:0-2686 GCA_964533795.1 uncultured Candidatus Bathyarchaeia archaeon
CCGCACAACCCACTATGGATTCTATCAAAAATCCTCTGTGTATGGATGTTCTTTCCACTCCTTGATCTTTATTCTAACCCTTCCCGGAAAATGAAAAGAGCTAGAAGTTTCATAAGGGCGGAGTTTGAAAATGCCTTCTATAGATATCGGCGTTTCTATAATCATTCCAACCCTTAATGAAAGCAAGAATATTGGAGAACTGAAAAGTGAAATAAACAAAGTGTTGGTGGCATCAAAAATAAAAGGAAAGATAATAGTAGTCGATGATAATTCTCCAGATGGCACAGGCAAGATTGTTAGTTAGATTCTTGCTTATGGACAAGATGAGAATGCCACTCGATGCGAATAAGGTCAGAACAAAAAGAGATAGTGCAACCTCTGAAGAGATTATATTTTCGCTCATAAGGGAATGCCGAGAGGTTACCCGACGGACGCTGGAAGCATCGTCCACGTTGCCCATAGATCGTTGGGCATGCTGAATCGATGGTCTAAACGTTCAACTTAACCATAATGTTCTCTGAGCTATGCTGAAAGCAGGCAGAATGTCAGCCGCTTTCTCTGCACGATGCCAGTTAACTTCACTAGCCTGATCCCCTCTCGGCGGCAACATAGGCGCTGGCTCCTTGCTTTCCGGTTGAAACTTCGGGTCCCGTGGTAGCGATCCCCCTTCCCGCAAAAGACGCTTAACTTCTCTTCTAAGCTGCCATTCATGGCATCGATCAAACAGCCCGAAGGCGTCATCCGGAAAACTCAACTCTTCTTCGTACAGTTCTCTGCAAGACATTGTCGAACTGACAGCGTTATTGCAAATGTTCAGCTCTGCACCAATCCGATCTGAAATGTAAACTTCCAAGCTTAGCGTAGGTATTAAAAAGGCGTTTGTCGAGAATCTGGGGAAGGAGGATTGTGTTTGTGGAGGCTGCTCAAGTAAGTTTCAATGAATTCAAGAAGTTGGATATGCGCGTCGGTACGGTTGTTAATGTGGAACATGTTAAGAGGACTGAGAGGCTGTATAAGATCCAAGTTGACCTTGGTGAGCTGGGTGTCCGCCAAACCGTATCCAGTCTAGTAGGATACTACACGCCGGAGGAGTTGAAAGGGAAGAAGATAATCTACTTGGTCAATTTGAAGCCAGCAAAGTTCTCAGGTGAGATGTCTGAAGGTATGCTGCTGGCTGCCGAGAGGGACGGAAAGTTGGCATTGCTCTGCGTTGATCGAGAGATGGAGAACGGCGCAAGAGTGACTTGAAGCATCGAGGTCATCCGTATAACCCTTAAGTGGGTAAGCAACCTCATATTCAGTGATTAAAAGGATCTTCACGCCTGGTGTATGGATTGCCGAAGAAAGGACCTACTGAACAAGATGTTCTCCAATTAGTTATGAATAGCGGTGAAGAAGGAATACTTCAATCTGAGCTCTGGAAGAAGATGAAAGCTGACAGTCGGGAAGGCTCTCGAGCTATACTGAGGCTTGAGCGGAAGAGGTTGATAGAGCGGAAGAAGGAGCTTTCAGAGGGAAGATGGACCTACAGAGTGTTCGCTAGGCGTAAGTTCTCAACAGTCGATTCTATCGCGTCTATTCCATGCGCATTCTGCGATATCGAACAGAGGTGTGGGCATACGGCATTGATCAATCCGAGCAGATGCGATAAGCTTACGGGATGGTTGATAAGGACAGCCGGCGAACAGGCTGGTGCAGCCTAGCGATTGTCAGAGAGATGGAAGAGGGAAAGGCAGCGGGACCAATACTATAGAATGGCGAAAGCGAGAGGGTACAGAAGTAGAGCTGCCTACAAGCTTCTAGAAGCGATCAAGCGGTTCAAGTTCATATCGAAAGGCGACTTGGTAGTAGATCTTGGAGCAGCACCTGGCGGCTGGCTCCAAGTTGCAAGAGAGACGGTCGGTGAAAAAGGCCGGGTCATAGGAATAGATATCGAGCCGATCTCCGCACTACCGTACAAGAATGTGGTTACGATTCTTTCAGACATATCGAACGACTCCGATATCGTCAACCTCCTCGAAGACGTCAAGGGCAAAGTGAACGCGGTTTTATCGGATGTCTCACCGAATATCTCGGGCTCTTGGGATACAGATCACGCACGCCAAATATACTTGACGAGGAAAGCTTTTGAAATAGCGAAGAAGATTCTCATTCGGGATGGAAACTTCTTCGTTAAGCTCTTTCATGGACCAGAGCTGAAAGACTTTGAGAACGAAGTTAAAAGGTCTTTCAAACATGTTAGATTTGTGAAACCTAAAGCCAGCAAGGCAAAGAGCTCTGAGATCTACCTTCTAGCTACAGGCTTCTTAGGCTGAGGTCTATGGTTCGTAAGATACTTCTTACAGGAAGACCAGGCGTCGGAAAGACCACGCTTCTTATCGAGACAATTAAAGAGCTAGAGGGTAGGGGGCTAAAGGTTGGAGGTATGGTCAGCCAAGAGGTTAGAAGCGGAAGCGCAAGAGTAGGCTTCGAGATAATCGATCTAGTATCCCGCCAGAAAGGATGGCTGGCTCACGTAGAGCAACCTGTGGGCCCGCAGATAGGAAAGTATCGAGTCAACCTAAAGGATCTTGTAGAAATAGGAGTAAACGCGATAAACCGCGCCGCCACTGACTCAACCATTTCGGTGATAGCCATAGACGAGCTAGGTCCGATGGAGCTATGTAGCGAAGAATTCAAAGCGGCT
>CAZHMI010000136.1:0-2649 GCA_964533795.1 uncultured Candidatus Bathyarchaeia archaeon
CGGCTACTTGATCCAAGTCTTAGACGGAGTCCTCAAGAACATAGGTCTAGACGAGTTGGGACGGCAGCTGGAGAAGGTGGAAGACCAGATCCGTGAGATGGAATCCGCTCCAGTCCACGGTCCCAGCGTACACAGATAAAGATTCATGAAATCCAATCAGCCCTCACAGGTCCCGCTTCGATCTCTACTCTTCTCTCAGGTTCTTCTCGATCATTTCTCTTGGACCGATCGAAAATTCATATCTTCCGGTTTTCTTTCCATCCTCAGATGACATTCTGATCTCCACTTTCTGTACAGGTCCCTCTTCAGTGATCTTGGCGGTTGCATACTGCCATTCTGAGACGTATGATGGTGAGCACTTAGCTAGGACTCTTCCTATCGCATCTGAAAGCATAATTATTTTACAAGCTTTTCTCCATTCTTCTGGCGCCCCGTCTATGAACCTCTTCAAAATAGGCGGCATCTTACTCATAGAAGCTAATCGCTCTGCCAGTTCGATCAGAAGTTCTTCTTGGCTTGCAGACTCTGTTCTGTAGATTATGACGCCTACCTTATGTTTAGGATCCTTCTCCTTCTTCACAGCTCCGGCGGAGATAAGCTCGTTGAGGTACTTGTGAAAGGTCCTTCGGCTTCCACCGATTTTACCCTGGACCAGATCGAAGAGCTTGTTGTATCCGATGCCCTTCTCTGGAGACTTGTGCTTTTCCAAGGCCTGCAGTATTGCGTCCTTAATTTCATTCGCCTGTGATGGAAAGACCATGGTTAGTTTCCCAAGGTGTATCATATGATACATGAAAAGTATTTAATATTTGGTATGATATATGGTACCGTTTAGGGTACTAGAGTGCCTCGGAAAATTCAAACGTCAATTTTGCTCGAGAAGAGCGAGCTAGAACTGCTGGATAAAGCAGCGGAGGAAACGGGTAAGAGCAAATCGCGTTTGATACGCGAAGCATTATCGAAATTCTTTGAAGAAATCGGGGATGAACATGGATCTTAAAACGCTTGATCTTCAAGGCTTTGCAAAGCGGATTCTTGAGCTACTAGGGATCGACGGAGGGTCTGTGGACATTCAAATCGAGAAACTGGCGGATGGCAGTATCAGGATCTCGAGAGAAGGGGTGGAAAGACCGGTTAAGCTTCATTGCGCGGAGGAATAGATTCTGGATAAACACGAGTTGCGGGTCAACGTGATCGCGGACGCGGCGGCGTGGCTGCGAGATAATTCTCAGGCGCAAGCAGATCTTTCGCGGCTTGTTGCGTACATTCAGCGGAAATTCGGTTTTCACCCGGTCACGGCGCGGCAACTCGCGAAGGAAGCTTTTTTGAGTTGGAAGCATGGAGCGGTATCGACTCTTGATATGATACATGACATGCGGCTAGAGCAGCATATTCAGGTATGCGAGAAGAAGCTGGAGAATATTGAGGCTAGGCTGCGAAGGCTTGAGGAGGCGAAGTAAAAGTTTCAAACTGAGAAAGGATTCAGGAGTTGCGAGATTTTCATGCGCTTGAATTCTAGATAGAAAAAGACCACATTGACTAGGAGGGCCCAGCCTAGGATGAAGCTATCGCGCTATCGACAACGGAAAGGAGGACGCGAATACGAGGTCTGGGCACTCCGGTTGAGCATGGAGGACCGGCTGAAACTCCGAAATCCAGCATCTGAATACGTAATCGACGACATCGACTCGAATGGAACAATCTTCCTAAAGCCTGTAGCCGCATCGAATACTACTGTTTCGTTAAAACTTCTAGGTAGAAAACCATATTCTTCTATGGTTTCGAGCATTAGGCTTCATGTTAGTCGGGAGGAGTTGGATCGGTTTAAGCGCTTGTGTAGAAGCCATGGTTCAACTATGTGTAGGGTGCTTTCGGATTGTGTTAGAGGGATCTTGGCTAAGGAGGATTCACTATTGGATCCGAGCGGCATTATTATTCAGAATATTTTCACTGGGGTTCCTCGCGGTCCCAGCCGGATGGTAGCCTCAAAGGTACGGCGGCGTGGTAGGTGATGGTTTTGGTATGTTGGAGGTTCGCGGTTAGAGGAAAGGGGGAAGAGGAGGATATGGGTTGAAACGTGACAGGGGGTTGTCACGAGTTGAGGGTCTTCACTAGGAAGGAGCTTGAATATCTGAACAAGCTGAAGGAGAGGAACAGCCGGCTTCTCGAAGAGAAGGACCAAAGGATGCAGGAGAAACATTGGTATCAAGGCTTATCCAACAACATGTCTCCCAATGAACGTCAAATGCGTCGACGGATCCGGAGGAAAGCGATAACAGCATTGATCGAGCTCGCCTTGGTCGGCGTCTCCGGCCTCCTACCTGACAGAAAACTCCGAAAGAAAGGCATCAACAGCATCGTAGAGATGCTCAAGGACTTTCACACTTACATGCTGATTGAAATAGCTTGCGGAGACAGAGTGCCCTCCGATATCTCTACAGCGAAGTAACGACGTCACAAACCATGGCTAGGAGACCCTCTAGAGAAGCGATCTCGACCGCCTTGACCTACTTTGAGAGCCCACCCTGAACCCCCATATACCCTCCTTTGGAGAGCTCTCGCTGGAAGCTTTTCAAATTCCACATGTGAATTTCATCCTACATACGAAAAGAAGACCTCAAGCTTCGCCTGCGAACCCCTATGCTAAAG
>CAZHMI010000137.1:0-2473 GCA_964533795.1 uncultured Candidatus Bathyarchaeia archaeon
GGATAGATGTTATATGTGAAGTAGTCACTCTCAGGTTTCGGTTCTTCTTCGAATAGGAATGATCTTCCCAGATCGTCGGCAGCTCCAACCCAGAATCCTTTCTCAGTTCTAACAGGTCTCATGAGGACTCCTCCTTTAGGCAAAATGGTGAAGGGAAGTAGTCCGTATTCATTAAAGCCTTTTGTATTCAACAAGTCGAGAAGCTTCGAACCGCTCAATTGGAATATCTGCCTCTTCTTAGGCTTCATATGAGAATCCACTCCTACCTCGTCGAGAAGCTTGTTAGCCCACCGACCGACCGCGATGACAGTGGTTCCCGCATAAATATCGCTTGTCTTGGTCCTGACGCCTTTTATCTTCTTGTCTTGCCAGATCAGGGGCTCCTTCGGTAATCCGAGAGGCTGTGTAGGCTCTAAGATCAGTGAAGTTACTTCCGTGTTGTACATGATTTTTACACCGAGATCTTTGAGCTCTTCTTCATAGAATCTTGCGACGAGTTCAGGTGCGATCGTTCCACATTTGATCCCTTGAATCCCTCCAACTATATTCTCTAGACCGATCGCTTTCGCTTCATCATCATCGTCGCCGAATTCTAGGCATAGCCCCTTCACCATTTCACGCAGTTCGTCTTTACTCCATATCTTGAGTTGTATGCCCTTCTGAGCCATTGACTTGGCAAGCACCTCGAAGACTTCATACTCTTTTTCAGTGAGAAGCCACAGGTACCCGACAAACTCGAGGTCTAAGCTGAACTTAAGGTCTCTTTGAATATGCGAGTAGAAGTCTAATGACGTATCAGCGAGGAGGTGATTTACCTCCGATGTGAAGGTATTTCTCACAGCGCCAGCGCTCTTCGATGTGTCTCCGGAAGCTGCACCACTAGCCTTTTCCACTACGAGAATCTTAGCTTCCGGGTGATCCATCTTCATGTGATAAGCGCACGATAAACCGATTACACCTGCACCAACTACTACCAGATCATACTGATCCGTCATCGGTGCTATGCCTCCGTAGAACAGATTTCATCTTGTGAAGCTGGAGAAGCGATATATTGGCTGCCCATCACAAATGCAACTCGTTAAACGAAGAGAGATTCGATAACTCTCTGCTTTTGAATCTTTTGCGCCAAAAACGAGTATTCACCGCAACTATGTCCTAGGATTCGTACAGGCTTCTAGATGTTGCCACTTCTAAGCGCTTCATTAAGTAAGACTATGCTCGATTTTCAAGCCTCTGGCTATCGTGAGAACTGCGATGAAGATCACGCCGATCAAAGATGCGATTATGAAAGTGTAGGAGAATGACAACTCTGCGGCAAGTCCAGCAATGTAGGGTCCAAGTATGTAGCCTACCCCAAGCGATCCTTCGAAGATTCCAGCCATTCGGCCTCTGGTGCTCTCTTCACCCTTCAACATGTTTTCGATAGCGTAGGCGTAAAGGAAGCTGTCTGCCGCTGCGATAAAGATAACGCCTAGATATATCGCTATCTTGTTTCCTATGTAGACCATAAAGAGGCCGACAGAGATTAGGGCTATCCTCAACTCTAAGCTCATTCTTATTGACGGAGCCACATAGAAGAAGAATAGTCTGGCGACCCCGAATAAGAAGAGCATGACCCCTATCTCGAAGGCGCTAATGCCGAGTTGAATTCCGAAAGCAGGGAAGAAGGCGAAGAAGATTGCCATGATCGCACCTAAGAGAATGGTGGTTGAAACAAGCTTTATCGGCAATCTACCCATCTTGACTGGCGGCTTTTGACCTTCGTCATCAGCAGATTTTCTTGGAGGGGTGTATCGGGCGATTAAGACAGTGTCTATGGCTGCGATCGCTATCACGGCGAGAAAAGGTGAACGCTCCCCGAAGATTGTGATCAGCCCACCTGCTATGATGGGGCCTATTATCCCACCGAATCCCCATGACAGGTTGAAGTCTCTGAGAGCTTCGGATACGCTTGAAGCTTCAATCTTGAGGAATAGAGGTTCTATCGCAGGCCAAAAGATGGCCATAGCCAATCCCTCGAAGAACCTGAGAGCTATCAGTTCCAGAGGGACCCTTGAAAAGTAGAAAAGCAAGGCTATGAACATGTCGATTGAAGTCGCGTAGACCAGCATCCGTTTCCTATCTATCTTCTCCGAGGCGTAGCCCATCAAGAAGGCGAAAATACTGTATGCAACTCCTCTCGAAGTCGCCAGTAGACCTATCTCATAAGGCGAGGCCGAGAGCGACAGCGCAAATATCGGAAGTGCCAGAGTGAGAATTTCCATTATGGACTGATAGGAGAAAGATAGGAAGAGCAACGCGAGACGACTGGCTTTCCTCGAAGGCATAGATGGAAGATCCTTTCGTGGTTTGATGTAGCGGATAAGATAGTTGATCTTCCATATAACTGCGATAGCCACTCAATAACGGTTTCAATAGTGAGGGAGGAGGAGCCGTTAGAGTTCGCATGATGTCTAGATGAATTCGCCTCTAG
>CAZHMI010000138.1:0-2342 GCA_964533795.1 uncultured Candidatus Bathyarchaeia archaeon
GAGAGAGTACTCATCGACGAGGCTCATGTCGAGTCTGAGTATGCTATAGCCCGCTGTAGCATAAACTTTCCTGTGGTGTAGTGAAGCGCCCGTTGCTGACACTTCCTAGATTCAGCTTCTGCGCCATGGGGCTGCTGAGACAAGGGCGAAGTAGGTTGAAGATGGATAGTAGCAGTGCTTCATCGATGCGAACGTCTTTCTTAGATGATCTTTCGCACCAATGTTGGGCGCGAAGAACGCGCATCCCCTGCCGACTGGCTTAGCCGACATCCCTTATCGGTCCATGATCATCCTGATCGAAGCTTAGTCCTTCTCTCCTTCTCCCATCCCAAACTCTTTCTGAGGTCGACCTCTTCTTCGGCCAGGTTACTTGGTTACTCTCTTGATTCCCTTTATCTTCTCGAAATGCTTGTCGAAGGAATAGATCTCAGATATTCCGTTCTTTTCCATTACCGAGATTGCCAGCCCATCGTTCAACCCAATCGAGTTTTCCTTCGCCAACTCGATTGATGAAATATATGCTTCCCTGTCGACAGCTTCGACCTCGATAGCATCATTTGACAGGAGACCTCCCTCCAGCTTCAACGCCTCATCAAAGGGAAGCCAATCTTCAACGAAGTTGAAGACCTCACTCATGTGGACGACAGTGGTTACGACTCGTTCGCCCTTGTTGACTCGTGAGATGATACTTTTCGCGGCCTCTTTTACTGCCTCATCTTCAGCCTTCAGTTTGTGCGTAGCTTTCAGAAACGCATATATGAAGACATCTGCGTCGAGAAATCTCATCTCTGATCATTCCATTCAAGTCTTCCTAATCGACTTCCTGAGCTTATGATACTCCGAGAAGCCCTCAAGAGCAACGTCAACTTCTACCGAGTCAAAGTATTCGGTGAGATCAACTGCCCTCTTGGGGACGACTCTCAGATGGTCTGGATACATGAAGACGTAGACCTCTTTTACTCCCCTCAGAATCCGCTCTCTCCATTTCGCCGGGATTGTAAACCTACCTTGAGAGTCGACTTCTTTCAATTCCACCTCAGCCACGATATATCACCTAGTCTATGGAATTCAGCCTGAACATATGAATCTTGCCTAAAGAAGCAGGAAACGCCATTTGAGTTCCCGCATTTCTGATCAGGGGGATAGTTTTCAGGAATGCCCGGGAGATCTTTGATCGCCGTAGGTTGTGTTTGGATATCAAGAGACGTTGCAGGGCTTCTTGGTTAAGATGCTGTTCTTTGGTTCGATTTGGACTCGGCCGTCAGGGATAATTCTTTATGTTCATCATGATTCCTGTAGTAGATGTTAGGTTGCGGGTGGAAGTGAGAAAGCGTATGTTTGACGTATGGTTCTGGCTGACAGTGGTATTGATAATTGCCATTGGGACGATTGGCGGGGTCTTGTTCAAGTATGGGACGAATACGTTCGGGTCGATATCGCTTGAGCGTATGCTTGAGATTCAATGGTCATCGAGAACCTTTCTCTACTTGGGGATTATGCTAGTGGGCGTGTTGCTGATAGTTTTCAGCGGCTATGGCCTCAGGGACGGGTTCTTCGCGATGAGGTTCCTCTTCTCTCCTCTTATCTTCTTTGCTCTAGTGGCTTTATTCTTCTCTCGGCTATTGATCGGTGTTCCTTTGTCGGTGACCGGGCTGGGAAGGTTAACGATGATAGTGACGACTCTCGGCGCCGTCGCAACCGTGATTGCGAGTGCTGTACTGTTCAAGGAGAGTTACCCACCTAGAGTTGCCTTAGGCGTCGTGCTCGGCATAGCCGCGATCGCCTTGATAGGCGAAGCATAGGAACGAGATCTGCAGCCACCTTCCTGTTAGCTCTGGTTCTTTGAAAGTGCAGCAAGTCGCAGACTGAGGACGGTTAATTTATGAGTCATGCACCTGGGCAATGTAACTCAAACATTTATGAAGCATGTAAATCTCACATGTAAGTGGCGAATGATATGGCCAGGAAGAGGGTGGTTCAAACCGAACTTGTGGAGCAAGAATACGAGCTTCTTCAAAAAGTGGCTGAGAAGAGAGGCGTGACCATAAAACATAGTCTGCGCGAAGCCGTCCAGCAGTGGATTGGCACACGTGTCCCGATAACTGAAGATCCGCTGTTTAAAATAAAGCCTGTTAAGACCGGTGTAAAAACCGACTCTTCTAAACTTGACAAACTTCTTTACAAAGAGGAAGATTGATGAAGATTTTCATCGACACTTCAGCTTTAGTCGCCTACTACAATATCGATGACTTGTATCATGCGAAAGCCTCGGAGGTATTCAAGAAGATAGAGAGAGGGGAGATTTCTCTTACCCGCTTCTTCACAACCGATTACATCTTGGA
>CAZHMI010000139.1:0-2303 GCA_964533795.1 uncultured Candidatus Bathyarchaeia archaeon
TCTTAAGCACGAAGACTCCCGGAGCGGAGGTTGGCTTCCTCTCCCAATCCTTACCTGACTTTAGGAAGTCAGCAAGCTTAGACTCCAAACTCGAACACCAATCTTATAATCGCTATGTGAACTCAAAAGCCTTTGTCCCGGCGAGGCAAGTGACTAAGTAGAGTGGAACGGATAAGGACAGAAGACGAGGAAACGGAGCGACCTTACAGAAATCGAGGCGGGTGAGTGTAAAATATGATCAGCTTCATGGTACTGGAAAAAAGTAAATCATTGTCTTGTAGAGTAGTTATCGGAGAAGTCGATGAGTAGAGCGAGGACATCTATCTTCAAGCGGGATGGGATTGAGAAGCTTAGCTTCGAATATGTTCCCTCACGTTTTCAAAAATTGAGAGTTGAAATTTATGAAAGAAAAAGACGGGCTGATAAGAGTTAAACGCCAAATCTTGGGAGCTGGTAGTCAAGGCGGGTATTGCCCCGCTTGTATGGAGCCTAAAGATGCTATTGCTAGATTTAGCAGAAATGTTGACAGGTATATTGAGAGCGGTCTTACAAGAAGACAATTTGCTATTGGTGGATTGCCCATCAGTTATGTTGTCGCACGAGAAGCAGGTAGAATGGTTACTACTGGCATAGCAAGTATGTTCCTGCCTCAACCTCTAAAGGATGAAATCAGCCTTCAGCTTTGCGGGGGCCCACCGACTCCTTCACCGACACCAGCTACACCGACTCCAAGTGGAGAACAAATCGAAGGAGAATCGATCAAGCTGCCTCAGCCTAGGAAGAAGGGTAGCCTCTCGATAGAGGAAGCGATTGAGAGAAGACGCTCACGCAGATCCTATACAGATGACCCTGTTCTTCTCAGCGACATTTCACAACTCTGCTGGGCAGCGCAAGGAATAACCGAAGCAAAGATCGGTTTCAGAGCTGCGCCTTCAGCTGGCGCATTATATCCTCTAGAGATCTTTCTCGTCGTCGGAAACTCCGATCTAGAAGCTGGCGTCTACAGCTATTCCTGTGGAGAGCATGTTCTAGAGCGTGTGAAGAAGGGGGATTATCGGAACCAGCTTTGTGAAGCTTCGCTTAGACAGGAATGGGTGGAAAAAGCAGCCTTAGACTTCGTGATAACAGCCATATACAGTCGGACGATAGTGAAGTACGGGGAACGGGGGAGAGAAAGGTATGTGCCGATGGAGGCAGGGCATGTCGCAGAGAACATCTACTTGCAGGCGGAATCCCTCGGGCTAGGCACAGTCGCTATCGGAGCATTCTACGACGATCAAGTCCGAGAAGTGATCTCAGCCCCCAGTGAACACGTTCCGCTCTACGTTATGCCCATAGGACATATCTGAATTCTCTAGGATACCTTAGATCCAGAACGCATGTATTCATTTTTCTGGTTGCGGATCAGAACTGTTTAGGGAAAATCAGTTTTGAACATTCGGCGAGACATGTTCTATGTGTAAGAAGGGAAAGATGAAGCCTTCCGGAAAGATCAAACCAATTAAAAACATTGGTCCAAAAGACGATATGAGGGTCCTTCGTCCAGACAAGAGCGCAACATTCAAGGCATGGAAGCCAAAGCGGCATCTCATTCCCGGCTGCTGGAACCTTCAGTTTATGAGCATGGTTTGCCTTGGTCAAAGCGTTTCCTCCACTTTCTCGATTAAGGCTTCAAGCTCGGGACCCCTTGTCTCCCTGTAGAGGCATCCTGCTTTAACAGCGGCTCTGAGAAGTTGTCCCTTGAATTCGCGGTTATCCGGAACCCTAGTCACTAAGTCGAGAGCCTTCTCGATCTCAAGCTTGATCATCTGGATTCCGAAGCGCTGTTCAATGTTGACTGTTTGCGCGCGAACAGTTACGGCAGCGCCTTCTGGAACGAAGCTGTCCAAGCGAACCTGCGACTGGTATATCCCTAAGATAGACCCCTACATTGAATTCTGGGAGAAGAAGGCTCGGGGAGATCCTAGAGCAATAGAGGTTAAGCAGAAGTTCTACAATGACCATTCACTCAGAGCAATCGACATCTATGAGAATGACCTCCAACTCGCAGACCGTGTAATTCCAGCAAGAATCAGAGAAGCTGTACCAAAATGCAAATTTAGGAATCTCGTAAAGGAAACGGGGCAGCTCACTTAGTATCAGTCTGAGCCTATCAAATGCCGAATTAGTATACTACTTCCAGCCCCAGTAGTCTTCCTCCGCCTCGTAAACCTCTTCGCAGTCTGAGCATACGCCGAGCCTCTTGATCACTCCGTCGGCTACAGCGCATTCTTCACAGTAGGCCTTTCCACACTCACCGCACC
>CAZHMI010000140.1:0-1948 GCA_964533795.1 uncultured Candidatus Bathyarchaeia archaeon
GTATAACCCTTCAAACGAGATTGGAAGCTCTGTCTCTCTCTGAATTTCCTCTCTTAATTCAATGAAGTCGTTCTCCGTTGCCTCTTTCTTCTTGAGCCAGAGGGAATCGACTATTCCGTGAGTGAGTTCGAATCCCCGTTCTTCAGCTAAACGAGTGGCGTTCAAAAGTATTTGGCGGGCAAAAGCGCAAGTTGCGACGTGAGCGTCTATCTTACCGAACCTCGCATTCTTAAATCCGAGATAACCGAATGCGCATACTAAGATCCATTTAAGTGCTGCCCGCCTCTTCTCGTAGATCGATCGAAGTGATGAATCGCTTGCTTTTCTTTTTAATTCATTGTATTTCATTCTCTTCTTCAGGAGGAGTTCAATACTCTTCGGAATTATTCCGGTCCGCTTCTCGCAGATGTTGTAACCCAGTTCTGGAACACGAGCTGTAGAATCTGAGCAGCACTTGCATCTCACCGTCTCCGCGCTAAGGTTCTTCTTAAGCATCAACATTGGGTAGAGGCTTGTAAAGTCAAGTTCACCAACTCTATCGTGTATACCTACCTTCGGTTCATGATAGAAGCCTCCTCGATCCGCGATAAGCAGTTCTCTAGCTGTTTTCAAATCTTCTGGATCAGCTTTCACCCAGAGAATTAGAATATTGTTTTTAACAGCGTGGTAGAGTTGAGCAGATGTCATGCTGGTTCCAATCGTCGTATTCGAAACTCTTTGTACTGGAATTCTGCATATTCGCGCAACCTCTATGAGGCCTTGGAGACCGCAATCGCGGTATAGCAGAGAATTCTCCATGTCTATGTGTATCCGGCCGAGCAGCCTAGTCGGTAACGGTCGATAATGCACTCTACCGTAGCTTACATACGATGCGCCTTTTCCATTCGAAACTCTTAGGGAAGATCTCTCCCGTCCTATAACTAATTTTTCAGAAAATTCGTTTTCAACAGCTCTTCTTGCTAGGTATGGAAATAAGAACTCATCACCATTTGAAGTATAGATTATGTCAGGATCTAGCTGCTGAATCAATTCGACAAGCGTCATTAATTTATCGAGTTCATCTCCTGAATCGACTCGAATCGACTCACTGCCGAAGTTGATATTTACCTCTCTGATCTCGTCAGTGAACTTTGAGATTCTCTCGCTTGCAGCTTTCACTTCTAACATTAGCTCTTTCAACGGCGGTATCTTGTATTCCACTTCCTCTTGGCTATCGAGTAAACACCATTCTAATCCATTAGATCTCTGAGTTGCGTGAACAAAGGCGAATGGGAAGATGTCTTTCTCATATAGGTACATTTGGCTTGGCTTGACATCCACGTTATATAGCTTGAATCTCTTGTATCCGCCGTAGACCAATATCTTCTCAGCGAACTCCTGCGCCTCTCTTGAATTTGAAACTGGAATCCTCAGAACAGTAGACGTATCGGAGTCTTCAGGCCTCACATATTTCTCCTCTAGAGCAACTCCATCGGTAGGAACATGTTTTGCCAGATCGATAAGGTCGCTATGATTTCCGGAGACGTAGATGCTGTACCGCCACCTATCGACCAAGCGGATAGTGTTGCCTTGCTCTGTCTTAATCCAAATTACCATTCCATTCTCTTTCGGGTAAAGATCTAGAATCCAACCTTTAACGCTCTGAACACATTCTTTCGAGAAGGCTGTTGATTTCGGCAATAAAGTTCCCTATTCTGCTCTTGTTACTGGAATGTACCTTTTACATTCGTTGAGCAGAATATCAGGCGGATTAGCGAGATGCTTCTCTAGAATCACTATTGTCGAGTCGCCGTGATCTTTAAGCTTAGCTATAATGTTGCTATGGTATGCGATCTGTCCGAAGAATGAATTTTTGTCGATATGCTCATCGTCTAGGCTAGTTCCGATAGCCACTATCTTCTTTTCCCTAATCGTGTTGACAAGCGAATTCAATGCAACTTTGAAGAAG
>CAZHMI010000141.1:0-1881 GCA_964533795.1 uncultured Candidatus Bathyarchaeia archaeon
GGGTTGCCCCCCGTAAGTCAACCCGCATTTCACCGCGATACCCAGCTTCTCGCCAAGTTCAATAAACCGGTTTGATAGGCCTCTAGCTTCCTCAAAGCTCTCGACTTTCGACTCTTTTCCCACAGGAAGATCTATCACGAGGAAGTCTGTTCCAACTGCCAGCTTCTTGGCGAGGATGCTTGCGAGCATTTGGCTCTCAGGATCTATTTGGAGAGGATATTCAACGTTTATCAGTATGTCATCTGCAGGAGCTAGGTTCAAGCTCCCTCCCCAAACGATGGCTCCATGCGTCTTTAGAACTATCTTCTTGAGCTCTTCAGCTGAGAATTCAACCGGCGCTAAGACGCCCATGGTATCCGCTGTTCCGGAGGGACTGGTGATAGCTCTACTACTCGTCTTCGGGATGAGCAATCCTGCTGCAGCCACTATCGGAACGATAAGCAAGCTTACTTTGTTTCCAGGAATTCCGCCGATACTGTGTTTGTCGTAGACAGGTTTCTCGAAATCTATACCCGCACCGGTCTCGACCATAGCTTTAGTCAAAGAGACGGTCTCTTCAATAGACATGCCATGAAACTGTTGGGCCAATAGGAAAGCAGCTATCTCTATATCGCTTAGGTTCCTATCGACGACATCGCTGATTATTTCGAATGTCTCTTCCCCTGTCAGTTTTTCGCCCCTTAGCTTCTTCTGAATAAGCCTAAGCGAGTCCGGCGCGGGTTGAAGTTCTATAGCCACGGTGGCGCCTTTCTCTATCCCAAGCTGTCTTGCAAGATCCTCGAAAACCCCTAGTTCGCCAGGTTCAACGATAGTTCTTGTAGTTTCAACGATAGTCGTTAATGATCTTCCTCCAGCTCTCACCTTTATTCTATCGTGCGTTCGAATCCCGAATTTCTCCGCGTCCTTCCAGTTTAGCAGAGAAGTTCGCTTTTCAGTCGAGATATCTATGACCTTTGATCTTAGATTCTGCACGTCGATTTCCTCTTTACAACTGGTATAACAGAGTATAAGGAGATAGAAAAACCTCTAGGACAAGAGGACGCCCAGATATATGATTATCGTGGCTTCTTGACTCTGCTTTGTCTTCGGACGTAAGCCGCCGTGAAGATCGCTACGCCGCAAGCCGCGAAGTTCTGCGAAATTGCGAACTTCCATATAAGGTCGAGATCCATCAGCGAGATCACGCTCTCGTAAGAACTTGCGAAGAACTGGGTGAGCTGAGGAAGACTTAGGGACAGACGGTATAGCGCAGAGATAAACCAGTTCGATCCTAAGACGTACGGAATGAAGAGAAATAGACTGTAGGCCCAGAGTATCCAAGCACTGGTTTCAACAATTCTTGATATCGTCTCAGCTCTCTGTCTCCTTAAATCAACTTTCATCCTTACTCTCAATGTTCTATCGACTGCGTACATCCATGATGTTAGAATCACTAAGGTGACTCCCAAGGCAGGAAGCAAAAGGATGGGAACGGTCGCTTGTAGGGCTCCGATTTCGATCTGTTCATGTCTTGGAGAGAACCCGTGAGACGAGATATAGTCAATAAAGAAGATTTGCAATAGAATGACCGTTGCGATTAACAACGCCGCAGAGATTATTCCTTTTGGAGTTATCCATCTGAGCATAACTCTTCTGTAAGCCTCACTCATACGTCGTCACCGGAATCACGCTGGAAATTCGTGACTACACTCAGGGCATTTGATCAAGCCGCAACTTCCCATGGCTGAGGAAGGACATCCTGAGCAAGCGAAAGCTCTCGCATAGCTTATGTCGAATTCCGCTCTGCATTTCGGACATTGAACCAGTCTCTTAGGCAATCGGTTCACTACTTGTACTCATGCTGGACAAGTTAGTCTAACTTGTCGATCTAAAAAGCGTTAC